>JBJOOU010000118.1:0-22006 GCA_046051105.1 Bacteroidota bacterium
CGAAGAAGATTACATGATGACTGAAAACGGTGCACGCCGCCTGGGAACAAAAGTGAAGCCGAAGACGGTGGCTGAAGTGGAAGCAATCCGTAAAGGATAAGAATATTTTTATATAATGAAGAAGCCCCCGAATGGTGATTTCCATTCGGGGGCTTTTCATCAAAAAATCAATCAATTTATCCTTAATATAACTACTTAAAACTATCTCAGTTTATGCTGAATCATTTTGTTTGAAATAATACAAGAAGTACCATTGTATATAACTGTAACTTCATCATAGCTTGAGCAGGAAATGTTGGTTGCTGTCCACCGGAACACATAAGTACCGGAAGAAAGATTTGTTACAGTAGTGGTTGCTGCTGTAGGACTTGTAATTGTGCCACCCGAAGGACCGCTCACTTTAGTCCATAAGCCTGAACCAACCAAAATGGTATTCGCCGTCATCGTAGTGTAATTGTTAGTAATCGTTTGGTCAGTTCCAGCATTGGCAATGGTCGTTGGATTATCAATCGTCACGGTTACGTCATCTGAAGACGTAGTACAATTGCCATTTGAGATAGTCCATCTGAAAACATAAGTGCCTGCAATAGCTCCGGTGATTGTTGAGGTCGGTGATGTAGGACTTGTAAAGGTTACACTATTTCCCGAAACCTGTGACCAAAGACCTGTTCCATATGTAGGTGCATTTCCTTCCATACTTAAAGTCGAATATAGGCAAGCATGAAAATCTGCTCCTGCATTGGCTGTTGTAGGTAAATTATAATTTGTGATGGTCATTTGGTCGGTTAATGAAGCACATGATCCATTCGTAGCTGTCCACTGAAATACATAAGTTCCGGGGATAAGTCCGGTCAATGTAGATGTAGGACTGTTAGCACTTGTAATAGTGGCAGTGTTTGGGCCGCTAATTTGGCTCCATGTTCCTGTTCCCGTAGAAATTGTATTTCCGGCCAATGTAGTTGAAGTGGCATTACACAAAGTTTGATCGGCACCTGCATTGGGAGTTGTAGGAGCAGTTGCTACTGTTAATTGCATGTCATCGCTTGCTCCGGTACAACCACCATCTGTTACGGTCCATCTGAATACGTATGTGCCATTAATTAGTCCGGTTACGGTTGATGTGTTTGATATTGTCGAGGTTATTGTAGCTGTGTTTGGTCCACTAACCTGACTCCAGGTTCCAATGCCTGATGTAACAGCTTCTGCTGCAAGTGTAGCTGTAGAACCACACACTGATTGATCAGCCCCGGCTGATTTTGCAGTTACTTTCGATACACGAATAAGAACAACGTCGGCAGATGTACAATTTCCATTGGATATTGTCCAGGTGTAGGTGTATAAACCGGGTGTCAATCCGGTAACAGTAGCATTGTAAGCGCTGGCTGATGAGATTGTACCTGTTGATGGCGACCTTGTCCAGGAGCCTGTTCCTACGCTAGGGCTGTTTCCAGCTAATGTTATGGCTGTCGAAGCTGAACCGTCTGTGATACAGACCGTCTGATCCGTACCTGCATCAGCCGTTGTTGGGGTTGCTAATACGTTAATAACAGCATTGTCTGATGAGTTACAACTTCCATCCGAAAGAGTGTATTTGAAAGTGTAAGCGGTAGCTGTTTTTAGATTCGTTATAATAGCCGAATAACCATTTAGTTGTGTAATTACTTCGGTGCTTTGTGCCGGCGAAAGAATTGACCATGTACCATTTGTATTTACATTACCGACTAATGAAACAGAAGTAGTTCCACATATGGTTTGATCAGATCCGGCATTTGCAGTAGGAATGACTGTAATAGCCACTGTGTCGGGTGTGCCATAACACAATCCATTTCTACTATTCCATGTCAGTTTATATGTTCCGGCAATTAAACCCGAAATAGCAGTGTTGTACAATAAATTGTTAGTTATTGTTGGTGCGTTTGGTCCTGATTCCAGATTCCAAAAGCCAGTACCCGTAGTGATTTGATTCCCAGCCATTGTGTATGTTGATCCATTACATACCACAGCATCTGATCCTGCATTAGGTGCAGTTGGAGGGGTTGATACATATAAAGTAACATCATCAGAATTACTGCTACATGCACCGTTCGAAATTGTCCATCTGAAAATGTACTGTCCATCGCTAAGTCCTGTAACTGTAGATGTTGGATTTGCAGGGTCAGTAATTGTAGCAACAGTACCTCCGGATAATTGTGTCCATCTTCCGGTACCTGTTGTTGGTGTATTTCCTGCGAATGTAGCTGTTGTACCACATACAGCTAGTTGGTCAGCACCTGCGTTGGCAGTTGTTGCAGCGGCTGAAATAGTGATGGTGACAGTGTCTCTCGTAATAGTACACGAATTTCGGGTAATAGCCCATTCAAATGTGTACGTGCCATTTGATAAACCAGTAACCGTAGTGTTATATAAACTTGCATTTGTAACAGTTGCCGAACCACCTGATAATTTAGTCCATAATCCTGTTCCTGGCGATGGGTTGTTGCCAGCCAATGTGGCGGTAGTCGTTCCAGAACTCAGACATTGATCAGCTCCTGCTAATGCAGCGATTGGCCCTACAGTAGCACTGGTGGTTGCTATCATATTATCGGCTGTTGAACCACATCTGTTTGAAATCGTCCAGGTGAAAGTGTATGTGCTGCTTGATGCAAGGCCAGATGCTACAGCAGTTGGCGAGTTTGCATTAGAGAATGTGATTCCAGTAGAAGGTGATACAGTCCATGTTCCGGTTTCGCCGCTTGCGGGTGTATTTCCACTCAGATAAAGAGGCGTACTATTACATATGGCCTGATCAGCTCCGGCATTTGCTGCAGATGGAATAGTTGAAGCTATTCGTACGAAAACATCATCGTAGTTATCTAAACAGTTGATGCCTCCGCTAATTGTCCAGCGGAATTGATATAATCCGGCACTAAGCCCGGATACAATACATTTTGGAGCCGTTGGTGTTGCTAATGTTGCGGTGTTAGGCCCGCTTATCTGACTCCAGCGTCCGGTGCCTACTGACGGAGTATTTCCAACCAATTCTCCTGATGTAATGTTACACGCTAACGCCTGGTCAGATCCCGCATTAGATGCTGAAGGAGATTGAGAAACAATAATGTTGATATCGTCAAAAATGGTTGAACAACTACCCACTGCTTTTCTAACCCGTATGGTATAAGTGCCTGCCAGGCTAAGCCCTGTGAGATTAAAGGATGTCGTGGCATTTGTTGAAAAATTGGTGTATGTTGGTGAACCCACTGACCCGGACGGAGTGCTTATGATAGCCCATTGAGGAGTGGCTGTACCTGTTTGGCTTACATTGATAGTAGTGCTTGTTGAACCACAACCGAGTACCAGAGGTTTTGAATTAGTTATACCGAGAGTTTGACCGGCTTCGAAAGCGATTGTACCTGTGGCACTACTGCTGCAACCTCCTGTTCTGTTGATTGTGTATGTTACTGTTGCTGAATTTATCCCGTTGAGTCCGTAAAGAACAGTGTTCCGGGTGTTGGTACTGCGCAATGATCCAGTTCCTGAAACTGACCATGTTACTGTTTCATTGCTTGTGTTGTAGGTACTTCCCACCAATACGATCGAATCAACCTTATCACATAATGTTAGTGTTTGGTTGGCAGTTAAGGTACCTATACCGCTTACTGTGATTTGAGCTGTTGATGCAGCACCAGTAGGAGCAGGGACAGTAATAGTTTCTGTTGCTGATCCGCTCACACAAGGTGTGGTAACAGTCCATCTGAACACATAAGTGCCTTGAATGAGATTGCTTGCTGTTGTATTGTAGGCGTTTTTGTTGCTGAAGGTTGGAGTGTTAGGCCCTGATACCGTAACCCATTCTCCTGTGGTTCCACCTCCGGAGGCAGAACCGTTCAGAGTTGCTTGTGTTGTGGTGTTGTAGCAGCTGTATAAAGTGGCACTTGCTGTTGCTGTGACGGAAGTTGCAGCAGCATATTTTGTTATAGTTACATCGTCGTAGGCAGTGCAGCCCGTAGCAGTAGAGGTGACTGTCCATCTGAACACGGCAGTTCCTGAATTATTTACTCCAGCTGCCAGTGTGATGTTTGATTTTGGATTTGTAGAGGAGGCAAACGTAATTCCATTACCACCAGATATGGTTGACCATACGCCTGTTTCACCAGCTTTTAGAGCGGTGGCATTTAATTTTGTTGTTCCTGTACATATGGTGGTGTCGTTGCCTGCAAAGGCTGTAGGGAAATTACTAACACTAATGGTAACTTCGTCATAGGTAGGAGAGCCATCCGCACAGGTTGAAGATAGCCTAAATACGTAGGTATTGCCTCCAACAAGCCCGGTAACTGTTGTAGATAGCGATGCTGCACTCGTGATAGTTGCCGAAGGCCCGCTGGTTTGAGTCCATAGTGTGCTCGGTGTACCACTAAAGTTGCCGGAATAGCTACCGGTTAAGGTGACACTACTCGTACAAACAGTTTGAGGGATACCAGCATTCAACGAACAGTCGGCCGCGTAAGTTGAACTAAATATGGTGCTTAAAATTATGATTAGTAGTATTTTTATAGTTTTCATAAGCATTGTGTTGGCGCAAAATGAAACATGTACTGCTTGCTTTTATTTTCGCAGTAATAAAGAGATATTCGTTTTGTTCTATTTTAGTACAAAAACGATATTGATGTATGAACATGCAGTGGCATTTGAAATGACATCATATGTCATAACTCCGCTTGCAGTGATGCTGATGTTGGCAAATACATTCGTGTCATAGTCGGTTACATAGTAGTACAAATCAGTAGCTGCCGGCATATATGGGATGGCAGTAGGTGCACCGGAACTTCTTACAGAAGGGGTTTTGAATTGATTGTAATACAATGTGTATAAATTCTTGCTAAGGCCAGTGGCATTTACAGAGGTGTCGAATGATACGGATGGCATATAAAACCAATTGGTATAGCCCATGGATAAGCGAACCCATTTTGTGCCGTCATTGTAATAGAAACCAGGCGATACATAATATTCGTTGCTGCCCGATGTGGCGGTGTTGTACACTGTCATACCAGCAGTATGGGCAGACATTGGCGAGGCATTATTTGTAGCGACAAGTGCTACCCGTGGCAATAATAATCCTTTATTGCTGTTACTTTGCAAATCCAAAATGGCATTTGCATCAGGGGTTGTGTTGTTTCCTATTGTAACCTGTGCATCTACATTGCAGCATACTCCTAGAGTAATGACAACTATTGCTAAAAAAAACTTTTTCATATGGGCTGATTTTATGGATTATACTAAATTTATTGATGATTTTTTGTTTCTATAAAATTTGATACAGGAGGTAATAGCTACTAATATAAATAGAAAGATGTTTCCATCGCCAACAGGTAACGACCCCATTACATTATTGTCATTATATGTTGTGGTATTATCATTTCCGACTCCGGTATTAAATGGGTCTTCGCCAGCGCCAGTTCCGGTTGCCTTCATAGGGCCTTTTATGTTGCTCTGAGTTAAATTGCTATTGTCGGCCATCGCAATTAATTGGCTGTTGTCATTGGTGTTGGACAATGTGTTTGTAATGCCCGGTATGTTTGTTTGTCCTGTATTGTTCTGAACCGTGAAATAATTGTTTTGGTACTCTTCTACCATATTAATCAGTTGGCTGGTTTCAGCTTCCGATTTTGTTGGTTGTAAATTTTCTGCTACATACTCTTCGTCAGGAGTGGTGCTTTCGGTTATTATTACGTTGCTCTCCGGTTGATTGTCAATTACAAGCCATTCAGAGTTAAATTCCTCTTGTTTGTTTTCCTTTGCAGTTGCAGTATTTCTTTTGATATTTTTTTTGACTGTAAGTTCTTTTTCTGCAGCTTTTTGTGGAATGATATTTTTTTCGATTTCCACCGTTTTGCTTTGCTCATTACTTTGCGCCATAAGGATGGTGCTTTGTTTTTTCTGTTTAGCCTTTTTTGAACTTTGTTCCACAGTATAATTATACCTGGGATCTTTGCCTTTAAAGTACTGAACGAAATAGTAAATCGTACATCCCAGTACGAATATTGAGATTGAACTAATCAACCATTGTATGCTTTTGTTTTTCATACCTGTAGCTTGTTTGTGATAGAACCGATTCTGTTACTGTGATGGATTATTTGCTGATAATGAATTTTCCAATTGTCGATCTGATGCCTCTGAGTGAGGCTACATATACGCCGGGCATGAGATCCGAAATATTGACAGTCATTTCCGGGTAATTGCTAACAGTAATGTCTCTTAAAACTTTTCCTTGTACATCCAATATCTTTACTGTGCTTCCCATGTCAGAGGATGTTAATTGTTTGATGATGACTTTGTCGTTGGAACAGTACATGTTTAGTCCGCTGATGGCTGTTTCGTTTTCGGTGATTACGGGTCTTCTGAATGTTATCAAAAAACGATTTACAACATCTGTAGCTTCGGATGTAAAGCTGTATGAACTGGTTTTCATGTCAGTTGTTGTCTTTGTTTTTGTATCATATATCCAAAGACCTTCAGTAGTGAGCGTTTCGGCATATTTGGTCGAAAGAACATAGTTACCTCCATATTTTGAGGGTGCAAGGGCTAATGTTATGCTGTCGGCAGTCAATGGTAGTCCATTGCTGGATAGTTTTGCCTGAGAAGATGACAGTGTGTAAAGCTGAAAAATGTTATCATCATTTACATACGCCTTTGCCATATCGTAAGAATCATTTCCTGTGGATGCATCTGCTCTTAATCCGATCGATGCAACATCGTAGATATTAGCATTGTCCGATGGATAGACCTTAAAAACGACCTGATTTACGACGGCTGAAGCTGACGATTTGACATTGGACGCCGCTCTTGTTTTTTCGGGATTGTTGTGAGCCACCGATGCATGTCTGAGCATACTTTTAGTGATACTTAATGACCCGTTTTGAGCCTGACCTTTAGACACACGAATCATGAATGGTGTCATGGCGGGAATCTCTTCCAGGTTGATAGTTTGAATTCCGCCGTTCAAATTAAACGGTTGATACGTCATAGCTCCGGCAGGATACACATAGATATAAGGAGAAAAAACAAGTGCACTATTTTGGATTGCCTCAGTTAATAAGCTAATGGAAATAGGGCAAGTGTAGGAGTTCCCAATCAGCCAGTTAACTGTTGATGATAGGTTGCTGGAGTTGATGCTATTCGAAAATAATACATCATCTGCAAATAGTTGTTCGCGGTAAGGTGTTACTGTATATACTTTCCCGTTAAAATAGAACTTGCCTTTGTCGTAGGCCGATGGGTTGGCTTCTCCTGTGTACCACAAGCCCGATTTTGATTTCAGGTCGCTATATGAATAGCTTTCAGGACGTGGTTTTACAAAATAGGCCTGTCCTGCTACCAGTTTTTCAGCTGCCAAATAAATGTATTGATCATCATCAATAACGTTATCAACGGGTGCAGTGTCTTTGTCGCCATAAATGTAAGCAGTGTGTCCATAAGTGCCATTCGCTAATGGTCTACGAAGCCAGTTACCAGCAAAATAGCCTGACAATTGAGTGTTTTTGAACGGAGTAGCAAACCCGAAGAGCTGCGTCGATTTATTGGATGGGCGATAAGTAGTCATGTCTCTCTCAACTACCACTGCACCAGCATCTACAAGGCTGGCAGATGTGCCAGGAGAAGTGATGCGCAATGAAGCGTCATAAGCATTTATGCCTACGACTTCGGAGCGAAGAATCAGCTTGCCGGTTTTTGAGTTCAAAATACGAATTGATGAAGCATCAATACCCATTCGGCCGGGAATGACAATGGAATCGTTCGTGTCGATTTCGATGGTCGGGAATGCAATGTAATCTGCCCCTCTGTCGAAAGTGCTGATTGCTGCTGATTGTGTGGTTATGTAGCGATTAACCCCTGCATGAGCACCTACAAACCTGAACTTTCCGGTGCTGGTTGTTAATGTTGTGCTGACATTTATCGGGAAGATATTATTTGTAGCATCCTGATAAAAGTTACCACCTAATTCTGTTATCCCGTTTTGAATCAACTCAACGGAAGCACCTAAATGGCGCATTGCATCAGGAACATACAATGCTACTTTGGTAGATGTACTTCCGGGGGCTACATACATTTTTCCTGTATTTAGGAATGTGACAGTTGTTTGTGCTATTGAACTACTGGCTATTCCCAAGAAAATCGATAATAGTAAAATTGTATTCTTTTTCATACCTAAATCGTTTAATGGTGTATTTTAGGTGATATTATGCTGAACAGATAAACTGTATTGTTGCTATTTTTTATGATGACAGTAGTATTAAATACTACTTTTGGATGCTAAATATTTTATTTTTCAAACATCAGAATATCAATCAATTATGTTGGTGTGGTGCTATTGTCATTCTGCTCCTATTCAAATATAATAATAAAATTACACTCAAAATAGGTGATGATCATCTGCATTAATATTTATGAATATTGGTTAAGAGATGATTTTTTTGAAACCCTTATAGAACGGGCGTTTGATGAAAATAAAAAGCGCAGAAAAAAAATATTTTTTTTTCTGCGCTTCAATGGAAAAGAATTTATTTACTTGTTGTAAAATTTTGACCTGGCTGAATTAATAACGACATTGTCTCAATAAAATGCTACAACAAAATACTGTACATTTTAGTAACGTTATTTTCCGGTGTCTGCCTGCGAAATGTGATAAAATTCAATTTGTTGAGTTGCCTGATTCTTCGGTTGTATCGGCATCGTCGTTTACACCCAAAACAAACCTGCCGTAGTACGAAATAATAAGAGTAGTAAGCGGTAGAGCTATAATCATGCCCACAATTCCCATGAGGGCTCCCCAAATGGACAACGAAAGCATGATAACTGCCGGATTTAGTCCGGTGACTTTTCCCATTATTTTTGGCGTAAGAATAAAATCTTCTAATACCTGAATGACTATAAATACAATGGCGATAGCGATAAGTACGGTTCCAAATTTCTGACCGGTTTCGGCACTTTGTAGCACTCCCAGCAATACAGCGGGAATGAGTCCAAGGGCTTTCAGATAAGGTACCAAAGTGAGTACACCTATCAAGAGACCTAATAAAATTGCCATCGGTAGCTGGATAATTGAGAATCCAATAATAAATAAAACTCCGACGATTAGTGCGATAAGAGCTTGTCCGCGGAAATAGCGATTCATGCCAATTTCTAAGTCTTCAATTATTTCTCCGGACAGTTTCTGATACTTTGGGGGGATGATGGAGAACATTCCTGAAGATATTTTTTCGAAATCGAGCAGGATGAAAACCAGATAAAGAAAAATGACCATCACAACGGCAATGCCCAATACAAAATCGATCGAACTATTGAACAGATCCCAGATTTGCGGTGCTATTTTTTTTACAGCATCCATGATATTGGGGTCACGAAGAGCTTTTTGAATATTCAGATGCGAAAAATAATATTGCAAAGAACTTTGCCAACTGCTGGGTATGTAATCGTTGATGTTGACCGTTTGGGAATAGTTAACCAATAGTTTTGCTGCCTTTTGTAGCTCGTCGGTAACGATGGGAATCAGCATTAATACAATACCCGTGATCAGTGAGATAAACAGGGTGAGAACAGTGGCAATTGATAGAATCCGACTTTTAAATTTTAGTTTGAATTGAAAGAAATGTACTATGGGCTGTAGCAAATAAGCTAATAGCCAGGCGATAATGAAAGGCAATAATACTCCGCTTAGTCGTTTTACGAGTAAAAATACGATAACCAGTACAGCTATTCCGATGAGCATCCGAATGACGCGGTCGAATGTAAATGGACGTGAGTTCATAAGCCTTGTATTTTAGGATTAAAAATTATTGCTTCGTTTTTTCATAACATTCCCTGCATATAGGCTCGTATTCGCTCATTTCGCCCAGCAGAACCCGCTTGTCGCTATCCACAAGCCGGTGAGATACATAAGCCAGGGCACCACAGCGCACGCATATGGCATGTACTTTGTAAACATCTTCGGCAATGGCCATCAGCGCAGGCATGGGGCCAAAGGGAACGCCCCGAAAGTCCATGTCTAACCCGGCTATGATCACACGAACGCCCTGGTTGGCCAGCTGGCTGCAAACATCTACAATGCCTTCGTCGAAAAACTGGGCTTCGTCGATGCCTACCACGTCTACATCGCCGGCCATTAGCAGAATACTACCCGATGAATCAACCGGAGTGGAACGTATAGAGGTGCGATCATGCGAAACAACTTCATCTTCCGAATAGCGGGTGTCAATTTGAGGTTTGAAAATCTCGACTTCCTGCTTCGCAAATTTGGCGCGTTTCATTCGGCGGATTAGCTCTTCGGTCTTGCCCGAGAACATAGAGCCGCAAATTACTTCGATGCTGCCTCTGCGTTGTTGATTCGGGTGATTTCGTTCGGAATAAATCATGATGTGGGGATGAAATTTTTTAGTTTCTTTTTCGTTTATCTGTTGATTATTGTACCTTTACAGTCAATAACCGGTTTTAGATTTGGCCGGGCAACAAAGATACAAATTACCATCAAAAATTAAATAGCAAAACAAACATTGTTTAGCATAAAGATATGAACAGAGAATTAATTGTAACGCTGCTTCGTAAAGACATTCAGGAATTGAATATGATTACTGAGGGCTTTATGGAGCTGGTTGAATATCCGAAGCCAATGATTCTTTTGGCACAACGCAAAGCTGAAGATATTCAGAATTATATATCGCAATTGGCAGATGTGAAGTCATCTGAAATAAAGATTGAAGCTGCCGTAGCAGATGATCTTCCCCGCGAAGTGGCGGCAATTGCATTTGAGGTGGTGCCAACTCAGGAAGTTGCTGAAGAGGAAGTGCAATGTGCAACCAATGAGCCGGTGTTGGATGAAGTGACCGCCGAAGTGGAGGTGGAGTTGTTGCAGATAGAACCCGATGCGATTTCGGAGCCAGAACCTGTCGTAGAGGAATTGCCGGTAGAGATAGCTCCCGAAGAAGAGCCGATAGTAGAGCTTGTAAATGAAACTGTTGCGGAGCCGATTGCAGCTATTGTAGAGCCCGAAGTAAAGGTGGCAGTTACTGAAACTGTGTCGCATTCTCGCAATGAGCTGTTGGCAAAAGGGGTAGATAATTCGCTTAGTTCGGTGTTGGCCAACAAAAAAATTACGGATATCAAGCAGGCAATGAGTATTGGTGATCGTTTCCGTTTTCAGCGGGAGCTTTTCAATGCGAATGGTGAAGATATGAATAAAACGATTGCTTATATTAATCAGTTGGCTACTTATCAGGAAGTGGAATCTTTTCTGAAGTCGAAGTACAAATGGGCCGAAGAGAATGAAACGGCCGAGGACTTTTTCCAGCTTGTGCGCCGTAAGTTCTGATTATTTTATCAATAAAACTATCAAAGAAAACAACCGTGAAAAATAAAATGAAACTCTATGTGGTGCCAACTCCGGTGGGTAACCTGGAGGATATGACTTTCAGAGCTATCCGAATATTGAAAGAAGCCGATCTTATTTTGGCAGAAGATACACGTACAAGTGGTATTTTACTGAAGCATTTTGAAATTAAAACGCCCATGCAGTCGCATCACAAATTCAACGAGCACAAAACTGTTGAAAGTGTGGTACAGCGCATCAAGAGCGGGCAGACGGTGGCGCTTATTTCTGATGCCGGCACGCCTGCCATTTCCGACCCCGGTTTTCTGGTGGTAAGGCAGTGTGTCGAAAATGATATTGATGTGGAATGTTTGCCCGGTGCAACGGCTTTCGTTCCGGCTCTGGTAGCTTCCGGTTTGCCAAACGATCGGTTTTGCTTCGAGGGTTTTTTGCCACAGAAAAAGGGTCGTCAAACGAAGATGAACGAATTGTCGACTGAAAAACGGACGATGATTTTTTACGAATCGCCTTTTCGGTTGGTGAAAACATTGACTCAACTATCAGAAGTGATGGGCAAAGAGCGACGTGCATCTGTGTCCCGCGAGATTTCCAAAATGTTCGAAGAAACCCAAAGAGGGACTCTGGAGGAACTGATCGCTCATTTTACAGCTCAAAATCCTAAAGGAGAAATTGTTGTAATTGTTGCAGGATTACAGGAATAAGATTACTTTTGTGCAACTTTAGAACGGTTCCCAAACGCAGATTTTTTTCCTGAAAACAGGACTGTATAAGGCTACAATATTTCGCACAACGGACATTAAAATTCAGCCTACATTTATGAAATCATTTCTACCAATATTGGTCATTACGCTTGTATTAGGAACCTCTTGCGTAAAACAATCTGCTGAATATCAGGCTTTGAAAGCTCAAAACGATTCTCTGATGAATGTGAAGCACAAGATGCAACAGGAATTGGATGATTATTTTGCGGCATTGAACCAGATTGAACAAAACATTGAAAAGATAAAAAGTACCGAAAATACAGTGTCGATACAGCCGGTGGGGCAGGAGCTTGACGGCGATTCCCGCAACAAAATCAATGAAGATCTGACTTATCTGAACGATATGTTGCAATCCAACAAAGAAGAACTGGCGCGCTTAAAGTCGAAACTGAAAAGAAGCTCGCTTCGTTCTACAGAGCTTGAGCGAACCATCAGTCGACTAACCAAGGCGCTGGAAGATGAAACGGATAAGGTGGCTGTGTTGCAATCCGAATTGTCGAAGAAAGACTCTCTGATTGTGCAGCTGAACTCGTCGGTGGCCGAAAAGGAACAAAATATTGAGGAACTTTCTACCGAAAATAAAAACAAGGAGACCAAAATAAAAGAGCAGGATGATGCTATCCATGCAGCCTGGTATGCTTTCGGGTCGAAAAGTGAGCTGAAACAGCAGAAGATTATTACTTCCGATGGATTGTTTAGTTCGCAAAGAGTTTTGCAACGCGACTTCAATAAGAATTATTTTGTACGGATTGATGCACGCAAGACGAAATCAATTCCACTATATTCTAGCAGGGCAAAGATATTGACCAATCATCCCAAATCGTCCTATACACTTGAAAAAGAGAATGGCAACTTTGTGTTGCTGATTGTGGAACCTGAAGAATTCTGGAGTGTTAGTAAATACCTGGTAATTGAGGTCGACTAATATTTAAATAAACTTATCTATGCGTTTTCAAACTTTGAAAACGCATTTTTTTTAATTGGAAATAACCCTCCAAACAATAAAGTGAATCGTATGTATAAATATATTTTTATCGATCTTGATGATACCTTGTGGGATTTTCATGCCAATGCAAGAATATCGTTGAGCGAGATTTATAGCGCTAAGCAGCTGCATCAGTATTTTGATAGTTTTGAGCAGTATTTTTCCATCTACACCAAGCGCAATGCTGAGCTGTGGGATATGTACGGGCGGGGAGAAGTGACCAAAGAATTTTTATCCCGGGAGCGATTCCTGCACCCGCTAAAGCAGGTAGGGGTGCACAATGAAGAAATTGCTCAGCAAATTGCCACCGAATACCTGGAAATGATGCCTACACGCACCGAATTGGTTCCTCATACTCGTGAGCTTTTGGAGTATCTGAAGGCAAAATATTCACTTACAATCGTATCGAATGGATTTGCCGAAGTGCAATACAATAAGTTGAAAAGCACCGGCATTTACCACTACTTTGATCATATCGTGTTGTCGGAAGAGGCCAAAGCGCTGAAACCCGATCCACAGATTTTTGAATACGCTTTGCAGTTGAACAATGCCAATGCCGAAGAAGTGCTCATGATAGGCGACAGTCTGGCTACTGATATAATTGGTGCAAGGAATGCCGGAATTGATCATGTGTGGTTTAATCCTGGCGGCCTTAAAACAGAAAGTGATGTGATGAAAACCATCACATCACTTAGCGAGCTTTTTGATATACTGTAGTTTATTGTGTAATTGAAACCCATAAGCTGCCATTTTTTGTCAGCGTGATGGTTTGTGGGTTAATGCTGGCCGCTGTACTCAGTGTGAAAATGTTGCTAAGGTTGGTCACTATATCTTTTAATGCCTGTGAGTTGTTATACAGTTTCAACGCTTCTGCATCTCCTGTCGATTTATAACTTATTGTTAAGCTGTTTTTGCCAGAACTGCTTACGCCCATATCCAGATTCCGATCCCAATAACCGGAGCCAGTGCTATAGCTGATCGATAGGACATATGATTTTCTGACTGACGAATACTTGATACTTACAGCAATATTCTGTGCATTTTCGCTACTTTGAAGATATTGAGTCAGCTGATCAAAACTGGCCTGAAAAGATGCAGACATTCCCGACCGTGTTAGCCTCCAATTGACCACATTGCTCAAAAAATACGAAGCCAAATCATCTATCCCCGTTATTTTATAGGCACTGTTTTCGTTGCTAACCAAAGCTGATTGGTCGGCATTCAAATTGAAGGATCTGAAGTTTATTCCGTTCAGCGTGATGTCTGAATAAAATTTTATTCCTTTTTGAGTAACGATAAATGGAATATTAAAAGAGCTGACTGACGATGTGCTGGGAGTAACTTTGAATATATGAGTATCTGCTTTTGAAAAATAATAGCTAACGTTTCCTGTTTTCAGTGTTAGTTTAGGCGAATTACCTCCCAATAGTGTATTGTCCAATTGATTGTTGGCCTCAATGTATGCTTTCCAGTTGGTGTTTGAGGCTAACCGTGATAGCAGTATAGTACTGCCACGTTTCTTACCTTGTAGTCGGATAGTGTCAGGGGTAGTTGATTTTACAATGAACTCGTAATCGCCATTTAGCCCAATCCCGTCAGGATTTTCAGGCGTTGAAAAAGCATGTAACACCGTATTGTAACTATTGAAAGTAAGCACCGGACCTTCGTCGCCTATCATGCTGTATACACTGCTGTCGGTTTGGTAAGCCTTGTTAGTTGTAAACTCGTTTTGGGCGGCTATCACAGTTTGTCCGTTTTTTTTGAATTGAACAAGAATCGGGTAGCCCGAACTGGTCGGCGTGGCATAGTACTCCATAAGCCAGCCCGAAGGGGCGGCAGTAAGTACATTCGTGGTGTTTTGCAATGCATTGTTCATTCTTTCCGCCGGGGTCTCATCAAAGATGTTGTTATCCAAACGCGAACATCCGACACAAATGCTAAAGAAATATGCGATGAGTATATAGTGTAGATATTTCATTTTGTAATATGTTATTTGATTACTTCGGCAATATGCGTTTCTCTTTCCTGAATTTCGGCGCGTAATGAGTCGATATTTATGGACCAGGATTCCTGTAGCCACGTTCTGGCTATTTCCAGTTTTTTCAATATAATAGCCTTTCCATCGATGCCATCGTCGGGCAATGTTTCTGCTGAACTATTGATGCCGGGCTTTGAAGCCAGGAGCAAAATGTTGTTCCATTCAGCATCTGTTTTTACCAGATAATTAGCGATTACTTCCACAAAATCTTCTCTGTTCTGATTGCTTGCATAGGGTGAAACAAAGCCCAGTGTTGCCGCTTCGGAGTCGGTGCGGTTGTTCCAGCCCAACGGACTGTAATAGCCCTGAGAGATCAATCCAAAATCGGCAGGGTATTTTTTCTTTTGGTGAAGAATATGAGCAAATTCATGGTGCATTGTTTTGAAGTAATACTCATTGAGCATTTCCACGTTGGTGGGGTCGATGTCGTTGATTCGATACAAAGTAACTTTAATTCCTCCTTCGGCTGTACCCAAAAGTATAGTATGTGAAGTGGGGTTGTAGGCTGGCGAACCAATCAGATGAATAATACGGGGACCATTTTCTTTAAGGAAATCCTGACCAACAACTTTACTGTAGGCATCAAACCAAAGATATTTTATCAGTTTAGCTATTTGTTCCGACTTTTTTAAAGATGCAGGTACCAGATTGTAATTCATATCCGAACCTACGTCTTCCATCTTATACCTGAAATCGAGATTGTAGGGAATCAGATAATTGGTTCGCAACCATAGATCGAACTCGTAGGTGGCCGAAGAGGGCGTAAGCGTATCCGTTGTATCAAAAATACTGTCGGTAAAAGTATCCTGATTGCTGCAGGATATCATAACCATGATGATGACAGTAAGCAGGCTGTATGTGATTTTGCGTATCATTGTTGTATTGTATCATTAGAATTGGGGTAAACATAGGGAGTGAAAATACCGGAAGGGTTGGCGTTGGTGGTCTTCTGGTTAGGCACAATTCCCGAACTGATCACTTCCTGCGGAATTTCTATTGCCCGGCGGCTATCGTTCCATGTAAGGGTTTTAATGTTGGATGAATTGCCTATAGCGTGTTGAATTTCAATGCCATAGCGCTTGATGTCGAGCCATCTTAACCCATCGAACATGGTTTCGATTCGACGAAAATGCAGTACGCAGTTGATATAAGGCGTTTGAGCATTGGTCAGGGCGAACGAAGAACTCATTTTGCTGTTGTTCAATGTTTTTACATTGGTGCTGTTGCTGGTAGTGTAAAAGCTTCTGATTAGGCTGTCGGTAAGTGTATTGGGAGCCAAATGCGAACTGCTCCAGGCCTGGAGATCGCTTAAAGCTTCACTCGTCCTGTTGAGATATACCAATGCTTCTGCCCGGCAAAGCAAGGTTTCTTCTGCTGTAAATTCAGCGCGGGCGATATGAGCATATCCGATGCCTGCTATTTTATCGGTGAATTCAAACATTTCATTCACCTTTGGGAAAAACACACCATAGTCCTGTTGATTTCGGATGTACAATTTACCCGCAAAACAAGGCAGAAGTCCACTCCATGAAGGCCCGCTACCTGTAGTTGAACCATCCATTGCGTTGCCACTGTGGCCATATCGGGTACCAAAAATACGCATAAAGGTAGAGTAGGTTGGCAATATCAACAGATTGCAGGGATATTGATTGTTGATGTAATCATATCCGATGGCATCCGGGTTATCATAGTTTTTGTTCCAGTTGCGCAATACGCTGGAAGGGTTTGTACCCAACACTTTGCCAGCATAGCTTACGACTTTCGCATAATCACGCTTGTACAAATAAAACCGGGCCGCAAAAGCTGCTGCAGCTTTTTTGTTGAAATGATATTTCGGAACGCTATAGGCGTCGTCGGTTATTAAACCAATACCGTTTTCAATATCCTGTTCAATATGATGATACACGGATGCCACTGTGCCTCTGTCATACTGTTGATGAACGGTGGTTTCGGGTTGTGTAATGTACGGTATGCCTGCGTCAGCCTGACTGGCGCTTTCGTCCTTGTACGCCTGACAAAATAGATTGGCCAGGATAAAATGACCGTAAGCTCTGCATATCAGTGCTTCTCCTTTTTGAGCATCAAGATTAATGCTGGAGTCCTGACGATGAAGTTCTTCTATCGCCTGCAGGGCTGCATTGGCTGAAGCAATCGCGTTATAAGATCTTTCCCAAACGTATGATGGACTATCCTCGTCGGTGTAGGTATTTACGGGCTCCCAGGCAAAGATCTGATCATCCATTTTATTAAAGCTGGAAAGAATAACCGGGAGTCGGGCATTGTTGTCCACAAAATTATCCGAACTTAACTCGGCAAGTGTGGAGTAGTTAGATGTGGGATAAGCCGATACGAGAAGTTGAGATATCTTCTTTTCCGTATTTATTTGTGTGCGATTGTCGGGCGCAGTACTCAAAAAGTCATTGCAGGAGTAAAATCCTGTAAGTGCAATAACAATGAGCGATAAGCTGATATATTTTCTGATCATAATGTTGTCTTTTTCTTTTAGATGCCAAGTCGGAGTGTGAGAGTGAATTGCTTTGGTACAGGTGATGCTACGCCACCGCTATTGAAGAATTCCGGATCTTGTCCGTTCAGTTTCTTGTCGGCATAAAGCAAGCTAAGGTTGGTTGCCTGTATCTTTAGCTGCATATTGTTTATCTTTAGTCCTTTGGTCCATTTTTGAGGTATGTCGTACGCAAGAGAGACTTCTTTTAATCTAACAAATCCACCATCGGCTACGCGCTCTGTTGAGTAATTGTAGGCATTGTAGGCATAGCTCAGATTGGCGATGTCATGGTATTGTCGCGTGGAGGCAATAACCGGAATGTTGGTTTTATGTTCCTCTCCGGGCAATTCCCATCGGTTCGTAAATTCGCGTGGCATCGACGACAGATCGGAATAAGCGGCTTTAAACACAGGGTCAAGTCGCACCTTGTTGCCAAAAGCATAGGTGATAAATACGTTGAGTTTAAAGTTCTTCCAGTTGAATGTGTTTCCAAAACTTCCGGTAATGGTTGGGTCTGTAGGCCCTTCATATTTCAGGAACCCCAGTTTTTCGAACTCCTGAAAGTTGATGTCGGTGGTGGTGACTGTACCGTTTTGATTGACAAAAGTAGGGATTCCTTCTGAGTTCAATCCTGCGAATGGAATTGAGAACAGTGCTCTTACCGGATAGCCTTGCATGGCGTACCCGCTTCCCGAAATCAATTGGATGACATTCGATCTGGATTTGAAGTCGGTAATTTTATTTTTAGCATTGGAGAAAATAAAATCGGTGTTCCAGTTGAAATCTTTCGTACTAATGTTTTTGGTGGATAAAGTGACTTCAATCCCGTTTGAATTCATCGAGGCTACATTGGCATATTTCTGAATTTCACCTCCTACACCGGGGGTATAGGTAAGTCCAATCAAATCGTAATTCTGGCGCAAATATACATCTACAGCCAGATTGATACGATTGGAAAGAAATCCTAAGTCGGTACCAACGTTCAATTCGTGTTTTTTCTCATACGTAAGCTCGCTGTTTTCGAGGCTTCCGATCTTTATTCCCGATTCAGCTACATTTGAAGTAGGGCGCCATGCATTGTAACTTCTGTAGATTGCCAACGAGTTAGATACAAACGCAGGGCCACGGTCGGCAGTTAGCGAATAAGATGCCTTTAATGATGCATGTGATAACAGATCTTTAAATCCGTTTTTGAACCAGCTTTCTTCATGCGCCATCCATGCGCCTGATAAATTCCAGGTGGGTAGCCAACGTGCAGAAGTTGCTTTGCCCAGTCGGTTGGAGCCTTCGTAGCGCCCTGTGCCATTTACTGTATATTTTCCTTTGTACGAATAGGTGGCGGTTCCAAAGAAAGCCACATCGCGGGTGTAGGTAGATGAGCTGGAATAATAATCTGTATTTTCTTCCTTACCTTGTTTAAATACATCAGGGTCGTAAAAGGGTATATTTCCTGAGTCGTACTGAAAGCCCCAGGCACGAAACCAGGTTTTGTTGCGGTCGATGGCGCTGGTTTCGATACCGCCAAAGAAGTTGATTATATGAATGTCGTTCAATGCAGTATTGTAGCTCAACGAAGCCCTGAAATCGGTACTACGCATAGAGTAGGCCGTGCGATCGTAAATTCCGCCTTCGGGCAAAATCGTTGTCGGCGTGGCGGTTGGATCATCCGGATTGGTGTAAAGCAGTGGGTTTTTCTCTGCGATAGTCGCATCTTCGGGAGTGATGCCTGCACGATAGGCTTCGGCCTGATTCGAATGATCTTTGATGTTGTGTTCCTGAGTGGACGCCTGATATTTTACAGCCCCCAAAATACTCGCCTCCAGCCCCTTTTTTATTTTCCAGTTCAATTCTGATTGGAACTTAATATCTCCCACATTCAGGTCAATGTAGTTGTTGTTCAGTTCGTAAAATATATTGAACGGAGCGTAGTTTCGCGTGTAGTAAGTGCGCGGATCCATTGTGCGGGAAGAGTTGAGCGCAAAGCTATACGGATTGATATCAAATTCGCGTTTCACCTCACCGCTTACCACATCTACATCCTGACTTAAGGTACCCGGTGCCTTTTGTTTGCGGTACGAGCCATTGGTAAGGAGGTTGATGGTAAACTTGGGCGAAATATTGAAGGAGGCATTTACATTGGCGGTATATCGCTCTACCGAACTTGATTTTGTCCAGCCCGGATCGTTGTAGGCCGATAGCGATGCATAGAACTTTGACTTGTCTGTGCCTGTAGAAATGCTGACTGCATGATTCTGAGCAATACTATGATTGAAGAGCTCTTTAAACCAATCGGTGTTGCGAAATTCGGCTTTTTGGAGGTAGGCATTTTTAGCCGCAATTGAGTTTTCGAGCCCATAAGTGTCATTGGTGGAATTGTGCAGATCAATCAGTTGGTACATTTTGCCATATACACCGGAGTTGGCCGCATTGGCCAGGGTGGTAAACTCCAACCAGCCTTTCCGTTCCATTTCCTGATAAATGCCCATTTGTTGCTGTGAATTGGATATGTTGAAATCGGAATAACTGGGAGTCATACGGGTAGTAAACTCGCCGGTGTAGTTAATCCGGCTAACACCTTCTTTCCCTCTCTTGGTGGTGATCACCACTACTCCCGCCATCGCTCTTGCACCGTAAATGGAAGTTGCCGAGCCATCTTTCAGTATTTGAAAGCTTTCAATATCGTCGGCATTCAGGCCGGCAATAGCCGATGATATTAGCGTTTCGGCATTTCCTGACGACAAGTCATCGCTCGAAATATCGATGGCATCTTCTACAATTACGCCATCCACCACCCATAGCGGTTTGGAGTTGCCATAAATAGATGTAGCACCCCGCACCCTTATTTTAGGAGCGGTACCAAAAGTGCCCGATACATTTTGTACCGAAACCCCGGCCGAGCGACCTTCCAGCGCCCTACTCACATCCGGCAATCCGTCAATTTTCGTTTTTGCCGCATCCAGCCTGTCGGTAGCTCCCGTAAAAAGCCGTTTGTCTACTTTTACCATTCCGGTCACTACCACTTCGCCTAAGGTGTGGTCGTCGGCTTTCAGGGTAATAGTCATCTGAAGTTTTGCTTCCAGTTCTACGGTCTTCATCCCGATAAACGACACTTTTATGGTTTTGATGCCATCAGGTAATTTTATGCTGAATTTACCATCGAGATTAGTTCGTGCTGAAATTTTTTTGTTTTGAGTAGCTACTATGCTGGCGCCAATAATGGGCTGGCCGGCCTCGTCGAGGATGGTCCCCGATACATTCAGGGTTTGCGCATGCAGAAGAGATATAAAGAATGTAGCTAGTAATAAGAGCGTTATTTTCTTTCGCATTGAATTAGTTTTTGCCACAACAACCAGTGGCATTTATAATGAATAAACTTGCAGAACGCAAAAATATAATAATTTTATCAAAAAACGACATCTGTTTAGATATGTATCGTATTTTACAAGCGATTTTCAAATATTTTGTTCTTAAAATGGCTTGAATATCTATGAAATATACATTTTTGCAGTAAAAAGAGCACATTTTGTTTATGTGTGGTGTGAATTTTAGATAAATTATTCTACTTTTGTTGTTTCTCATTTTAAAACAAATAAATTCATTGCATATGAAATCATTTCTCAAAATGTATTTAGTGCCCTTAGTGGTGCTCGCCTGTGTTTTTAGTTCGTGTACCAAAGACGAGGTAACCAGTTTAAGTCTCTCGAATCAAAGTATGGATCTGAAGCTTGGGCAGTCGGATTCTCTGAATGTGATTGTTGGTTACAGTGGCGATATGAGTAAACAACCGGTAAGTGTTTCTGTTTCCGACAGTAAAATTGCCTCGGCTCAATTGGCCGTAAGTCAGGATGAATCTAAGAATACCAGCAGTAGTTTTCGAAAAAATATTGTAGTTACCGCCTTGTCTACAGGTAATACCACTGTAAATGTTCAGGTGGGAGCCCAAACGATTACCCTGTCGGTGGCGGTTACGCAAACAACGCTGAAGATATCGGCTGTCGAATTGACGAAATTCGGTCCGATCTTCGACGCTGTTGATAATAATTTTATGATTATGCAGCTGGTTCCTAATACTTTTACCTATAATGCAGTCACCCAGAAATATGTAGGCACAGGCAAAGTACCCGTTATTTATTTCCTTGTACCATCCAATCAGGGCAATCTGGTAGCCGGAGATTATATTATGGATAGCTCGCATGAAGCTAACACCTTTATTCCCGGAGAATATTATCAGAGTAATGGCGAGACCGATATCTGGGGGTCATATTTACTGGATGTAAATGAAACAGGAGTTACCTCTGAATTAATTACCGGAGGTAGTTACAGTGTGTCCACAACTGGCGACAACTTCGTGATAGAGGGT
>JBJOOU010000119.1:0-5842 GCA_046051105.1 Bacteroidota bacterium
ATCACTATAGCCATCGTAAGCATGGCCCTTATATTGCCGTAAACTGTGGTGCGATACCTGAAGGTACTATTGATTCGGAGTTGTTTGGACATGAGAAAGGTTCTTTCACAGGTGCTACTGCTGACCGTAAGGGATATTTTGAAGTCGCTGATGGTGGAACCATTTTTTTGGATGAAGTGGGCGAGCTCCCGCTTTCTACACAGGTTCGATTGTTGAGGGTGCTGGAAACAGGTGAGTTTATAAAGGTGGGATCATCCAAAATTCAAAAGACCAATGTTCGAGTGGTGGCTGCTACTAACTTGAATATGATTCAAGGTACACGTGATGGTAGATTCAGGGAGGACTTGTATTACCGCTTGAATACGGTGCCAATTTCGGTGCCTCCACTTCGGGATCGAAAAGAAGATATTCCTTTGTTATTTCGTAAGTTTGCTTCTGACTTTGCAGAAAAGTACAGAATGCCCGCAGTGAAACTTACCGATGATGCAAAACATGTGTTGATGAACTATTACTGGAATGGTAATATTCGCCAGTTGAAAAATATAACTGAACAAATATCCGTCATAGAGCAGCAAAGAGAAATTTCCGGTTCTATTTTGCGCAATTATCTACCGGCCGATGACATGGAAAGATTGCCAGCTCTGTTTTCGGGTGGGGCAAAAGAACAGAAATCTTTCAATAATGAGCGGGAAATTCTATATCAGGTTCTTTTTGATATGAAAAAGGATATGACTGACCTGAAAAAGTTAGTTCATGATATAATGAATGGGAATATCACGGATGTAAATAATCAGGATATGCATTTTAATTCCACTTATGTCAATCATCGGGATGCTATTATTACATCGCCAACGGCTCCCACAGTTGAAATTATAAATGAGATGCCTGTGCGTGATTCGAAACAATTTGTCAGCAATGCTGACGAATATCTCGATGCTGAGGTGTATCATGATGATACTGTTGTTCCGACAACACTTGAGGATATGGAAAAGCAGATGATCAGAAAAACTTTAGAAAAATACAGAGGAAAACGCAAACTGGCAGCAGATGAACTAAAAATCTCTGAACGCACTTTATATCGGAAAATTAAAGAATATGGAATTGAATAAAAAACAGAAATCTTTCGTTATAGGATCAATGGTATTCGCCTTTTGTGTACTTGCATCTTGTACTGTATCGTATAAGTTCAACGGAGCAATGATTGATTATGCGAAAACGAAAACGATAACTATCAAAGATTTTCCAAATACTGCAGAGTTGGTTTATCCTTCACTTTCACAGGAATTTTCTGAAGCCCTTAGAGATGTTTTTACCAAGCAGACACGCCTTCAGATGGTGAAAAAAAATGGAGATCTGCAACTTGAAGGGGAGATTGTTGGGTATCAGTTAATGCCGCTGGGTATGTCGAGTGATGGATATACTGCTCAAACAAAGTTGACGTTGACTATAAATGTTCGATTTACGAATAATAAGAATGCAGAGGAATCATTCGAAGATAAGAAATATACTGCATTTCAGAATTTTGATAGCTCCAAAAGGCTGGATGAGGTTCAGGATGAATTAGTGAAGGCCATGATTGCTGATATAGTCGATAATATTTATAATGACACGGCAGGCCGTTGGTAAGGAAAGATGGATATGACGCATAATGAATTTATTTCAATTTTAAAACGGCCTGAAACTGTTGCAGCATCACATCTTGCAGATTTGAAAGAGGTGGTAGATGCTTACCCTTATTTTGCACCCGGACGATTGTTTTTTGCAAAGACTTTACAAAAATCAGGTAGTTTGCATTTTGGAGCCAATCTAAAGTTTTCGTCTATTTATGCTACCAACAGGCGATGGTTATATTACTATATATATCCTGAGAAAAATGTGAATGTGGATCCGGTGAAGAAAGATAAAGTTGTAAAGTCGGGTGATTATTTCGACATGATCAACAGTGTTGAGTCATCAGGCGGCGATTCACGCCAATCGCTAAGAAATTTGGCAGAGAGACTCAAATCGGCAAGAGCACTTGTGGAATCTCCTTCGAGGCGAAGCAAATCACAACCAGTAGTTGAGACGCCGCTTGTAATAAATGAATACAAGTTGGAAGCATTGCTTTCCCCTCAGGTAGAAATCATTGAACCCCCAAAAGTTGTTGCGTCTGAAGACCGCGTAAAAATTCTGATAAAAGAACGAAAATACGAGGAAGCACTTGTCATATTGAATGAATTAAATTTGAATAATCCAAAAAAAAGTATTTACTTTGCAGACCAAATCCGGTTTTTGGAAAAAGTTATTGCTAATACAAAAAAATAGTTTAAATATCATGTACATCGCACTTACTGTATTAATTGTTCTTGCTTCAATTTTGTTGACATTTTTTGTTCTTATTCAGGATTCAAAAGGGGGAGGATTGTCCTCGGGTTTTGCATCGTCAAATCAAATTATGGGCGTGCGCAAGACAACTGATTTTGTTGAAAAAATGACTTGGGGTTTGGTGATTGCAATTGTAGTGCTCTCTGTAGCTGCTGTTGCTGTTCATAAGCAACCAGTAGAAGCTGCAGGTTCTGAGATTGTTGATCAGGCTCAGCAAGCTAAGGAAACTGCTCCGGGTGTAGTTACTCCTAATTTCGGGGAGAAACCAGAGGCCGCTCAACCTGCTGCTCCTGCCACACCAGCTAAGTAATTGACATTAAATAAAAAATAGAGCGTATCAATTATTATTGATGCGCTTTTTTTATCTTACTATAATCGTTCTATGAATTTTATAAACCTGATAGATTATGCAGGTACTTATGCATTTGCCATCAGTGGAATCAGGCTTGCTTCGGCTAAGAGATTTGATTGGTTTGGAGCATATGTGGTAGGCTTAGTGACTGCGATAGGCGGGGGGACTACCCGTGATTTGTTGCTTAATGTTACGCCCTTTTGGATGCAACAGCCTTCTTATTTGATAGTTACCGGGTTGGCTCTGCTTTCAGTGATTTTATTTGGAAGATATTTAATTCGATTGAATAATACTTTTTTTGTTTTTGATGCAATTGGGCTCGGTTTGTTTGTTGTTGTTGGGATTGAGAAAAGTATTAGCTTTGGTTTCCCGTTTTGGGTGGCTATAGTTATGGGGATGATTACTGGTTCTGTGGGTGGTGTTATTAGAGATATTCTGATTAATGAAGAACCTTTGATATTTCGCAAAGATATATATGCAATGGCCTGTGTGGTAGGTGGTGTTGTGTTTTTTTGTTGTGCCGGCGTTGGGGTGCCAAAACAGTTTACTCAGATTTTGGCTGCGCTATCTGTTATAATAACACGTGTTTTGGCGGTTAAATATCATATAAGTTTACCGGTGCTTAAAGGGCACGAAGATTTTACAAATAAATAAGATAATATGTTGCAAATAGATGATACAGTTGTAAGTTTGGACTTATTCGATGAACAGTTTGTGTGCGATTTGAATTCGTGTAAAGGAATCTGTTGTATCGAAGGGGACGACGGGGCTCCGCTTGAGGAAGAGGAAGTGAAAATTATAGAAGAGCTTCTGCCTGTGATTTGGGATGATCTTACCGAAGTTTCTAAAGAGGTAATTCGTAAGCAAGGGGTGTCATATATTGATTCTGATGGTGAGCCAGTAACTTCTATTGTGAATGGTGCTGAATGTGTGTTTACTTATACCGATGGAAATGGTATGTGTAAATGCGCAATTGAAAAAGCCTATCGCGAGGGTAAGACGAGTTTTTATAAACCAATTTCTTGTCATCTCTATCCTGTTAGGTTGCAAAAATACAATGACTTTCTAGCCGTAAACTATCATCGATGGAGTGTGTGTAACTGCGCGCGCCGATTAGGGGCAAACTTGAAAGTTCCCGTATATAAGTTTCTAAAAGAACCATTGGTGCGCAGGTTCGGCGTTGAATGGTATGAACAGATGGAAATAGCTGCTGAGGAGCTTTCCGGGCGGGGTTGACTTGTGTGATATAAACTGTTTTGTGTTTTCGGTAAAAAAAAATCAAACGATATGTCAAAGAGAGTAGGAGTAGAAATTATAACGATTGGAGATGAAATACTAATCGGGCAGATTGTTGATACGAATTCGGCCTGGATGGCTGTTGAACTTAATAAAGCTGGGTTTGATGTGGTGCAGATTACCTCTGTACATGATCAGGCCGATCATATTATTGAGGCTTTAAAGCTTGCGCTGGGGCGTGCGGATGCTGTGCTGTTTACGGGCGGTATCGGACCTACCAATGATGATATTACGAAACTTGCCCTAGCTAATTTCTTTGACTCCAGGTTGGTTTATGATCCATCTGTGATTGATAATATAGAGAATTTATTTGCCAATAAACCTGGTTTTGTTATTAATGAATTGACCAGAAGTCAGGCGATGGTGCCGGAATGTAGCTTGGTGATTCAAAATAAAGTTGGGACTGCGCCAGTGCTTTGGTTTGAAACTGAAGGTAAAATTGTTGTTTCAATGCCCGGGGTGCCTTATGAGATGAAATATGTAATGAGTACCGAGGTGATTGCTCGTATGCAAGATCGTTTTTCTACGCCCTCATTGGTGCATAAAACGGTTTTGGTATACGGCTACGGGGAATCAACATTGGCTATGATGATAGCTGATTGGGAGAATTCATTACCAGAGAATATATCATTAGCATATTTGCCGCATTATGGAGTTGTGAAGCTGAGATTGAGTGGTTACTCTGATGATGCTTTGGTGCTGGAATTTACAATCAATCAGTATGTTGATCAGTTGTCACAACTACTTGGACCTTCTATTGTAGCTTTAGAGGATGTTTCGATTGAATCTTTGATTGCGACAGCATTGCGTCAAAAAGGCTTGAAAATTGCAACGGCCGAAAGCTGTACCGGAGGGTACATCGCACACTTGTTGACGTCTATGGCAGGTAGTTCTGATTATTTTAATGGGTCCGTAGTGGCATATTCTAATGAAGTGAAGAAAGAAGTGTTGGGGGTTGCTGCTGATGAGTTGGAAACATATGGCGCCGTAAGTGCTCAGGTAGTGGAACAAATGGCGATTGGGGTGCGTAGGCTTCTGAAGGCTGACGTTGCGATAGCAACGTCTGGTATTGCTGGTCCCGGAGGAGGTTCGGATGAGAAACCTGTAGGTACAGTGTGGATTGCGGTAGCTTCAGAATATCAGGTGGTGGCTAAAGAATTTAGATTCGGATCGTTACGC
The DNA here is from genome assembly GCA_046051105.1 of Bacteroidota bacterium. Classification (GTDB taxonomy): domain Bacteria; phylum Bacteroidota; class Bacteroidia; order Bacteroidales; family Paludibacteraceae; genus Paludibacter. Next base: position 5,192 of record JBJOOU010000119.1, read on the forward strand.
GAACAGAATATTCATCGTTCGGCGCAAGCCGGATTGCTTATGTTGAGGAATGTAATATAATTTAAAGTGTAGATTATCATGTTCTTATGTGGTTTTGTGCTTGATGCTGGTATAAAACTTCAAATTAATAGATAAAATACTTGCTAAAGTCAAAAATATAGTGTACTTTTGCACACTGTTTTTGAGAAAAAATGTAAACAATAAATAGATATAGAAATGTCAAAAATTTGTCAGATCACCGGTAAAAAAGCAATGGTAGGAAACAACGTTTCGCATTCAAAAAGACGCACTAAAAGAACTTTTGATGTGAACTTGTTTACAAAGAAATTTTATTGGGTAGAACAAGATACATGGATTAGCCTGAACGTATCTGCTGCCGGACTTCGTACCATCAATAAGGTTGGTTTAGATGCTGCCATTAAAAAAGCGTCAGAAAAAGGGTATTTATTCGCATAATCAGGAGGTTAAACCATGGCTAAAAAATCAAAAGAAGCAAGAGTCCAAGTAATCTTGGAATGCACAGAGCACAAAGAGAGCGGAATGCCCGGAACATCGCGTTATATTACTGTGAAAAACAGAAAAAACACACCAGCACGTATGGAATTGAAAAAATACAATTCTATTCTTAAAAAAGTAACTGTTCATAAAGAA
>JBJOOU010000120.1:0-12401 GCA_046051105.1 Bacteroidota bacterium
CTAAAATTATCTGGAGTAGAGAACCGATTGCATTCAACTAATGCTTATTTCTCACAATGGCAGGAACAGCATTCTTTCCCTTTGGCTTTTTCCAGTGCTTCGCGACCTTCGCTGATGGAGAAATAGATTAATCCGGCCGAACCAATCAGGTCGGCATACGCAAAGCCGGTAAATTCGTAAATCAGGCTCGAAACCAGCAAAATGACCGACATGTACACACATATTTTGGTACAATTGGCATCCGCCACAATGGGGTCGGAGTGAAGCTGTTTACCGGTGCTTTTCTTGGCGTTCATCAGCCATATCATCACTACGATGGAAATAAGCGAAATAAGTACGCCCCAAAGTGTGGTTTCCGGTCGGTGGTGTTGAAGGACATTGATCACCATTCCGGCCAGCAAGCCGGCTGAAAGTACAAAGAACGAATATCCGGTAATGCGCAAAGCGTTGATTTCGAATTCGCTTTTGGAACTGGCTGGATTTTGCTGAATGCGGCGAATCATCACGGCCACTCCAATACCCGAAACGACTTCGATAAAACTATCCACGCCAAAACCAAAGAGCGTAAGCGTTTCGTCCTGGTAACCCATTAGCATGGAAATAATCCCTTCCACTACGTTGTAGAAAATAGTAAACAGGCTGAGCAGCCATGCTTTTCGGTACAATTGTATTTCTGTTGATTCCATATTTCTCTGTTTTTCAGTACAACAAAATTACGATGATAGTGTTGAAATACACATCCCTATAATCAGGTAAAAATAGAATCGGTTTACCTGATTATGGGGATGATAAATGTCTAAGAAATCAAAGTTTCTTCTCTCTGATTTGTTTCAGGGTGGTACTGGAATCTTCGTCCAGATCGGCTTTGGATACGCCCAGGCGTTGCGACGCATAGATGCCTGTATGTCCGCTGAAGTAGTAAGCCACAAAGCAGGCTACAGCAAAATAAACCACGTGCTCGCCTCCGAACAGTTCAATTCCCATCAGCGTGCAGGCCAGTGGCGTATTGGTAGCAGCGGCAAAAACGGCTATAAAGCCCATGCCCGCAAACAAATCGACAGGCATGCCGGTGTAGGTGGCGATAAAGTTGCCCAGCGTGGCGCCGATAAAAAACAAAGGCGTAACTTCTCCACCTTTAAATCCGGTGCTCAGGGTAATAACGGTGAAAATCATTTTCCATAGCCAACTGAAATTATCCACTCCTCCGGCTTTGAATGCATTTACGATGGAGTTGCCCGCTCTGCTTTCGGTGCTTACGCCCAGTCCCAGATAGTCGGTAGTTCCCAAAATAAATGTAAGTGCAATAATTAGCAAACCGCCGACAACAGGTACTCCATAGCGCCATTTGATGGTTTTGTTGATGGCGGTTTTAAATCGGTGGATGGATTCGGAAAACAGATATCCGGCCACTCCGAACAAGGCACCGGCCAGCACAGCAAACAGCAAAATCTTGTAATTGATGTGCAAATTAAAAATGCCCGACGATGGTACATCGTGAAACGAAATGTGGTAATGAGTATGATGAATGCCGTACATCGAGCATACCATATCGGCCATCACGGCCGCCATCAGTGCGGGTAGGAGGGCATCGTATTTGATACGGCCAATGGACAACACTTCCAATGCAAAAATAGCTCCGGCAATAGGCGTTCCGAATACTGCGCCAAAACCTGCTGCTACGCCCGTCATCAGCAGGATGCGAAGGTCGTCGTTGTTGAGTTTCATCAGTTTGCCCAGCCAGTTGGAGATGCTACCGCCAATTTGTACAGCGGTGCCCTCGCGACCAGCCGATCCGCCGAACAGATGCGTGAAAACGGTGGCAAACAGCACCAGCGGCGCCATGCGAAAAGGTACTCCGCCGCCCGGTTTGTGTATTTCGTCCATCACCAGGTTGTTGCCTGCATCCGAATTTTTACCCAGCTTGTGGTAAATGGCCACAATGATGATACCGGCCAAGGGTAACAGGTAGAGCAACCAACCGTGTGCCCAGCGTAGCTCGGTGGCTTTTTCGAGCAACCACAGGAAGAGCGCAATCATCGATCCCACAGCAATGGCCACCGGCAATACATACGCAAACCACTTGAGGATGTACTTTATAATTTGTATCTGATCAAAGGACGAAACGATTTTTCGGATCATAACGGAACTGATTTTGGAACTTGTGTGATAAAAAAATAACCGCCTTGTAAGTAACTGATTGGTGCCAATTGGAGGCTCATCTGTTGTGCAGAGGAGCTTCCATCAGGTATTATCAGCTTTTTAAGGGCGGTTCAGGGCGAATACCATCGCCATATTTTTGGCTGCAAAGATAAGAATATATCTTTAAAAATCAGCACGGATCAATGTAGCCGATAGGTCATGCAAATAGCCGACGAAGGACAAACGGAACTGAATTCGGAGCTTTGAGCTACTTCTTGCGGAACTGTTGAACGTTCAATAACAGTCCAATTATTACCACTGAAGAATTTTTCGGCAGTAGTGGTGAGCAAAAACAGTTGACTGATGCCTCTGTTGCGACTTTCGGTGAGCACTTTTTCCAGCAGTTTCCGGGCCACACCATTCTTTCGGAACGATGGACTCACTGCCAGCGAACGCAACAATCCGCTGGTGCCGTACAATTCGAGCGCCACGCAGCCAATCACTTTTTTATCTGATCGGGCCACAAAAAACAAACGCTTACCACTACCCAAATCGCTGGTGGGGAGTTGGTTGGTTTTTAGCAACCCGATGATGGCCTCCACATCATCCATTTCGGCCTCCAGATACTCAAGCCGACTGATGGTGCGTACATCTTCGGGCACAATGGGGATGTATTCGTGGGATTCACTCACGTCCGTTCCAAAACCCGAACAGGAATATTGCACCTTAATCAGGCTTTGTTGGCCAAGCTCGCTGTATATTTCTTTTAATGATGGTTTCTTTTTCATACTGCATTGTTTGTGTTAAGCACTACAAAAATAACTGGTATTGCGGAGATATTGTTTAGGTCAGAAATGAAAGACTGTTTTTTGGGGGGCATATCAGTGTATCGTACTGCGATTCTCCGATCAATATCAATACCGATCATTCGTTTGATGAAGTTGCTGTGTTTTTGAGGATAATATTTTTTCAATGGTTTGATAATCGACACAATAGCCTTGCAGATAGCCACAGAGCCATTGTAGATTGAGTATTGTTTTTTATTTTAAAAATAATGGTTCCAAAAACTTTGCAGTTTGAAAATTTTCGCTAAATTTGCTGTGGTTAACATAAGAAAGTGTTGCGGTTTTACTCATTTTCTTTGCTCCGAAGAGGCTATGTTGCGAACATGAAGCATTTTCTCTGCTCCGAAAGGGCTATGTTGCGAGCATGGAGGATTTTCTCTACTCCGAAAAGGCTATGTTGCCAACATGGAGGATTTTCTTTGCTCCGAAAGGGCTATGTTGCAAACATGGAGGATTTTCTCTGCTCCGAAAAGGCCATGTTGCCAACATGAAGCATTTTCCGAGCGGATGATATGATTGGTGCTGATTACTCATGCAAAAAAAATAGTGCGAATGGTTCGTGCTGCTTAAAATAATATCTAACCCATAAAAAACAAAAAATTATGCTTGAAATTAGTTCTGTGTCTCTTAGCAAATTGCGCAAAGAGCAACACCTTGGTTTAATGACCAACACCAATCAGTTAATCAGCAGCAATGCAGTAGTAAAAACCGCACTCGGCAACCTGTATCCTCCATTTAATGAAGCGCTGGCCGTTGAAGCCGCTGCTATAAAACTGGAACAGGGTAGCCTCACCACCGGCAAAATGGACGACAAGGATGTTGAACGTGAAGAGTTAGTTAGCGGACTCAACGATTTGATCGGAAATGGATGCCGGCATTTCAACCTCACCAAGCGCGAAGCTGCCACCCAAATAAAATATGTGGTGGATAAATACGGCAACTTCCGCCGCAAAACCAACGGCGACGAAACCGTAGACATTCGCGCCATGTGTGCCGAATTGCTGAACGAACAAAATTCAGCAGCATTGGGTCTCTTGCCCGATGGTATCGAATGGGTGACACACATCCAAACCGTGAACGAAGAATACAGCGCCCTGTACATTGTGCGCAACAACGAAAATAACGGAGAAAAAGTAATCACTTCTACTGAAGCACGCACGCAAACCGATCCGTGCTACAACGCCATCGTGCGCCGGGTAAATGCGCTGGCCGAACTCAACGGCGAAGCGGCTTATGCTCCCTTTATCAATCAACTAAACGGACTGATTGCCGATCTGAAAACCACCATAAGCATACAGGCCACCGCCCGCAAAAAAGCGAATGATAAAGATGCTGCGGCTGAAAAAGCATAATGCAAAACTATCCAGACAGGGTAACTTTGTAGTTGCCCTGTCACAAACATATTCTGTTTCTACAACTTTAAAGCTACAATGACAGTGTTATTATTTGTTCTCGAAATTTTTGTTTTGGCACTCTACATGTTATTCCCCATATTATTACAGTTGCTGGCTGGATTAAGGGCTGTTCGTAACAAAAATCTCGTTACATTCCGACCGATAGCTATGACTTCAAGTTTGCTTCAAATCTCTCTTTTTCTTATTCATTACTTTACTTATTCAAAAGTATATAAGGATTCAAGTACCGATTTAGGTATAAAGCCAATATTCTTAATTCTGGTATACGCGGCACTTTTTCTGATTTTATTATTGCTACAATATATTCAATACCGATCCATTGCCCACAAAAAGTAAGATGTTAGAAAAAATATTGATGTTACTTTGACTAAGTGCAAAGATAAGAGGCAATATCCTCAATCGAAAAAACTCCCCATCCGCAACAGATTTATCGAGCATGGGGATTTTTTGTTGAATGAATTTATGTTGTATCTTTGTGAAAAGTAAAATTTGCATATTCTTATTTGTACTATAATCCATAAAAAGACGCGCCATGAGCAACTTCCTTACTAAAATACATGTCAATAAAATATTTCACCTTGAGAATTTTGACATTGAGTTGGATAATGAACAGCCCCAACACCTTATTATTACAGGAAAAAACGGCAGTGGAAAAACGGTATTGGTAAATGCTGTTGTGGAGTTTCTGGATAAGATAAAGAATGATAAGACTATGTCGTTTATGACTTATCAAAATAGTTTGAATAATGTGGAACAACATCTTCAATCACTCGTGAATAATAATTCATCTATCGCGGAAATTCACCAATTTAGAGAAAGTGCGAAATATTTGAACGAAATGATCAAACAACTCTACCAAAAATTAGAGTTGTCTTTTAATCGGATTGAAGACATTATCATAGATTATCATGAGGGCAATTATATTTTTGCGTTTTACGAAGCCGAACGAAAAAGCATTATCACCGAACCTAAAAATCCGACTAAGCCTGTTTATAAAAAATCCACCGCAATAAAGCAAGATCGTCGAGTTGATCAGTTTCTAAATTTTTTGGTCGATCTGAAAGTGCAGGAAGCACTGGCGCGCAACGAGAACAAAATTGAGGATGCTGATATTATCCGGAATTGGTTTCAGGAATTTGAATCACTTTTGAAAGAGATTTTTCAAAACGATAATGTTTATCTTCAGTTCAATTATAAAGATTACAGTTTCTTTATTGTTGATAAGAAGGATAATAAGCAATTTAAACTGACAGAATTGTCGGATGGCTATTCGGCCATTATCGATATTGTAGCCGATTTGATTTTGAAAATGCAGGAACAGAATTCACTGAATCGGGAATATCTGAAATCAGGACTTGTAATTATTGATGAAATTGAAACTCACTTGCACCTGGAACTGCAGAGGCTGATATTGCCCATGCTTACCCGCATTTTTCCAAATATTCAGTTTGTTGTAACCACACATTCGCCATTTATCCTGAATTCGTTACCCAATGCAGTAGCTTTCGACCTTGAAAAGAAAGAAAAACTGGAAGACCTCACCGAGTATTCATACGAAGCATTGGCCGAAGCATATTTTGGTGTGAAATCGGAGTCGAGCTATATGCAAATGCAGCTTCAGCGCTTAACCCAACTCGCTAATCAGGAATTGTTATCTCCCAATGAGCAAAATGAATTGAAAAAACTTGTCGCCGGATTTGATGAAATCAATGAAGTTGCTTCCCCTCAGCTAAAAGGTGAATACCTCAGTCTGAAGTTGAACGCTAAAAACCTGATGCGTTTATGATTCGTGTGTATAAACATCCCACGTCTCCTTCTTCCTTATTGAAGGTAGGTAATACGGAATATAATCATCAGGATGTACAACGTCAATTGTTGAATGATCAGCATGGTAAATGCTATCTTTGCGAGCGGATATGCAATACCGATTATCAAATTGAACATTTGAAATCAGTTCATCATCATTCCCATCTAAAGTGTGAGTGGTCTAATCTGTTTTTGTCATGTAGTTATTGCAACGGGAAAAAATTGGAGAATTTTGATGATATCCTTGATCCTTCCATGCAAAATGTGGAGAACTTAATCGTTTGTAAACATGATATATCCCAAAAACGGGTTGATTTTACTACGACCGAGCCAGAAACAACTGAAATAAAAAAGACGATTCAGTTGTTGGAAAAAATTTTCAATGGAAATGCTAAAGTCAGGAAAGTAAAAGAAGAGCAATTCTATAATCAATTTTTGTTGAGTATGAATCGTTTTCTATCATTGGTAACCGATTTTCTACGTGATAATTCAACTAGTAAAGAGCAAGCGATACGGGAAGAGTTGCAGGTTGGCAAGGAATTCTTAGCTTTTAAATACCATTTACTTTTAGATAATAATCAAACGGCAAATATATTTAAAGCTGATTTGAATTGGAATAAAATTTAAATTTATTGAAGGGGTGACTTGAAAGGCATCCCTTCAATATTTATTATCTCCCCTTTTTCATCCTCAATGCAGCATTTACCAATGCTATCATTACCGGCACTTCTACGAGCGGACCAATCACGGCGGCAAAAGCTTCACCGGAATTGATGCCAAATACGGCTATGGCTACGGCAATAGCCAGTTCAAAATTGTTGCTGGCGGCGGTAAACGACAGAGTAGTGGATTGCTCGTAATTGGCGCCTACTTTCCGGCTCATCCAAAACGATGCAAAGAACATGATGATAAAGTAAATCAGCAGCGGAACAGCGATCAAGATTACAGCTCCGGGGATTTTTACAATATATTCACCTTTCAGCGAGAACATCACCACGATGGTAAACAGCAGGGCGATCAGCGTCAGCGGCGAAATGCGTGGCACAAACTGCGCATTGTACCAATCTTTGCTTTTTACACGTACCAGCACAAATCGGGTCAGGAAGCCGGCCAAAAACGGAATGCCCAGGTAGATAAACACACTTTTGGCAATTTGCCCGATGGTGATGGCTTCCACGGCAGTGCTCGTTGGGATGCCAAACCAGCCCGGCGCCACGGCTATGAAAAACCAGGCATACACCGAGAAAAACAATACCTGAAAAATACTGTTGAAAGCTACCAACCCGGCAGCGTATTGCGTGTCGCCTTTGGCCAAATCGTTCCAAACGATGACCATCGCGATGCATCGCGCCAGTCCGATCATGATGATTCCGTACACATAAGGCAGGTTGGCATTGTTTTCGCCCGGGAAAAAGCGAAACAACAACACAGCCAGCGTAAACATCAGTACCGGCCCGATAATCCAGTTTTGCACCAACGACAGCGTGAGCACTTTGGTGTTTCGGAACACCTCGCCCAGCTCTTCGTATTTCACTTTAGCCAGTGGCGGGTACATCATCACAATCAGCCCTATGGCGATGGGAATATTGGTGGTACCCACCGACATGCTGTTCCAGAAGGCTGCTATCTGTGGAAATTGCCAACCAGAAAATACCCCAATGGCCATGGCCAGAAATATCCATAAGGTGAGGTAGCGGTCGAGGAACGATAGTTTTGAAGAAGTAGACATGCTTTTACTTTTCAGCTGAAACGGTTATACTATAAATTCCAATCTCATTGCTGGCAAACTGAGCCATTTCTTCTTCTGTCAGATAGTTTTTCAATATATCTGCCGGAATTTCGATGGCTTTTTGTTTGTGCACTTCGGTGTTTTTGAAACCGGTGTTGGCAATGATTTCAAGGTATTCGTCCATATCAATGGCACCCGAAACACAGCCGGCATACATCTCGGCATCTTTCTGTAGTTTTTCGGGTAAAGTGCCTTTGATTACCACATCCGAGACGCAGAAATGTCCGCCCGGTTTTAGTACGCGCATCATCTGAGCAAAAGCCTTGTGCTTATCCGGTACCAGATTCAACACACAGTTGGACACAATGACATCAAATTCATTGTCGGGCAATGGCATTTCTTCGATATCACCTTTTACAAATTCCACGTTGGTAAAACCAAGTTTGGCTACGTTTTTACGTGCTTTTTCGAGCATCGCATCCGTGAAGTCCAGGCCGGTTACTTTTCCACTTTCGCCTACGATGGCACGCGCCACGAAGCAATCGTTGCCTGCACCGCTGCCCAAATCAAGTACCGAGTCACCAGCCTTGATGGAGGCAAATTGGGTGGGGATACCGCAACCTAAACCCAAATCGGCATCAGGGTTATATCCTTTTTCCGAACTATAGTTTTCTGCAAACACGGCATAATCCACGGTACAGCAACTGCCAGCACCGCAACACGAAGTTTCGTTTTGTATTTTCGATTGGTTGGCTATTTCGCCGTACTTTTCCTGAACGACGAATTTTAAATCCTGCGCTTTCATTTTTTTATTGATTTGAAAATGTGTTAGATTTGAAAATTTGAAGATATATTTGATTTGAAGATTATAATAAATTTCATCTTCAAATTTACCCCATCTTCAAATCTTCAAATCCCCCCATCATCTAATTACATTTGTGGTTTGATATCTTCTACATACAATTTGTAAAACCCTTCTTTGATTTCATCGCGAACGCGGATAAATTCGCTCCAGATGAATTCTTCAGTTCCTTCGGCATGGCTGGGGTCATCGTAGCCCATGTGCAAGCGGTTTTTTACTTTACCAATAAAGGCAGGGCAGGTTTCGTTGGCACCACCACAAACGGTGATTACATAATCCCATTCTTCGTCGATGTATTGCTCCACCTGATCTGAAGTGTTTCCGCTGATGTCGATACCTGCTTCTGCCATGGCTTTTACGGCTTTGGCGTTGAGTTTGCCTGCTGCTTTGGTGCCTGCCGAGCATACGGTGATGTTCGTGTCGAACGATTGTAACCAACCGTGAGCCATCTGGCTACGGCATGAATTTCCTGTGCAAAGAATTAGTACTTTCATGATTTCTCTATTTTTTGATTTTAATTTTATTTCTATTGATTAGCAGTTCTTGCCGTTACAACATCCGGCTGCCGAAGTGATCATTTTGAAAAAGCTGTCGAATCGGCTTAGTTTGTTTGTGATGCAACTGTCGCACAAACAGTAGTTGATTTTCAGCCCGTCGATTTCGCCTTTTATCAATCCCATATCGCGGAGTTCTTTCAAATGTTGCGAAACGGTAGTGCGACTCAGTGGCAGATAATCGGATATATCGCCGGAAATGCAGGTTTTGGTCTCGGCCAGATATTTGAGAATGGCTAAGCGGGCAGGATGCGAAATGGCTTTGGCAAAAGCGGCCAGTTCCTGCAATTCGGGTTCGAAATTTTCGGGTTTTCTCATGTGTTTATGTTTTATGTCGCAAACATACGACATAGTTCTTGAAATAAAAAAGAATGGATATTAAATTTGTGTTACAATGCCGAAAAAAAAGTAATTGAAAGAAATTAATGCAATGTTTTTTGAGAGCTATTTTGAGGCGGATTTTGTTTTTGAATGAGGGCGTTTAGCGGGCTAAACAACCGAATGATAGGACAAAATCCGTCCAAAAGAGCCTCAGTAAATGAATAAAACATAAACATAAGGTGATTTAAAAATATAGCATTAATTTCTTTCAGTTATTTAATTACATAATCCAATTGAAAAGAAATCCCACCAGCATGATCCCACAGGCAACGACTGCGATAAAAGTGAGAATAAGCGGGAGTTTTAGTACTTTTCTCAGAATAATCATTTCGGGCAACGAAAGTGCTATGACCGACATCATAAATGATAGAGATGTGCCGAGCGAAGCCCCTTTTTCGATGAGTACCGAAACGATGGGCACAATGCCGGCGGCGTTGGAATATAGCGGAATGCCAATCAGAGTAGAAAGGGGTACGGCGTACCAAACATCTTTTCCCATAAACGACGCCATAAATTCGGCGGGTACATAGCCGTGTGCACCGGCACCTACGGCAATCCCCAGCGCTACGTAGAGCCATACTTTTTTTACAATATCGCGTACAGCTTCGTAACCCATGCTGATGCGGGCTTCGAAGGTCAGTTTTGCATCTTCTTCGTCCGAATTATCCAGGTGGGTGGCATATACCCATTCTTCCACCCATTTTTCCAGTTTCAGTTTGCCAATAATCCATCCGGCCAGGATGGCGATGCTAAGTCCGGTCAGCACGTAGATCAAAGCGGTTTTCCATCCAAAAAGTCCGTAGAGCAGTATTACCGCAACTTCGTTGATCATGGGAGCGGCTATCAGAAATGAGAATGTGATGCCTAGCGGTACGCCCGATTCTACAAATCCGAGGAAAAGCGGAATGGCTGAGCACGAGCAAAATGGGGTGACAATACCCAGCAAAGAGGCCATCACATTACCTGTGAAGGTGTTTTTGCCTTCAAGGGCTTTACGGGTGCGCTCAGGTGTGAAGAAGCTTCGAACAATGCCTACTACAAAAATAATCAGCACCAACAACAGCAGTACTTTGGGAAATTCGAAGAGAAAGAAGCGCAGCGACTCAGTAAAGTGGGCTCCCGCCGACAACTTAAGCACATCGTCAATCAGCCAGTTGGTGATGGTTTGTAGCTGGCTGTAAATGCCGTACCAAATAGGTAACAGCACGATTGGTAGTAATATGTTTTTGTTGAATTTCATCGATTTACGCTTTGAGAAACAGGAAAATATAATAAATGCCGACACCGATAAATACAACAGATACCACACGGCGAAACCAGAGTTCCACCAATTTGATGCGGTTGTAGAGTTTACCCACATTGCCCACGGCAAAAGCCAATAGCCAGGCAAAAAGTATCACGGGTAAACCGGTGGCAATAGCAAAAATTACAGGCAGATAGAGTCCGCTGGCACTGGCTACGGTGATGGGAATGAGCATCATAAAATACAGTACGCCGCTGTAAGGGCAAAAGGCTAGTGCGAAGACCATTCCCAGTAAAAAAGCGCCTCTACGACTGCCCAGAGAGCGTTCGCCAAGCTTTTCGGTAAGTTGACTCAGGCTGGGAAACGGTAGCTTGATCACGTCCAGCATCAGCAGGCCGATGAGGATGAGCAGTGGTCCCAATAGTTTTTCGCCCCAACCCTGAAAAAGCATCGATACGTTCATTTTGCTGGCGCCCAGATAGATGATTACAGCCAGAAGCGTGTAGCTGAATGCGCGCCCCAGGGTGTAGAACAATCCGTTGTAAAATACCTTTTTGCGACTTTCTAAATCGCGGCTGATGTAGCCAATGGCTGTGATATTGGTGGCCAACGGGCATGGGCTGACGGCTGTCATCAAGCCCAGCACAAAGGCAGTGATAAAGGCATATTGGCTATTGTCGAGTATGTTTTGCAGAAATTCCATTTTTGAAATTTGAAGATTTGAAGATGAAATGATTTGAAGATTTGGGAAATTTGGAGGTTGATTATATATGTGAGGATTTGAAGATTTGAAAATTAGTTGGATTTGAAGCAGGAAAACAGAGGTGATTTGAAAATCTTTCATTTTAAATACATTTCATCTTCAAATCCCCACATCCCCATATATTCAAATCTTCACATCATTTTATTTTCAAATTTCCCACATCTCAGCATTCTCACATCATCTTATCTATCACGTTCTTTATCTCCGCCTTCAGCTTTTCGGGTTTGCTGTTGGCATACAAAAATGCCTGATCGGTGAGGTCGATGCGTTTGTTTCCGCTGATAATCAGCAGGGACTGTCCTTCGGCTTTGCATTTGTCGGCAAAAGGTTTGCTGGTGGCGTTGTCCAGGTTGAGCGATTTGAAAATGATTTTGCCCGCTTTGAATTGCGCTGGATACAAAGCTGCAATCGCTTTTTGAGTTTCTATTTCCACGGCCTGGCAGGTAGCACAGCGGCGGGTGTAGTGGAAGTAGTAGACTTCAACGGGTTTCACTGTTTTTTGAGCAGCGGTTTTCGGAGCAGGTGCAGTGGTTTGCGCATCGACAACCACGACAGGAGCGGTGAGCAAACTCACCAGTAACAGTAACAGGAGTTTTTTCATATCCGGAACACTTTATTGGTTAGTAAATCGGTGATTTCGCTGGTGGATGGCACGCGTCCTTTT
>JBJOOU010000121.1:0-11002 GCA_046051105.1 Bacteroidota bacterium
TATATGGCAGGTATGATGCCGGTACATAAAATTATGCCTAACTACACCGTGGATGATTACTATCGCTGGTGGGTGATTCATCTTTGGGTAGAGCTAACTTTTGAACTTTTTGCTGCAGGGGTAATTGCTTTCTTTACAGTTTCGCTGGGACTTATTAGCCATAAAATGGCTGTCAAAGTGATGTTCTTCGAGCTGTTTCTAATCTCGTTGAGCGGAACCTTGGGTGTGGGACATCATTATTTCTGGCAGGGGCTGGACGAATACTGGATTGCTATCGGTGGTATTTTCTCCGCTTTGGAACCTCTTCCGCTGGCACTGATGATTATAGAAGCGATGAAAAACAAACGCGAAAAAGTGTATTCCGGTCAGGAGTTTGACTTTGGTGTACCCTTTATGTGGATTGCCGGCTCGGCTATTCTCAACTGGATAGGTGCCGGGTTTTTCGGAATGGTTATCAATACCCCGACTATCAGCTATTATTCACACGGTACGTACCTGATCATGCCTCACGGTCACATTGCTTTGCTCGGTGCTTTCGGTTATATATCCATTGCCTTTATTTATATGACTTCCCGTGCCAATGCATTGGCCAATCAGTACGTGTGGAACGATAAACTAAGCAAAGTAGGTTTTTGGGTGCTTACCATTGGAGCCTTGTTGTATGCTGTTCCTACATATGTGGTGGGTATACATCAAACACAGGTAGCTATGGAATCGGGTTATTTTATGGCTCGTATGCGTGAAACAGTGGATAGCCTTCACGGCTGGATGTGGGCGCGTACTGTTCCTGATGGCTTGATGATAATTGGTGGACTGATTATTTTCTTCGATTTGACTAAAAAGACATTTTTTTCTAAGAAGATAGGTGTTTAAGTGGTTCGAAAGGGGAATTGTCGCAGGATAATTCTCCTTTCTTCTTTTTTAATGATTTTTCGGATGAGGATGAAAAAATTCTTTCGTAAGTATCATAAATGGTTGGGGGTTTCGCTGGCCTTGCTGTTGATTTTGTTTTCGCTGTCAGGCATTGTGCTTAACCATCGCGACCTGTTTTCATCGGTCGATGTGTCGCGCAGTGTCATGCCCGGGGTCTATCGGTATACTAATTGGAACAATGCCGCTGTTCGTGGAAGTTTACGGCTTTCGCCAGACAGCTTATTGCTGTATGGCAATGTGGGGGTGTGGCTTACCGATAATCATGGGCGGCATTTTACTGGCTATAACGCCGGATTCCCGAAGGGGATTGATAACCGAAAGATTTTTAAGCTGCTGAAATCAGATCAGGGACTGCTGGCTGCTACGCTTTTCGGATTGTATCGTTATGATCCTCGGCATCATCGCTGGCTGAAGTTGCAATTGCCCGTGGCAGAAGAGAATGTGGTTGATTTGCTTACACGCGACAGTTGTGTGTGGATAATGACCCGCTCTCATCTTTTGAGTACTACCGATTTACAGCACTTTCGATTGATTCAGTTGCCCGAACCGGAAGGTTACGACCATAAAGTAGGTTTGTTTAAAACCTTGTGGGTTATTCATAGTGGAGAAATTTATGGCAGGGTCGGCAAACTATTAGTCGATGGCGTGGCGCTTATTTTTATCTTTCTGAGTGTGGGTGGTGTTGTTTTGCTTGTGTCCCGTCGAAATGTAAAACGGTTGAAAGCTTTTCGCGAACGTCGCGAACGAAACAAGAAACGCTATCAGTGGAATTTGAAGTGGCACAATAAAGTTGGATGGTTCTCGGCTGTATTGTTGATCGTAACGGTGCTTACAGGCTCCTTTTTGCGGCCGCCTTTGCTTATCGCTATCGGAGATGCCCGGGTCTCGAAAATTCCGAATACCGAATTGGATACACCCAATCCCTGGTTCGATCTGTTGCGCAGAATTATCTATATACCGGATCAGAATCGGTATTTTATTTCAACATCCGAGGGTTTTTATAGTTTTGATGCAGATTTTCGTTCCAAAGCGCAGAAACTCTCATCGCAACCCCCTGTCAGTGTTATGGGGCTCAATGTGCTGGATACTTTGGGTACCCGCCGCCTGCTGATTGGTTCATTCGAAGGACTTTTTAGTTGGGATTATAGCTCGGGTAGTGTGTTCGATTTGATGAAGAATAAGCCCTATGTGCCCCCGGTGCGCAAAGGACCCCCTGTTGGCGATTATAAAATCACTGGCTATAGTGCTGACTTTGGCAATCATCCTTTTGCCTTTGAGTATGTACAGGGCGCTGTAGGGGTCAATCACAAAAGCCCTTTTTGTGCAATGCCGGACTCTGTACTTAAAGTTGCGCCCATGTCCTTGTGGAACGTAGCTCTCGAAGTACATACAGCCCGTGTCTACGGAGCTTTGATTGGAAATCTGTATGTTCTGATTATTCCACTGGCTGGATTGTTAGTCTTGTTTATAATCGTCTCAGGTCTTGTTTTGTACAAGCGAAAGTGAGATTGTGGACCTAAAACATTCACCTGCAACAAATCACTTTGCTGCATCCTGCATATTTTACTTCCTGTATATCGCCTGTAAAGCCTGGTTTTCCAAACTCCACTGCTACGCAAAGCACCAGGCTGATGCTTTCAGACAGATATTTCGTGAGTTTTGGGTCTATCCCGATTTCTATTTGCTGCTCGTCGAGCGTAATGCCCACCGCCTTCCACTCTGATACATGCTGAAAACTTACTCCGTGCAGTTCCGCTACCATCGGGATGTAATTGTACTGCGTATGCTCCATATCCGACACGGCTCCCAACGATACGATTAGCCGAAAATAAGGCAGGCTTTGCAATACCTGTAAGTCGTTGGCCGTGTTGATATAAGGAACTGTTACCCAGGCCGTCATCGCGCTGCGGTCAATGGTACCGGTCACGCTTATTCGCCATACGGTATTAAACGGATAGTTGCGGTTCAGATTAAACCCATCCAGCTGTTGCCTGAAGCGTGAGAAATAAATGGCTCTTTTTCCCACCTCATTCACTTCGTCCCTTTTCTGTACTTCTTTGGCAATACCGTTCAGTACGGGAGTCAGGTTGTAATCAGCCAGTCGGTGCAGTCCTCCGAAACTGTAGCGCAGCATTGATGCAAAGCGTGTACATCCCTTCCATTCAGCTTGTTGTAGCCGGAAGCCAGCAAATGCCGGCGACGATTTTATTTTGTCCTTTGACGCTCCACCTTTTGTACGGGCGATCACTTTATCGCTTCCCCTGCGCGTGTAGAAACTCACATTGCTCAAACTCCCGTTCAGGGTGATAGGGCCTTTCACTGTTGCCATAAGTCATTGTCTCTTTTAGGGTTGAATAGTAGATACCTTAGTCCACAAAGATATAAAATTCTTTTATAATTCAATTATAAAGCTATTACAATACAACCTTTATAAAGTAAGCATTATATAAGGATTAGATAAGCTAGATATAAGTATTATATAAGGATTATATATTAGGTAAGTAGGTGAACGAAATTAGTTTATACTATTTTGTCCGCCCCTAAATCCCCTAAAGGGGACTTTTGCCAAGCAAAAATGCTGATTATTTCTACAATTCTCGAGCTTCGTAGCCCCCTTTAGGGGGTAGGGGGCAGATAAGAAAAAAGAATTAAAACATCGATTAATTGTGACTACTTACTTAAATCAATATCCCTTATTGATATTCATGTACTTATATTCATGTACTTATATCGTGTGTTACATCGAACTCACGTTAATTACATTCTGTATCAATTTCGAAAAATAAATACGACTGACCAGGCATAGTTAATTGTCCTTTTTTTGGGGTAAAAACGTCCGGCAGTGTTAATTTAATGGCGTCCTGAAATGATTATGTCTTATCTATCAATTGCTTATAACTGGTTTTATTTTGTCCTTTCATTATTTCGTCTGCTCTTTTATATTTGCCGCCAATGATGCTGAAAGTATTTTGTGCGTTTCGTGAGCGTTTTTGTCCGATTTAGGGATAAAAGTGGCGTAATAGGGCATAATAAATAGCTGAAATATGGGTGTTTTGGGGATTCCCGCGAAGCGTGTGTTTGTATATATCAGTGTATGAGGTGGTTATGTGGTGTAAAAATTATTGTCCTTTGAGGTGTATAATGCTCCTGATATTTTTGCGGAAAGAATTGTGAGATAAAAAGCGCTGAAATGCAAGGAGGTGGATGAGTATGCTAATATTTTGAGCACTTTTGGCACTTGATGATAATCAGAGGTTTGGAAGATGGGTTTTTAATGCCCTCTGTAAAAGTTATAATCAGAAATGGCTTGTATTCAGTGGGTAGGATTTTGGAGATGCTGTCTTTTTTTTGATGATTTGATCGCTTTAGTTTTGGTGAGTGAAGTCTGAGTCATTTGTGTGCTGAATCAGCTGTGCTGCAAAATTTTGATTACATAAGTTTATCACATCTTTTTGGTCTAAAATTATCAGGCCAATATTTATTCCAGTATTTTTATCCACCTGTTAATATATGATGTTTTTTGAGGGTTTGAAATAAGTTTTAAAGAAGATGCTAAAGATTTTGCTCCACTTAGAAATAGTCTAAGACATGTTACAGTGCAAGATCGATTTGTTAAAGAAAAGGATGTAATTTCCTGAAAATGAGTTGTAGTTTTGAAAGTGATATTGGTGTTTCTTTTCTCTAAATCAGTTTTTTATTGAAGTATTATTATAATTAATGCCTAAGCAACGGAACATATCGTCCCAACCGGATATCCGCCATTTGCTGGAAACCATGATTGGTTATCAGCAGCAAATAATGGAGGAATTTCACCTGCTCCATCAGCGAATGGACAGGCTGGAGGGGACGGCTATGCTTACCGATGTGGAGAAACAGGCTTCGCAACTGATGCTTAGTTATACCGAGGCGGCAAGTAAGCTGGGCTTATCGGTAAGGACACTGAAGGAACTGAAGAAGCAGGGAAAGATAGACTGTGTGCAAACCGGGCGGAATGTGAGGTTTAGTCCGGAGCACCTGCAAGCTTATAAACGGAAACGATCGATGACGAGTTGATGGGAAAGGCAGTGAACATACCACAGTCCGGCATCGATTCTAATTTATTAGAGCTGGTGCTACTCAAATTCACCGAATTTGAGCGTAAGGTAGATGAGGCTACTTTGTCTCCGCATAGTTTGCAGCTATTTACCGAAGAGGAAACTGCTCGTCTACTCTGTATTAGCAAACGTACGCTGGTAAGTTTGCGTGCAGCGGGTAAAATTCATTACCGCCAGTTGGAAAGTTGTATCCGCTATAGTATCGATGATATTGCTGAATATGAAAAAGCCTGTCGAAGATGATGTTAGTAATAGAAAGTAAATAATGTCGTATTTTAAAATACACTCTACTCGTTAAGAACAAATCATTGATGCGCTTTTGAACGTCTTTTATACTTTACATTTGGTTGTTTATCCCGATAAACGCCCTCATTCAAGTCTAAAATCCATTTCAAAATAGCGATCAAAAATTACGACATTATTTCCTTCCTATTACTTATATAAAAATGGGTTAAGTGAATTGTAGGATATTTGAAATGTTATTTGTAGCTTTGCAAGGCAAGCAAACTGACATATGGCAAATCAAAATCCAGAACAAATAGCCCGCGATCTGATTGATGCTCAATTGGAGGCTTGCGGGTGGGTAATTCAGAGTAAAAGCCGACTGAACTTACACGCTTCCAAAGGAGTGGCGGTGCGCGAATATCAAACCGATATTGGCCCTGCCGATTATGTGTTATTTGTTGCCGGCAAACCGGTAGGCATTGTGGAAGCTAAGCGCGAGGAAGAAGGGCAGAAATTCTCGGTACATGAAACACAGGTGGAGGACTATGCCAATGCAAAACTAAAGCTGATCAACAACGAAACGCTGCCGTTTTTATATTTGAGTACCGGGGCCATTACCCGTTTTGCCGATTTGCGCGACCCTAAACCCCGTTACCGGGAAGTGTTTACTTTTCACCGCCCCGAAAGTCTGGAGAAATGGAGCAAGCAGACGTACTCCATCCGTCAGCGCATGGCCACCGATTTTCCGGCGTTAAATCCAGTAGGCTTGCGCGACTGTCAGACAGAGGCGATTACAAAACTGGAAGAGTCATTCCGAAAAGGGCGGCCTAAAGCCCTGATACAAATGGCTACCGGTTCGGGCAAAACATTTACCGCCATCACCTTTATTTATCGTTTGCTGAAGCACATCAAGGCAGGACGTGTTTTGTTTTTGGTAGATACCAAAAACCTGGGCGAACAGGCCGAAGGTGAATTTCGGAGCTATATTCCACAGGACGATAACCGCCTCTTTCCTGAACTTTACGGCGTGGTGCGCCTCAATAGTTCATTTATCCCGTCGGACAGTCAGGTGTATATCAGTACCATTCAGCGATTGTATTCGATCCTGAAAGGCAGTGAGCTGGACGAAAATGCCGAAACTGAGAATCCGAATGAGCTGAGTAACTACGGTAAAGAGCCAATGCCGGTGGTTTACAACGAAAAAATACCGATGGAGTTTTTCGATTATATAGTGATCGACGAATGCCACAGAAGCATATACAACCTGTGGAAACAGGTGCTCGATTATTTTGATGCCTTTCAGGTGGGATTAACGGCTACCCCGGACAACCGCACCTTTGGCTACTTTAATCAAAACGTGGTGTCGGACTATGGTTATGAAAAAGCGGTGATTGATGGGGTGTTGGTGCCCTACAATGTGTATACTATCCAAACTCAGATAACCCAACAGGGCGCGCAACTCCGGATGGGCGAAATGGTGGATAAGCGCGAACGCCTTACCCGCAAGAAGTTTTGGGAAACGATGGACGAAGATGTTGAGTACAGCGGCAGACAGCTCGACAAGGATATTGTCAATCCCAGCACCATACGCACCATTATCAGGGAGGTAAAAAACACCTTGCCTCAAATTTTCAAAGACAGGTTGGCTTCTGATGGTTCGTTTGAGATACCCAAAACCCTGATCTTTGCCAAAACGGATAGTCATGCCGAGGATATTATAGAAATTGTACGTGAGGAATTTGACGAACGCAGCGATTTCTGCAAAAAAATTACCTACAACAGCGACGATCCCAAAAGTATTCTTACCAGTTTTCGCAACGATTATTATCCGCGCATAGCGGTTACGGTAGATATGATAGCCACCGGTACCGATGTGCGTCCGCTGGAAGTGTTGCTGTTTATGCGCGATGTGAAAAGCCGGAGTTACTACGAGCAAATGAAAGGCCGAGGTACGCGCACCTGCTCGCTCGAAGAGTTGCGGGCAAAAGGTACGCCTTCGGCTAAATACTCGAAAGACCATTTTGTGATTATCGATGCCATCGGGGTAGAGCAGTCGCAAAAAACCGATAGCCGTCCGCTGGAAAAAGCTCCTTCCGTTTCGCTTAAAGAAGTATTGCAGCGCATAGCAGTGGGCGACCGGACTGAAGAGATGTTCAGTACGCTGGCCAATCGTCTGTTGCGCCTCGATAAGCAAATTTCAGAACACGAAAAAGCCGCTTTTGCCCAACAAGCCGACGGACGCACTATTCAGCAGGTGGTAAAACAATTGCTCCATGCCTACGACCCCGATGTAGTGGAAACGGTGCGGAATAAGGCGTTTGCCGAAAAATCGGGTGCTTCGCCCATCGAAAAAGAAAAAGAGTTTGAACAGCAATATGCCGAAGTGCTGGAGCGGGCAGTGGCAGTGTTTCACAATCCCGACCTGCGGAATTTTATTGTAGATGTGCGACGAAAATACGACCAGATTATCGATACAGTGAATCAGGATAGTATTTTGGTGAGTGGTTGGGTAAAAGATCAAACTGCCGAAGCGCAACAGTTGATGGATGATTTTGCGGCCTGGATAGCGGAGCATAAAGATGAAATTACGGCATTACAGCTTTTTTATTCTCAGCCATACCGGCGCCGTGAGTTGACATACCAGATGATTCGCGAATTGTGCGACAAGCTTTTGCTTGACCGTCCGCAGCTGGCACCCCTCAAAGTGTGGAATGCTTATCAGCAGTTGGAAGATGCAGGAAGCCCCCGCTCCGAAATGATTGCGCTGGTTTCGCTGGTAAGGCGGGTGATAGGTATCGACGACCGCCTGACTGCTTACGATAAAACGGTTGACCGTAATTTTCAGGACTGGGTATGGAAACGACACTCAGGAGCCGGGTATAAATTTACTGAAGAGCAGATGGACTGGCTGCGCCTGATTAAAGAGCATATCGTGAATAGTTTCCACATCGAGATGGACGATTTTGATTACAATCCCTTCAATGCCATTGGCGGACTGGCTAAAATGTGGCAACTGTTCGGGCAGGAAACAAATGAAATTATTGAGGAATTGAATGAGGTGCTGGTAGCGTAGCTTTATAAGGTTTTAGGCTTATATGCATTAATTATAAGCAGTAAAGCTTATAATTGGCAAATATAAGGATTTATCCTTATATTTGCTGTTTGTAACTGAATATGTATTACAGATAGTAATCACAGAAAATATAATATTCTATTGGATGAAGATAGCCGTTATCACAGGAGATATAGTGAACTCCACAGAAATAGATCTGGTGAATAAAAAGATCTTTTTTGCTGCTCTTTCTTCTTATTTGAAAGAGATAGAGGAGTATTATCAGGTGAAAATTGAGATATTCCGTGGAGACAGTTTTCAGTGCGTAATACGTAATATACAGGATGCATTGCAAATTTCGTTAGAAATATTGACATTTATTCGAAGCATTAGTCCTTCCAAAGAACCACTTTCTGCATCAATAATGGGCTACAATGTCCGTATTTCTGTAGGCATTGGAGAGATGGATTTTGTTCAGGATTCTGCTTTGACTTCAGATGGCACTGCCTTTCGTTTGTCGGGCAGACAACTTGACGAGATGAAGGGCAAAAAGCAATATTTGATGATTGCCTCGGACGATAACTATCATCGGGAGTTACAAATGGAATCAGCATTACTTGATGTGATATTGAGCAACAATACGATTCAGCAAAATGAGGTGATGAATAGAAAACTCAGAGGAAGTATTGAAAAAGATATAGCCGAAGCACTGAAGATAAAGCAACCGGCTGTCAATCAAAGACTCAAAGCCGGAAACTGGCATATAATAGATTTGATGCTAAAATATTATAAATCACTTTACAGTAATGGATAAAGCCTGGGTAATATTTACGTCGACAGAAGGGAATTTTCTTATTCGTTTGCTGCTGGCACATTTTCTGGCCGATTTTGCGCTACAAACCGGATGTATGGTTAGCAACAAGCGTTGGTTTAGCGGGCCAATGTTAGCACATATAAGTATTGTATTGGTACTTACCCTATTATTTAGTCTTTCCTGGAAAATTGCAGTCATTGTTGCTGTTTCACATTGGTTGACCGATTCACTCAAAAAACACTTAGAACCCCGGTTGGGAAGTGGTGCCTTGATGTTTTGTGCCGATCAGCTTGTGCATTTACTTGTACTGTTGGTAATGTGGGTGGTTAAATTTGATTTGTTGGCTGGGCTACTTAAAGCAATCATGCTTCCATTAAATAATTATCAAATCAGTTTATTGTTGTTGGCCTATGTAATAGTGATTTGGCCCGTTGGTTATTTGATTGGGTTTGTGTTAAAAACTTCCAGTAGTTCGGGAGGGGCAGATAGAGCTGGAAGACTGATTGGGCAATTTGAACGAATTATTATACTTACGCTGGTGCTGATGCAGCAATACGAAGCCATCGGGTTTCTGATTACCGGGAAAAGTATTATCCGTTTCTCGGGAACACAGGAAGAAAAGAAAAGTGAATATGTATTGCTGGGAACTATGCTAAGTTATGGTCTGGCCATAGTACCCGGTGTAGTGGCACGAATGCTGCTGGAACTTGCAGCAAAATAAAGTATTTGTAAATGAGAGAACTAAATAAGATACCCAAACACTGGCAGGTAAAGAAGTTGGGGGAGGTTCTAAAGGTTTCCAGCGGAAAAGGACTTAAAATCAACTTATTGCAGGGTGGAAATTTTCCAGTATATGGTGGTAATGGGATAAATGGCTATCATTCTGAGTATTTAATTGAAGAACCGAGATTGATAATTGGAAGAGTTGGCGCAAAATGTGGAGTCACTCATATAACTAAACCAAAATCATGGGTAACTGATAATGCTTTAATTGTTGAACCAATAATTGCTGATTTTAATATCAAATTCTTTCAATTGAAGCTTGAATATGAGAATTTAAATAAACTGTCAGTTTCAACTGCTCAGCCTGTAATCTCCGGAAGTAAAATTTACGACTATGAAATCGTTCTTCCCCCTCTCCCCGAACAACTCGCCATAGTCTCCAAAATAGAAGAACTACTGAGCGACCTCGAAAACGGCAAACAACAACTCCTTACCGCACAACAGCAACTGAAAGTGTATCGGCAAAGTTTGTTGAAGGCAGCCTTTGAAGGGCGTTTGACGAATAAAGAGGTGAAGGAAGGGGAATTGCCGAATGGGTGGAAATGGGTGAAAATAGATGATATTGCTGATTCGTTAGATAATATGAGAAAACCTGTCAATAAAGATCAAAGGAAAAAAATGATTGGTGAAATTCCTTATTATGGAGCAAACGGCAGAGTTGATTGGGTAAATGATTTTATATTCAATGAGCCATTGGTTTGTGTTGTCGAAGATGAAACATTTATAGGTAGAACAATTCCTTTTTCTTATAAGATTATAGGAAAGTCATGGGTAAATAATCATGCACATGTTTTAAGGGCCAAAAGTAACACTGAAATAGATTTCTTGAATTATCAATTATCTTACTATCCTTTTCTTCCACTAACTACGGGTACGACAGGAAGAAAAAAGTTGACCAAAGCGGCGTTGATGAATGCTCCTTTCGTATCATGTTCATTGTCAGAGCAACACCAAATCGTTGAAATCCTTGAAAGCAAACTCACCGTTTGCGATAAGATAGAAGAAACCATCGCCCAAAGCTTACAGCAGGCTGAGGTGTTGAAGCAGAGTATATTGAAGAAAGCGTTTGAAGGGAGGTTGGTATGAAATCCCGAAGGGATG
>JBJOOU010000122.1:0-2674 GCA_046051105.1 Bacteroidota bacterium
TTCTATTACAAGAGCACTGGCTTACACCCGCTAATCTTTGTTATTTCGCTACGCACTTTCCAGAATACATTGCAGTAGGCATATCTGCTATGGGTTCGTGCGTAGAACAAGGACCTTTAAGAGGCAGGCCATTTGGTGGTGTTACAACGCTGATTAAAAGCGATCTTATTGCGTATACTCGGGTTATTTTATGTGCAGAGAGATTCGTTATAATTCAATTCATGAATTATGCTATTGTAAACGTGTACCTACCATGCGGAGCAACAGTAGACAGATATTTAATAATAGAAAACATGTTCCACGAAATAAGCACGTGCCTAGACGGCCTAGTTGATATTAATGTTTTGATTGGAGGCGACATGAATGTTAACCTTGACAAAAATGATCCAGCTTCTGCTATCATTAAACGATTTATGTCAGATTATGAATTATTAGATTGTAATGATGTATTTCCTGCTTCACATTCGAATTCGTTTACATACTGTAACGAGGCCTTGGGCCATTACAGCCGCATAGATTACCGTTTAATGGCACGAGCGTGCAACTTAGTGAAGTTCGGTATTCACGAACCGTCAGTTAATCTTTCTGATCACAGACCCATTTTTACGAATGTGTATATGACACCAATGGCTGGCCATACTTCAAGCACGAGAAGTGATGAGCAAGCTAGTAAAATCATCACTGAGCCGTTGCAATTGCGTTGGGATCATGCTGATTTGATCAAATATTATGACCTCACTGGCATGCATGTTCAAGGATTATTGTTTGAGTTTAATCAGAACTTAGAGTGTTTATTCAGAGACGAAATATTTGATGAAAATTTGATAAATGATGTTTACGAGAAACTAATCATAATCTTGAATAATTGTGCAAGCTTGTCAGTGCCCCAAAATCAAAAGGGGTTTTATAAATTTTGGTGGGACCAGGAGCTAGACATCCTGAAAGAAGAGTCAATCAACTCACATAATTTGTGGAAATTGGCTGGTAGGCCCCGAAATGGTCAATGTTTCAACAAATATCGATCTGACAAACTTGCTTACAAACTTCGTATTCGTAAAGGTCAGGAAGAGGAAACCACTTGCTATACCAATGATCTTCATGAAGCTTTAATGACTAAGCACGGTCGAGCTTTTTGGAATTGTTGGCGCTCAAAACTTGGAAATAATGATCAGAAACCAATACAAGTCGATGGCCTAACTGATGCAACTGAAATTGCCAATAGATTTGCTTGTCAATTTCAAAAAAATTGCACCTCACTAACAGTGGAGGGTAACAACAAATTAAAGGACACATATCATAGTAAACGAGATGTTTACCAAGGTAAAATTCTCACCTGCGATAGTGTTTTTGATGCGGAGAGTATTGAAAATGTGTTGAGCTCAATGAAGAAGGGTAAAGCAGCGGGTCTCGATGGCCTAACTGTTGAACACCTTCAACATTGTCATCCGTGCTTACCAATGTTACTGGCAAAACTGTTTAATTTAATTATGCAAGTCGGTAAAGTTCCTGATAGTTTCGGTTTGAGCTATACTATTCCTCTGTTAAAGGTGAAAACTAGTTCTATGTCTAAATCACTGTCTATAAATGACTTTAGAGGAATTTCTATTAGTCCGTTAATATCCAAACTATTTGAAAATGCAATATTGAGTAAATATGAACATTATTTTGTCACATCGAATAACCAGTTCGGTTTCAAGAAGAATTCTAGTGTTTCGCATGCTATTTACAGTGTGAGGCAAGCTGTAAACAAGTTTGTCAATTCAGGTTCCACGGTTAACTTGTGTGCGCTTGATGTATCCAAAGCATTTGATAAGGTGAATCATTACGGTTTGTTCATTAAGCTTATGGAAAGAGCCATTCCTAATGAATTATTATCAATATTTGAAAACTGGTTTAAAATGTGTGCATCTTGTATTCGTTGGGGATCAGCAGTCTCACGCTTTGTTTCATTTAACTGTGGAGTGCGTCAGGGAGGAGTGTTATCGCCGCACCTGTTTGCAATATATATTGATGACGTCATAAATAAAATTTCCAGCAACAAACATTGTTGTAAAGTAAGGTTTACTTGCGTGAGCGTATTTATGTATGCTGACGACTTGTTATTATTGTCGCCATCCGTTACTTACTTACAGAGTATAATTCGTATTGCAGAGGAAGAATTAGCAAATCTAGATATGTCAATAAATGCCAATAAATCAACGTGTGTTAGGATAGGACCGAGATACAACGTTAAATGTTCAGATATTACTACGTATACAGGTAACTTGATTCCATGGGTCAACACTTGTAGATACTTGGGAGTTTTCTTTGTCTCGCATAGAGTGTTCAAATGCGATTACGATGATGCCAAGAAAAAACTCTTTAGAACGTTTAATGCTATTTTTGGAAAAATTGGAAGACTTGCGTCCGCAGATGTAACCATACACATGCTGCAGGCGAAATGTCTACCATCTATGTTGTACGGTTTGGAAGCCTGTCCTATCAATAGTACTGAATCAAAGTCGTTTGAATTTGCTCTATTCCGGGTTTATTGTAAAATTTTTGGCACTTTCTCAAAGGATTTTATTGAAGAATGTTGTTTTGCTTTTGGAATACATTCTATATCCACTGTCATTATCAAAAGAAAACTTTGTTTCCTGAACAGATATGCTGCATCCATGAATATAGTTTGCGG
>JBJOOU010000123.1:0-11291 GCA_046051105.1 Bacteroidota bacterium
ATCGGCTACTGTTGCCGAAATCATCAGTTCCACCCGAATGCCTGATTCGCTCATGGCAATTTCAGCTGCGTGAATAGCTGCTTTGGCGTTGAGAGTATCGAAAATGGTTTCAATCAACAAAGCATCCACTCCGCCTTTCAATAATGCGATGATTTGCTCTTTGTAGGCCACCACCAAATCGTCGTAGCTTACTGCGCGAAATGCGGGGTTATTTACGTCCGGCGACATGGAGGCGGTTTTGTTGGTAGGTCCAACAGCGCCAGCTACGTAACGGGGCTTCGAAGGATTCTTCGCCGTGAATTCATCCGCAGCTTTGCGGGCTAATAAAGCGGCTTCGTAGTTGATTTCCTTCACCAAATCGCTCATCGCATAGTCTTCCATCGATATGCGTTGTGCGTTGAAAGTGTTGGTTTCGATAATGTCGGCACCGGCTTCGAGGTATTTACAATGAATATCGTAAATAATTTCCGGCTGAGTCAGAACCAGCAAATCATTGTTGCCCTTCTGAAGAATTTCGCAATCTGCAAAGCGTGAACCGCGATAATCAGCTTCGCCCAGTTTGTGGCGCTGAATCATGGTTCCCATTGCACCATCCAGAATCAGGATGCGGTTTTCGAGTTGGTTTCTTAAGCTCATGATAAGCCCCCTAAATCCCCCTTAAGGGGACTTTGGGGAGTAGTATGTTTAGAGAAATTTGTAATTATGTAAAGCCTCCCCTGTGGGGAGGTTGGTGGGGCTTTAGTTGATAAGGCTGTGTCCGGTCATCTCAGCTGCTTTGTCGATGCCTAAAATCTGACAGATAGAAGGAGCGACGTCAGCCAAAATTCCGTTTTCAACTTTTGCTTCTTTGTTCTCTGTAACGTAAACAAATGGTACAGGGTTCAATGAGTGAGCGGTGTTTGGTGAACCGTCTGCATTTTCAGCGTTATCGGCATTACCGTGGTCGGCAATGATGATCACTTCGTAACCGTTAGCTTTAGCAGCTTCAACTACTTTTTCTACCGAAACATCGATGGTTTCTACTGCTTTGATAATAGCTTCACGAACACCTGTGTGACCTACCATGTCGCCATTAGCAAAGTTCAATGCGATGAAATCAAATTTCTGTGAGTTCAATGCTTCTACCATTTTGTCGGCTACTTCAGGTGCACTCATTTCAGGTTGCAAGTCGTATGTAGCTACTTTAGGTGAGGGAACCAGGATGCGTTCTTCGCCCGGGAATTCAGACTCGCGACCGCCAGAGAAGAAGAATGTTACGTGAGCGAATTTCTCGGTTTCAGCAATACGCAATTGTTTCAAGCCTAAGTTAGAAACATATTCTCCCAACGTGTTTTGAACATTGTCTTTGTCGAAAAGAATGTGCAAGCCTTTGAAAGATGAATCGTATGGAGTCATACAGTAATATTCCAATGGCAAAGTGTGCATACCTGCTTCCGGCATATCCTGTTGAGTCAATACCACTGTCAATTCTTTTGCACGGTCGTTGCGGTAGTTGAAGAAAATTACTACGTCACCAGCTTCAATTTTAGCAGTTGGATTGCCTTCAGCATCCACAATAACTATTGGTTTCACGAATTCGTCGGTTACGCCAGCATCGTAAGAGGCCTGCATTGCAGCTACACCATCGGTAGCAAGGGTACCAACGCCATTTACCATCAGGTCGTACGATTCTTTTACGCGCTCCCAACGTTTGTCGCGGTCCATTGCGTAATAACGGCCAATGATGGTAGCCAGTTTAGTGGTAGATCCTTCAGTATGTTTAACCAGTGTTTCGATAAAGCCTTTACCGCTTTTTGGGTCGGTGTCGCGACCGTCCATAAATGCATGAACATACGCTTCAGTACCGTATTCTTTGGCAATGTCGATCAGTTTCAACAGATGATCCAATGAACTGTGAACGCCACCGTCTGATACCAGTCCTAAGAAATGAATTTTCTTTTTGTTGTCGCGGGCATACGAATAAGCGCTTACCACTTCAGGGTTTTGACTGATACTGTTGTCGCGACAAGCGATGTTGATTTTTACAAGATCCTGATATACAACGCGACCAGCACCAATGTTTAAGTGGCCTACTTCCGAGTTACCCATTTGGCCGTCAGGTAAACCAACGTCTTCGCCCGAAGCAAGTAACTGTGAGTTTGGATATGTTGCCAGCAACGAATCCCAGTAAGGAGTCGGCGTGTTGTAGATAATATCGGCTTTTGAGTGATTTCCGATTCCCCAGCCATCGAGAATCATTAATAATGCTTTTTTGCTCATATTCTGTTGAATTATATTGATTTATACCTTAAAAATGATGTTCTTGTATTCGGAGTGCAAAATTACTCATTTTTTTGAACATATTTATGCTGTTTTTTGCAATAAATCAGCTGTTTTTGGAAAAGCCATAAAAGCTGAAAATTTATGCAGAAACAGTATCTTTGCAATCTCGTTTTTGAAAGAAAATTATACTGAAATTAAATGTTTAAGGTATTACTGTTTATGTTTGCCGGCATTGCTGTCGGCTATCTGTTCCGAAAGCGTAAAATCCATTTTCTGAACGGATTAATTCTAACGCTTATTTGGGCTCTATTGTTTTTGTTGGGTGCCGAGGTGGGACTGAATGAAAATGTGGTGACCCGTTTTGCTACCTTGGGATTGGAAGCTTTCGGGGTGGCTGTAGCGTCGGTTTTAGGTAGTATTGTAGCCGCAAAAATTTTATGGGGAAAAGGATTAACAAAAAAGGAGGGTGGAGATGAAGGGTAGTTTGATAATTCTTTCATTTTTCGCTGCCGGGTTGTTGTTGGGGATTATTCGATTAATCCCGGAATCTTTCGCCAGTCCCGAAATTGGTTTTTATGTGTTATGTGCGTTGATGTTTTTTGTGGGTTTTAGTATTGGACATCAGCCGGATACGGTGAAACAATTTCGGCGAATTCATTCGCGGGTACTGCTGCTGCCGTTGACTACCATTGTGGGAACTTTAGCGGGTGTGATGGTGGTAAAATTGTTTTTTCATCATAGTTTGACTGAATTGATGGCAATTGGTTCAGGATTTGGATATTATTCCTTGTCGGGTATTTTGATTACTCAATACAAAGGGGCTGAATTAGGAACGATTGCCTTGCTGGCGAATATTATACGTGAAGTGATTACCTTGCTTTTTGCCCCCTGGATGGTGCGCTATTTTGGTCCGCTGGCGCCAATTGCGGCAGGTGGAGCTACTACGATGGATACCACTTTCCCGATTATAACCCGCACTTCCGGCAAAGAATTTTCGATTATCTCCATTTATAGTGGATTTGTGCTGGACTTCTCTGTGCCGTTTTTGGTTACTCTTTTTTGCAGTTTGGGATAGATGTTTTTTAGCAGAAAATGCAAGCTTCAAAAATTCAAAATAAAATAAATCAGGCTCTGATTTATTTTGTACTTTTGCAGGAAGATTTTTTTTTTAATAATCTGATCAAATCGAATTGAATTTATTTGACTCTTTTGGGATGTAATCAAAGAGATCGTTGGTTGAATTGTTTGGTAATGTGATTATTATGATGAGTTTAATTTTAAATTCGGCTGTATGAAGATAATCATTGTTGGGACTGCGTTTCCGTATCGCGGAGGGTTGGCTGCTTTCAACGAGCGTTTAGCGCGTGAGTTTGCAAAAGAAGGGAATGATGTTGAGCTGATAACGTTTTCATTGCAGTATCCGGGCTTTTTAGTTCCTGATAAGAAACAATTCTCGGCAGAAAATTCGCCCGGCGATTTGAAGATTGTCCGATTGGTGAATGTATTTAACCCATTGAACTGGTTGAAAGTGGGGCGAAATCTTCGCGGGAAGAATCCTGATATGGTAATTTTTAGTTATTGGAATGCTGTAGTGGCACCTTGCTTTGGTGCAATTGCCCGTTATTCAAAATTGCCGAAAAACAAACTGGTGGGCTTGATACACAATATCGTTCCGCCGGAACCAACTTTGGCCGACAGAAAACTTCCTTCCTATTTTGTAAAAGCAATGGGTAGTTTTGTTTCAATGGCCGAGTCGGTATCGAAAGATATTGCTGGATTTGACGTTGAAAATAAACCCAAAGTGGTGACTCCGCACCCAATTTATGATCATTATGGCAATATCATTTCCCGGCGGGAAGCATCTATTAAGCTGGGACTGAACGATCAGGATAAATATGTTTTGTTTTTCGGATTGATCCGGCATTATAAAGGATTGGATTTGCTTTTGGAAGCATTTGCAGATGAGCGTTTGCGCAAATTGCCTGTGAAACTGATTATTGCCGGGGAGTTTTATGAAAATCCTCAGCCTTATCTCGAAAGAATTATCAGGCTGAAGCTTGAAAGTCATATCGAATTGCGGGCCGATTTTGTGCCTGACAATGATGTGAAGAACTTTTTTAGCATTGCCGATTTAGTGGCGCAGCCGTATCGTTC
This sequence comes from Bacteroidota bacterium, assembly GCA_046051105.1. Taxonomy (GTDB): domain Bacteria; phylum Bacteroidota; class Bacteroidia; order Bacteroidales; family Paludibacteraceae; genus Paludibacter. The sequence continues at coordinate 4,417 of JBJOOU010000123.1, forward strand.
GGGAAATCAGAGTGGTATTACGCAAATTGCCTATCATTTCGAAACGCCTATGTTGGTGACGAATGTGGGAGGCCTGGCCGATTTGGTGCAGCACGATAAGGTCGGTTATGTGGTGGACGTAGAACCTAAGCACATTGCTGATGCGTTGGTGGACTATTTCTCAAATAATAAATCGGCCGAATTTATAGATAATATCCGTTTGCAAAAACAAAATTTCCAATGGTCGAGTATGACCAATGCGATATACGAAATAATAAAACAATAAAGCCGCTGGCTGAACACGAAAGAATGAAAATAATAATTGTCGGAACTGCATATCCCTACCGTGGTGGCCTGGCTGCGTACAACGAGCGCTTGGCTTATGAGTACCAGAAACAAGGTCACGATGTGGAGATTTTTACTTTCTCGTTGCAATATCCTTCGTTTTTGTTTCCCGGCAAAACCCAATATTCTTCCGAACCAGCACCTGCTGATTTGAAAATTACCCGCAATGTCAATTCGGTAAATCCACTGAACTGGATCAATGTGGCTTCGCAAATTCGCAGGAAGTCGCCCGATTTGGTGCTGATCAAGTTCTGGTTGCCTTTTATGGCGCCTTGTCTGGGTACGATTGCCCGCTTGTCGCGTAGCGCAAAAACCAAAGTTATTTCTATCCTAGATAATATTATCCCACACGAAAAACGATTGGCTGATAAATTGTTCGCGTCCTACTTTGTGAGTGCAGTGGATGGTTTTGTAGCCATGTCAAAATCGGTGTTGGCGGATGTGGAATTGTTTGATAAACGGAAACCGAAGGTGTTTTGTCCTCATCCGTTGTATGATAATTTCGGGGCAAAGTTGACTCGAAAAGAAGCATTGGCAAAAATCGGACTGGACGAAAATCAGCGTTATATGTTGTTTTTTGGTTTTATTCGCGACTACAAAGGACTGGATTTATTGCTTCGGGCCTATGCCGATAGCCGTTTCCGTAAAATGAATGTAAAACTGATTGTTGCAGGCGAATTCTACAATAATTCGGAACAATATTTTGCGTTGGAAAAAGAGTTGAATTTGCAGGGTGAGGTGATTTGGAAAAACGATTTTATCCCCGATAGCGAAGTACGCTATTATTTTAGTGCTACTGATCTAATTGTGCAGCCCTACAAATCGGCCACTCAGAGTGGCGTGACTCAGATTGCTTATCATTTTGAAAAACCCATGTTGGTGACCAACGTAGGTGGGCTGGCAGAAATTGTACCGGATGGCAAAGTGGGCTATATTGTGGAGCCTGATGCTGAAAGGATAGCAGATGCGTTGATCGATTTTTATACAAACGAAAGATTTGATACCTTTCAGGAAAATATCCTGATAGAAAAAGAAAAATACTCCTGGCAACGAATGACTGAAGCAATTGCTTCGTTGCTTTAATAATAGATTCTCATACACATGATTATACGAAGTAAAGCTCCTCTGCGATTGGGGTTGGCCGGTGGCGGTACCGATGTTTCTCCTTATTCTGATTTGTACGGTGGTGCCATTCTGAATGCCACCATCAATATGTATGCATACACGGCTATTGAGCCAACCGAGGATGGCAAAATCACGATTGTATTGCCTGATTTGGGTGTGACTGAGGTGTACGATTCGGCCTTGGAACTGCCGGTGGAAGGCCCCTGTGTGTTGCATAAAGGGGTGTATAATCGTATTATCCGGGATTTCGTGAAGCAGTCGATGTCTTTTCGCATTTCGTCGCACGTGGATGCGCCTGCGGGTTCGGGTTTGGGTACGTCTTCTACTTTGGTCGTTTCAATTTTGGGCGCTTTTGTGGAATGGTTTAAATTGCCATTGGGCGAATATGATATTGCACATTTGGCGTATCAGATTGAGCGTGAGGATTTGAAAATGGCGGGTGGAAAACAGGATCAATATGCTGCTACTTTTGGTGGAATCAACTTTATGGAGTTTTACAAGGACGATAAAGTGATTGTAAACCCATTGCGGGTACGTCAGCGTTTTCAGGACGAATTGGCGCACAATCTGCTGTTGTTTTACACACAAACCAGTCGTGAATCGGCTAAAATCATTGAAGAGCAAACCAAAAATGTGGTGAAAAAGAACGAAACTTCCATCGAAGCCATGCACAAGCTAAAAGATCAGTCGGTATGGATGAAAGAATCGATTCTGAGAGGCGAAATTGATGAAATGGGGCGCATTCTTGATTTTGGATGGAAATATAAAAAGCAAATGACGCAGGCAGTTACCAATAGTTTGCTGGATGAAATATACGAAGCGGCGACATTGGCTGGTGCTACCGGAGGAAAAGTTTCAGGAGCCGGTGGAGGTGGTTTTATGACCTTTTATTGTCCGGGGATTAGTCGTTATGAGGTGGAAAAAGCCCTTGAGCGATTTGGCGGACAGGTAAAACGCTATGAATTTACCAACGAGGGTTTGAAAACCTGGAAAATGAAATAGCTGAATATGAGTTTAATTATTGAGTGATAATCGGGGGTGGAAAATCTCCGTTGAGGTTTTTGAAATCACGGTTGAGATTTTTTGAAGTGATTGTCCTGATACAAAAATATAGATAAATGATGCAGATAGAAAAGGCCTTACAGGCAAGCATTGATACAAAACAAACAATACTTGAGAATAAAGTTTTGCTGAGCGAAATAGCCAGAGTGGCAGATGTGATGGTGGAAGCTTTGCGCAACGGGCATAAAATTCTGTTTTGCGGCAATGGTGGTAGCGCAGCTGATGCTCAGCATTTAGCCGCCGAGCTTTCCGGTCGGTTTTATTTTGATCGGGCTCCGCTTCCTGCGGAGGCACTGCATTGTAATACATCCTATCTGACGGCTGTGGCCAACGATTATGGCTACAATGAAGTGTATGCCCGCATGATCAAAGGATCTGGTTTTGAAGGTGATGTGCTGGTTGGTTTGTCTACTTCGGGGAATTCGGTGAATATTTTGAAAGCTTTTGAAGAAGCCAAAAAGAACAAAATGATTACGGTGGCAATGACGGGTACTACGGGCGGAAAAATGAAGGAAGTAGCTGATGTGTTGCTGAATATGCCTTCGGACGATACTCCCCGTGTACAGGAAGCTCACATTACTGTCGGTCATATAATTTGTGAAATTGTAGAATCAAAAATGTTTGGTTAGTAAAGCAATATGAAAGAAGCAATCATATTGGCGGGCGGTTTCGGCACCCGTCTGAAACATATCATAAGTGATGTGCCCAAACCCATGGCTCCCATTCTTGGAGAGCCTTTTTTGTCTTTTCTTTTCAGACGCTTAAAAATGGCAGGGATAGAACACATTGTGTTGTCTACAGGCTATTTGCACGAAAAGATTGAGGGTTTTTACGGAAATGAGTTTGAGGGAATCCGACTCAGTTATTCGCAGGAAATGGATCCGCTGGGTACCGGTGGTGCTATGCTTTTCGGGATGGAGAAAACTTGTGCTGACCAGGTGTTGGTGCTGAATGGTGATACACTTTTCGATATTGATTTTGATGCTTTGTATCGCTTTCATGAGGCTACAAATGCCGATCTTTCGGTTGCACTTCGACGTGTGGAGGATGTGGCTCGTTATGGTTCGGTGCAAATAAATGAGCAAGGTCGAATTGCAGCGTTTACCGAGAAAAATCAACTGAGTGGCGAAGGCTTAATCAACGGTGGGATCTATCTGATTGACAAAGAATGGTTTCAATCGCTGGGCTTGCCAGCGAAATTTTCGTTCGAAAAAGAGGTGCTGGAATCAGTCTATGAGAAGGCTGAATTTTATGGGCTTGATTTTCAGTCGTATTTTATCGATATTGGTGTGCCGGAAGATTATGCCCGTGCTCAGATCGAATTCAAAACACTGTAAGGGATGAGTAAACGAACTTTGTTTTTGGATCGGGATGGTGTCATCAATCGTCAGATTATTGGTGGATATGTTACTTGCAAAGAGGAATTTGAATTTCTGCCGGGTGTTGTGGATGCTTTGGCAAAACTGTCGCCACTTTTCGATTATATTTTTATAGTGACTAATCAACAAGGCATTGGAAAAGGGATATTTTCAGAAGACGATTTGAACGAAATCCATGCTGAAATGTTGAAAGAAATTACAGCCGGAGGCGGACGGATTGATAAAATCTATTTTTGTCCGGCATTGGAAAAAGAAGAAAGTCCTTACCGAAAACCTTCGCCGGGGATGGGACTTCAGGCAAAATCTGATTTCCCGGATCTCGATCTGGACAATGCTACGATGGTGGGTGATACCATTGGTGATATGCAGTTTGGACGGAACCTGGGTGTGAAAACGGTGTATTTGAGCAATCGAAAAGCGTTGCCTGAGGGTGTAGAGTCATTGGCTGATCAAATTTTTATGGATATGGCTGACTTTGCAATGCACATTATTTAAAAGAAAGAATAACTAAAAGATAATATCCCGTAAAAGGGAGGAGGAGATATTTATGGCCAATGAAGTGGTAGAAACCCCGATGATGAAGCAATTCAACGAGATCAAAGCAAAGCATCCTGATGCGATTTTGCTGTTTCGTTGCGGCGATTTCTACGAGACTTTTTCGACCGATGCCATTCGCGCATCACAAATTTTAGGAATTACGCTCACCAAGCGTGCCAATGGTTCGCAAAAAACAGTGGAGTTGGCTGGTTTTCCGCATCATGCGCTGGATACTTACCTTCCAAAGCTGGTTCGTGCGGGTTTGCGTGTGGCCATCTGCGATCAGCTGGAAGATCCCAAGTTGACAAAGAAAATCGTAAAACGTGGTGTTACCGAATTGGTTACTCCCGGTGTGTCTTATAGCGATACTACGCTCAATCACAAAGAAAACAACTTTCTGGCAAGTGTTTATATTAATAAAACCAAAGTAGGTATTTCGTTTTTGGATATTTCTACCGGCGAGTTTTTGGTAGCTGAAGGTACGGGCGAATACATTGATAAACTGCTAAATAGCTTTTCTCCGAAAGAAGTTTTGTTCGATAGAGGCAAGAAAAAAGAGTTTGAGACGCTGTTTGGAACAAAGTTCTTCACCTACGCTATGGAGGATTGGGCATTTACGCCTGATTCGGCCAATGAACGTCTGTTGAAGCATTTCGAGACTAAAAACCTCAAAGGTTTTGGGGTTGATAATTTGCCCAATGCGGTAGTTTCTGCGGGAGCAATTTTACATTATCTGGATCAAACACACCACCAGTTTACGGGGCATATCACTACGCTTTCGCGCATTGAGGAAGAGCGTTATATGTGGCTCGATCGTTTTACGGTGCGCAATCTGGAACTATATGGTTCGCAAAACGAAAATGCCCGCACTTTGCTGGATGTGATCGATCGTACCATTAGTCCGATGGGAGCTCGTATGCTCAAACGCTGGGTGGCATTTCCACTGAAAGACGTGAAGCCAATCAATGAACGACTGAGTGTGGTGGAGCATTTTTTTAAAGATACAGAGTTAAAGCAATTGTTGGAACAGAACATTGCTCTGATTGGTGATTTGGAGCGTATCATTTCCAAAGTGGCGGTGGGGCGCATCAATCCTCGAGAAGTGGTGCAACTGAAAGTGGCTTTGAACGCAATCGAGCCTATCAAGCAAGCTTGTTTGGGTAGCGATAATCTTACGCTGAAAAAGATTGCCGATCAGTTGAATTCCTGTCAGATTATTGCTGATAAAATAGAAAAAGAAATATCAAATGATCCGCCAACAATGGTAAGCAAGGGCGAAGTGATTCGTTCGGGAGTGGATGCCGATTTGGATGAATTGCGCCAGTTGGCCTATTCGGGCAAGGATTATTTGCAACAAATACAAGATCGCGAAAGTGAAGCAACCGGCATTCCAAGTTTGAAAATCAATTTCAATAATGTGTTTGGTTACTACATCGAAGTGCGCAATGCCCATAAAGATAAAGTGCCTGAAAACTGGATTCGCAAGCAAACCCTGGTGAATGCAGAACGCTACATTACACAGGAACTGAAAATTTACGAAGAGAAAATTCTGGGTGCTGAAGAAAAGATTTTGTCTATCGAAACCCGCCTTTTCGGCGAACTTGTGCTGAGTTTGATGGATTATATTCCGGCTATTCAGTTGGATGCTAATCTGATTGCTCAGTTGGATTGTTTGCTGTCGTTTACCCGCATTTCTGCCGAAAATAAATATGTTCGCCCGGAAGTGTTGGATTCAGATGTGCTGGATATTAAACAGGGACGCCACCCGGTTATCGAAAAGCAGTTGCCAATTGGTGAATCGTATATTGCCAACGATGTGTATCTGGATAATGAAACCCAGCAAATCATCATCATCACCGGACCGAACATGGCCGGTAAGTCGGCACTATTGCGGCAGACGGCTCTGATTACGCTGATGGCGCAAATCGGTTGTTTTGTGCCGGTTGAAAGTGCAAAGATTGGTGTGGTCGATAAGATTTTCACCCGCGTAGGAGCCAGCGATAATATTTCACAAGGTGAATCAACCTTTATGGTGGAAATGAATGAAGCTGCCAGCATTTTGAACAACCTTTCGAGTCGTAGTTTGGTTTTGTTTGATGAGTTAGGGCGTGGCACCAGTACTTATGACGGTATCTCCATTGCCTGGGCCATTGTGGAATATATTCACGAGCATGGACACAGCAAAGCGAAAACGCTTTTTGCTACCCACTATCATGAGTTGAATGAGATGGAAAAATCATTCCACCGAATTAAGAATTACAATGTGTCGGTAAAAGAAATCGATAAAAAAGTGATATTTCTGCGTAAATTGGTAAAAGGTGGAAGCGAGCATAGCTTTGGTATTCATGTGGCTAAGATGGCAGGGATGCCGCAAAGCATTGTGAAGCGCTCGGAGCAAATCCTCAAACAGCTCGAAAGCGATAACCGACAGTCGGGTGTGGCAAAACC
>JBJOOU010000124.1:0-3370 GCA_046051105.1 Bacteroidota bacterium
TTATCCATATTTCCGACCTATCGAATCAGACCAGGATACCGTAGTGACTATCGACGGCAAACGCGTTCTGATGTTCGGATCTAATAGCTATTTGGGATTGACAAATCACCCCCGTTTGAAAGAAGCTGCTATCAAAGCCGTAGAAAAATACGGTACCGGATGTGCAGGTTCACGTTTCTTGAACGGTACGCTGGACATTCATATCGAACTGGAAGAGCGTTTGGCAAAGCTGGTTGGTAAAGAGTCGGCGTTGGTTTATCCTACAGGTTTCTCGGTAAATGCTGGTGTTGTTCCTTGCGTAACTGGTCGCGAAGATTATCTTATCTTTGATGAGTTTGATCATGCTTCTATTATCGAAGGAAAACGATTGGCATTTTCAAAACAATTGAAATTCCGTCATAACGACATGGAGTCGTTGGAAAAATTGTTGAAGAAATGCGAGCCTGACAAATTAAAACTAATTGTTTTGGACGGTGTATTCAGCATGGAAGGCGATGTTACCAAACTGCCGGAAATCGTTGAACTGTCTAAAAAATACAATGCTTCTATTTATGTAGACGAAGCTCACTCGCTGGGTGTGTTTGGTAAAACAGGAGCCGGAGTTTGCGAACATTTCGGATTGACCCAAGATGTGGATCTGATCATGGGTACTTTCAGTAAATCATTGGGTACAATTGGTGGTTTCGTAGCGGCTGATAATAATATTATCAACTATTTGAAACACAATTCGCGTACATTGATCTTTAGTGCGTCTATTACACCTGCTTCTACAGGTTGTGTATTGGCAGCTTTGGATGTAATGGCCGAAGAACCATGGCGTAAAGATCAGCTTTGGGCAAATACCAACCGTGCGAAAGAAGGTTTCCTGAAAGCCGGTTTCGAAATTGGTCCAACTGAGTCGCCAATCATTCCGTTGTATGTGCGTGATAACACGAAAACCTTCAAACTGACACGTATGTTGATGGATGACGGTGTGTTTATCAATCCGGTAGTTTCACCAGCTGTTCGTTCGGAAGATTCATTGATTCGTTATTCGTTGATGGCTACACATACCTTCGACCAAATCGACGAATCGGTTGAGAAAATCACCCGCGACGCCCGTAAACTGGGAATTATTGAATAATATTGCCCCTGTGGCTCCTGAAAGGGAGTTTTGCAGAATGCTGATGAAGGATATCTTGTCAGTGAATAATTAAAATAATATGAATAGAACGACTTTGAATTTCAGAGACGTTCTATTCTGTTTTATATACAGCCTAAGAAATTAAACTAAACTACTCCGGAGTCTCTGTATGAGATAGGGGTTTAAAAAGATGATTACAGTATCAAATCTTGCCATACAATTTGGCAAACGTGTTTTATTCTCCGATGTAAATTTGAAATTTACAGCCGGAAACTGCTACGGTGTTATCGGTGCTAACGGTGCCGGAAAATCCACTCTTATCCGCATGCTTAGTGGCGACCTCGACCCAACAAAAGGTACCATTTCGTTTGGTTCCGGCGAGCGTCTGTCCGTGCTGAAACAGGATCACTTTGCCTACGATGCCTTTACGGTAATCGACACAGTGATGATGGGGCATGATGTGTTGTGGAAAGTAAAAGAAGAGAAAGATGCCATTTATCTGAAAGAAGATTTTTCGGAAGCAGATGGTATTCGTGCATCCGAACTGGAAGAGAAATTCTCCGAAATGAATGGCTGGAATGCTGAAAGTGACGCTGCTTCGTTGTTGAGTGGTCTGGGTATCAAAGAAGATTTGCACTATCAGTTGATGAGCGATTTGAGCGGTAAAGAAAAAGTACGTGTGTTGCTTGCCCGCGCCTTGTTCGGAAAACCGGATAACCTTCTGCTCGATGAGCCTACCAACGACCTTGACCTTGAAACAGTAATGTGGTTGGAAAATTACCTGGCTAACTACGAAAACACCGTGTTGGTGGTTTCGCACGACCGTCACTTCCTCGACTCGGTAAGTACACACACAGTGGATATCGACTTTGGAAAAGTACAATTGTTCCCGGGTAACTATACCTTCTGGTACGAGTCGAGCCAGCTGGCATTGCGTCAGCAACAAATGCAAAATAAAAAAGCGGAAGAGAAAAAGAAAGAGCTGGAAGAATTTATTCGTCGCTTTAGTGCCAATGTGGCTAAATCGAAACAAGCAACCAGTCGTAAAAAGATGCTTGAAAAACTGAATGTAGAAGAAATTCAACCATCTACCCGTAAATATCCGGGAATCATTTTTACTCCCGATCGCGAACCGGGTAATATGGTGCTTGAAATTCATGGTTTGAGCAAAACGGCCGAAGATGGTACTGTGTTGTTCAAGGATGTAAACTTCAACGTAGAGAAAAACGATAAAATCGCATTCATCTCCCGCGATCCGCGTGCGATGACTGCTTTCTTCGAAATTATCAATGGTCATGACAATGCTCATGAAGGTACATACAACTGGGGTGTAACCATTACCAATGCTTATTTACCATTGGATAACTCCGAATTCTTTAATACCGATTTGAATTTGGTTGACTGGCTGGGGCAATACTCCAGCGATACCACCGAATCGTTTATTCGTGGTTATTTGGGTAAAATGTTGTTCTCGGGCGAAGAAATCTACAAAAAAGCCAGTGTGCTTTCAGGGGGAGAAAAAATCCGTTGTATGATCTCGCGTATGATGTTGAAAAATGCCAATGTAATGGTATTGGATGGACCTACCAACCACCTTGACCTGGAATCTATTCAGGCATTCAACAATACGCTTACAGCATTCAAAGGAAATATCCTGATGTCGTCACACGACCGCGAGTTTATCAGTACGGTTTGTAATCGCATCATCGAATTAACTCCTGGTGGAATTATCGACAAGCAAATGGATTACGATGATTATCTGACTTCTGACGAAGTGAAAGAAGTTCAAAAACGGATGTATAAATAGTAATAGAAAAAGGGATATGAGCCAAAGCTCATATCCCTTTTTTCTTATAGCTTGCATTGTTTTACCTCCTGTTATTATTACCCATGAAAATCATAATGTAATAAACCAATGTAGCTAATGATCCCAGCGCGGCAACTACGTAGGTGTATGCTGCAGTTTTAAGTGCATCCTTAGCTTGTTCGTGGGTATCGTAGCTTGTGATGCCTGCACTGTTGAGCCATGCCAATGCACGGGTACTGGCATTAATCTCTACCGGTAAGGTGATAAAACTGAAGAGTGTTGTCATTGCAAACAAAATAATCCCTCCCAGCATTAATTCAGGGAATACCTTAATTAAAAGGATACCTGCCAGCAATATCCATTGTACCCAGTTGGAGGCAAAGCTCACCACAGGAACCAACTTGGAACGCAAGGTTAGTGGTGCATATGCATCAGCATGT
>JBJOOU010000125.1:0-5300 GCA_046051105.1 Bacteroidota bacterium
CTTCAATTGTTCCATTACCCGCACCTCCATAAGAGCTGATTAAACTATTGAGTTCATTAGCCCTAGTCTGAGTATTTTCAAATTCACGTTTGGCATTGATGTAATCAATTTCAGGTGAAACACGCTTTTGGAATAAAGCTCGTTCCTGCTCCATCTTTTTACGGGCAAATTGTAAGGTATCCAATGCAAGAGTACGTTCCGCATTAAGACGAATTAAATCCGGACTTTGTACAGTCGCCAAAAGATCCCCCTGATTCACTTGATCGCCAATTGAACGGTACGTTTTTATTAATGTTCCGCTCGCTTTAGGGGTAATAAAACTTTCAAAATTATCAGGAAATTTCAGTTCACCTTTGAGTTCGAGTGCATTTTCAAACATCATGGGTTCAACTTTTAAAAGTTCCAAACCACTGCTCTTGATACTGCTATCAAGCATAGTGACTCGTCCCTCTTTGGTATCCCATTTCCAAGTATGTTTTTTACCTTGATAATCAACATTGATCACCATCAAGAATGAATGTGGCTCATAGACAATTTCATTCCCAATCAGATAATCGCTTTCAGGCTTAAATGATATGGTTTGTTCTGCATCAAGACGCTGGATAAAAATATTGGCACTAATCTCTTCTGGTTTTAATGGCTTATCTTTAAAGTAGCCATACACCCGTAAATGAGGCTCTACCCCTTCCTCGAAGATTTTGACTTCAGCAGCAAAATCACCATCGCGATATAAACGGCCCCCATGCGGGCCTTTTTCATCTCCTGCTACAGCAACTTTTTCTTCAGCCGCTTCACTCTGACTTGAAGTTTCGGCTTTATTTCCCGTTTTGTACCAAGCGATTGCACATAAAACGACTAATAAAGCGATAACACCTGTAGTAATTAAAGTATTGGTTGGTTTATTCATATTTTCAGGCCTTATTCTTGATCTAAATTGGTCACATAATTTCGTTCAACCTCTGCAATTTGATTTTGCAAAGCCAACCACAAATCGAATCGAGCGAGATGTTTATCCAACCAAATTTGCTTAATAGTATTGAATTCAAGTAAAGAAATTTTTCCTGCCTGATACCCCATTTCAGCAATTCTCAAACTTTCTTTGGTGGCAGGAAGTATGGACTGATCATAATTTTTGATCGAATCAATCAGGTTCGATACTTCAATAGACTTATTTTCTAATTCAATTTTGGAGTTACGGTTTACGAGAATAGAACGAGTTTCTGCATGTACTTGCTCCGCTTGTGCAAGTGCAATGCTCCCCTTATTTCGATTAAAAACAGATAGGGGAATAGATGTAGAAACTAAGAAAACTTGATCATTGGTCTCCTGATAGTTCCTTACCCCTAAACCCAGCGTAATATCTGGCACGGCTTCTTTTTTAGCTAATTCATACTGGGTTTTAGCCAGTTGAGTTTTAAGCAAGGCTTCTTGTTCAGATAAGCTCACTTTATCGGCAAAGTTAATGCTTAAAGGAACTTCTATTGCTTGATCAGGTAATACAGATATTAATTTGGAACACAGATTTTTTTGAAATTGAACTTTCTTCACTTCGTTCTGATAACGTAGTTTTGATTCAGACGATAAAGCTGAACTCAATTGAACATCAGATGGAATTACTCTGCCAAACTTCAATTTTTCATTCAGAACATGGGCTTGTCTCGCGTTCATCTTGCTTTCGGTAGAATAAATTTCTACCCGTTTTGAAGCCGCATACCAATTTGACATACAAACACGGAAATCGGCTTTTAATTCAGCCTGACGCTTCAATGCCTCAAATTGGTTATTATTCCCTTGAAACCCTGCCAACTGCCTACGCAAAGCGCGTTTATTATTGAGAGGAATATCCTGGGACAAACCAATCATAGTCGTTGGCCCATCAAGATCTTTAAGGTCTGAATTACCTAAATTGTCTAATTCAAGATTAAACGTAGGATTATTAAGTCTACCGGCATATTTCTGATTTATGGCATATGCGTGTTGAGACTGTTGCAAACTCTTCAAAATTGAATCGTTTGAAATTACCTGTTGTTGTAGCTGAACGTAATCAGATGCTGCAAATAATCGAGTCGTTGCTGCTACTAAACCACAGGCAAGAAATATCTGATATTTTTTAGACATGACTTTACCTATACAAAAAAATGGAAATTATTTTTTGTACAGAAAAATCAATTTCTTAGAACAATTAAACCTTTTGTAAATATATAGGAATTACAAAGATATTCTATCCTTTTCCTAAGTGCATAGGATCGAACGGGTCGTTCAAAAAGACTCAGGAAAAGCAGAATGAGCGGGAGGGAAAAACTTAAGAGAAAAACTGGATCAATTGTAATTTGATCATCAGCTTGAATAGGCTTAGTAGAATGATGAAAAGGTGCTTCATCATAACTGGTCCAGTTGTGATTTTTAGTATCTTCTAAGACTTGCTCTTCAGCATGATGAATAAGAGACCATTGGCTGGAACTGTCTGTTTCAACTGAGATAGTCACATCATGATGATGGTCAAGATTTTTAGCTATAACTGGCGCCCATGTGTAAGCTCCCGTTGTTGTTATCGCAAACAAAAACAGGACAAACGCAAGAATAAGTTTTGAGAACTTATTATGTGGCATACGAAAAAATCATCTCGAGATTCGCAGAAAGCATACTGAATAGAACTTCAAAAGTAAATTGTTACCTAAGATAAAAACTATTTGTATTATTTTTAGAAAAAGGTATGAGTAAGCTACCAAAGATAAGTACTCTAATGTTTGATTTCCTCAACAACCTTATTTTGGAATTATCTTATTCAATACCCACTACTGTTGTTATGCCTGTAATAAGGATCTCATTTCCAAATATATAAAGTGAAGCCAACAAGACTTTAAATGTATATAAAAAATGGTTAAATAATTGCAAGGGGGGCTTTAAAACGTTTTAATCGTAAAGCATTTCCTAGTACAAATATTGACGAGAGCGCCATTGCACCTGCAGCAAATACAGGAGAAAGTAGCAGTCCAAATTGCGGATAAAGTACACCAGCTGCAATAGGAATCAGAGCTGCATTGTAAACAAATGCCCAAAATAAATTTTCACGAATATTGCTTATAGTCGCTTTGCTTAAAGCGATAGCATTCGGCACTCCTTTCAGGTTGCCAGACATCAAAACCACATCAGCAGCTTCAATAGCTACGTCTGTACCTGTACCTATTGCTAAACCAATATCTGCTTCTGCAAGTGCAGGGGCATCATTAATGCCATCTCCAACATATGCGAGTTTACCATATTGATTTTTTAATTTTTTAACGGCCTCTATTTTACCTTCAGGTAAGACTTCTGCAATAACCTCATCAATACCTAGTTTTTTTGCAATCGCTTGAGCTGTATGACGGTTATCACCTGTAATCATGGCAACCTTTAAACCTAACTGATGTAACGCTTCAATTGCAGCAAATGTTGATTCTTTAATTGGATCTGCTACAGCAATAATGGCAGCAAGTTTCTGGTCAATCGCAACATAGAGAGGGGTTTTTCCTTCTTCTCCCAAACGATCCGAAAATTGAGAAAAAACAGTAGGATTCAAACCTAGTTTTTCCATATATCGATCTGCACCAATATGAACCAAATGCTCAGAAACCTTCGCTTCTATTCCGTAGCCGGTCACTGATTTAAAATCAGCAACAGGAGACAGGATTAATTCCTTATCTATAGCGGCTTGTACAATTGCTCGAGCAATAGGATGCTCAGACTTTGATTCAACGGCTGCCATAAGTGAAAGTACGGCATTGTATTCAAACCCTTCTAAGACATGCAGATCGGTTAAAATTGGTTTCCCTTCAGTCAGGGTCCCTGTTTTATCAACAGCAACCACTTTAGTTTCTTTGAGCAGCTGCAAAGCTTCCCCTTTACGGAATAAAACACCCATTTCAGCACCACGCCCAGTTCCCACCATGATTGATGTAGGCGTTGCAAGTCCCATTGCACAAGGACATGCAATAATGAGTACCGCAACTGCATTAACTAAGCTAAACGTTAGGGCTGGCTCAGGGCCGAAGATAAACCAAGTAATAAAAGTTAAAAGAGAGAGACCCATTACTACAGGTACAAACCACATGGTAATTTTATCAACCAATGCCTGAATAGGCAGCTTGGAACCCTGTGCCTGTTCAACCATTCGGATGATTTGAGAAAGCACTGATGAACTACCAACAGAGGTGGCTTTGATATTTAAGCTGCCACTTTGGTTAATTGTTCCTCCTACCACAGTAGAGCCTATCGTTTTTTCAACGGGCATAGGCTCGCCAGTAATCATGGATTCATCAATAAAACTTTGGCCGTGAATAACTTCACCATCGACAGGGATACGCTCGCCTGGTCTAATCTCTACAATCGTTCCTGTTTGAACTTCGGCAATCGGAACTTCTATCACCTGATTATTGAGCTGTATTCTGGCAACTTTAGGCTGCATTCCAACTAGATGTTGAATTGCTAAAGACGTTCGGCCTTTTGCCTTGGCTTCAAAAAATCTACCTAATAGAATTAAAGTGATAATAACCGCTGCAGCTTCATAATAAACATTGACCGTGCCTTGTGGCAGGACACTTGGAAAGAAAGTAGCAACCACTGAATAAAGATAAGCAGCCAATGTTCCTACAGCCACCAAGGAATTCATGTCTGGTGCTAAGCGGAATAAACTTGGGATGCCCTTTTTGAAGAAGCGTCGGCCTGGAAAAATTAATGCTACTGTGGTCAAGAAAAATTGCATTAACCAGCTATTTTGTTGGCCAATGTTATCCATCATAAACGTATGAAAGGCGGGAATCAGGTGTGATCCCATTTCTAAAATAAAAACGGGTAGAGTCAATAAGACTGACAAAATTAAATCTTTTTTAAGTTTTTCTAATTCAATATTTTTTTTATCTTGAAAGCTTTCCGTAGTTTGATGAACTGACTTTGCTTCAAACCCTGCTTTGGTGACAGCCTGAATTAACGAGTCACGAGTGACAGATGAGCTTGCCTGAATAGTCGCTTTTTCAGTAGCCAGATTTACATGTGCTGATTCCACACCCTCAACAGATTTTAAGGCTTTTTCTACTCGACCTACACAAGAAGCACATGACATACCCTCAATCGTAAGCTCTATTGGTTGCAGCGCTTCCACTTCGTAGCCTGCTTTTTCTACGGCTTTAATTAAAGTAGCGCGATCAAGGGGACGATGCGAATAAATGACTGCTTTTTCGGTAGCCAGATTTACATGAGCCGATTCAACACCCTCAACAGATTTTAAAGCTTTTTCCACACGGCCTACACAAGAAGCACATGTC
>JBJOOU010000126.1:0-28881 GCA_046051105.1 Bacteroidota bacterium
AATCTAGAGCCAATTCGAGACTCTTTCGACCTTGGAGTTAACAAAGAAAAGGACATCAATGTACGGGTTGATAGTATAAAAGTCAACACAAGTACAATTGCTGTAAAATTAACCACAAACAATACAGCTTTGGATATTAATGATTTTACGATCCAGTTTGTATTTCCAAAACAAGATACCATCAGATTCCACGATTTTCCGATCAACGATCCAATTCAGAATGCGTTCCAACTGACCCAATGGGATACATACAAATATATACCAACTCATGCCTATGATTTGTTATTGAACGGTAAAGAAAAATTACCCTATACAATTTTAATCAAGTTCAAACCCAAGGCTGATATAACTTCAAATGTAGGTGACTTCATTCATCTTAACATTACATTTAAAGATGTTGACTCGAAGGTAGCCTATGGAAAATTTGACTTCAATTACGCATCTGAAAAATTTGTAGATATACCATTTAATATCGACGAGCTAATTCCTGACGAAAACCTCCGCAAAATTACATTTGCAGACCCAAGATTTATTGTAAAAGCAACCAACTATGCAGGAATGAATTTTGATGTCACCCTGGATCATGTAAAAGTGTATAAAGATGGGGACACAAGCACTGAAACTTATGCCACATTTGTAAATGGTACTACAAAATCGCCATCTACAACCATATCAATCAATGGACCTTCTGTTTTCACCGATTCATTAATTACCACTCTACCTACTTTTAATGCTGAAAATGGAGGAACAGACAACTTCGTAAACAAAACTCCGTTTCCGGATAAAATTAATTACAAGTTCAATATTGCAACAAATAATACAACCAGAACAAGTAATGATTTTGTGGCACCTGATAGCAAAATTACTTTTGACACCAAAGTGCAAATCCCACTTTATATCAAAAAAGGATTTTCGCAGGAATACTCTGATACAATCGTAGTGACTGATCTACAAAAAACGCTCAATAAGGTAGATTCTGCTTATTTAGTGCTTGATGTCAATAATGCTTTTCCATTGATTGGAAAATTCCATATGACTTTTTACAAGTATACAGGCGATACAGTACCAGCTATGGGAGGAATAATGAATACAATCGACTCTGGTATTGCTGGCAGAATTACAGACTACTACATTATCAACCCACCACAGATTGATAGCAACGGCCTGGTGATAATGCCATCACCATTGCCCAAAAACTATTATACGCAGCGCATTTGCATACAATTAAGCAAAGCTGAAATAGAGCAACTGCGTGATGTTGCTGCAATTACTTACAAAGTACTGGTAGCCAATGAGGATGCTAATGGTAAAGAACAATTAGCCCACATAACTACTGATTGCTTCTTTGGAGTAAAAATCGGTGTCTACGTGAAAGCAAACACCACGATCAATCAAAAATAACCAAACGATACCTGGATATGAAGTTAAAGTTATTCAACAAGACCACACTTGTATTAAGTTTTATTCTCTCGTCGATATTGGCTGAGGCACAACAGGTAAACACGCTTTACTTTATGCAAAATGTTCCGATTCGGAATTACCTGAACCCTGCATTTCAGCCTACTTCCGATTTTTATCTTGGCATTCCGGTATTTGGTTATACTCAGTTTAGTTTGGGTAATAATTCGATAGCAGTGAAGGATGCTGTGTACAAATTGAATGGTAAATCAATCAATTTCATGAATGAAAAGGGGGATAAAACAAAATTCTATAACGCCCTTAAACCGATCACCTATCTTCAATCCGACCTTCGTGTCAACCTGTTAGATTTTGGATTCAGAACAGGCGACTTTAATTATTGGACCTTCGGACTCACTCAGCGCGTGGATGCTCAGTTTCTTATCCCGCAAGAACTTGGAAGCCTGGTGCTGTTTGGAAATAAAAAACTTGAAGATAACCAATACAACTTAAAAGACTTATCGGGCGATATTTCGGCATATACCGAAGCTGCTTTTGGATATTCCAGACAAATAGGCGAACAGCTTTCGGTGGGTGCAAAACTAAAATTTCTGTATGGCAATTATAATATATCCACTTCCAATACAGCTCTTAATGCAGTTGCAAGTGTCACCGGCTGGACGCTAACGGGCACCAATACCATCAACTATGCAGGGCCAGCAACCTTAAACGGCAACAGCCTGAACACATATACTTTGGATGCAGAATCAAAAATTTCCAATTACTTAAAGCCTGCCGGAATTGGTGGTGGCATTGATCTTGGATTTAGCTATAAGCCGATTAATGATCTGACACTCTCAGCTTCGGTGCTTGATTTGGGCATGATTTCGTGGAAAAGAAATGCAACCAATATCAAAAACGATATTAATTTCACCTTCGAAGGAATGGGTGACTTAACAACCAGTCGTTCGTCGTCGGAAAGAGCTGACTCAATTTTTAATGCATTCTCAGATGCAACTCAATCCACAGCTACCAACAAAAAATACACGACCTATACCAGCCCTAAATTGAACATTGGCGCTGAATATGCATTTCTTCAGGATCGCCTATCAGTAGGCGTTTTGTCAAGAACAATAAAAAGAGATACCAAATATTTTGAAGAAGTGACAGCCTCGGTGAATGGCCGTCCGGTAGATTGGTTCAACATGTCGCTTTCCTATTCTATATTAAATGGCAGAGGACGCAATATTGGAACGGGCGTAAGTCTTCGTACAGGATCGCTAAACTGGTTTTTAACAGCCGATTACATACCCGTGTATTATGATAAATATGGTATAAAATCAGGGTCTGTAACCTATAATATTCCTGTTGGCCACGTTTCATCAAATATGAGTTTTGCCTTTGGAGTGAATATCGTACTGGGACACCGCAGAGACAACGACCATGATGGAGTAATTGACAAGCGCGATGAATGTCCCGAAACTCCGTTCAGCGTGATTGTTGACCGCAAAGGATGCCCGGTAGATACCGACGGTGATGGCGTACCCGATTATCTGGACAAATGTCCGAAAACACCAAAAGAAGCTTAT
Source organism: Bacteroidota bacterium (assembly GCA_046051105.1). Classification (GTDB taxonomy): domain Bacteria; phylum Bacteroidota; class Bacteroidia; order Bacteroidales; family Paludibacteraceae; genus Paludibacter. Next base: position 2,988 of record JBJOOU010000126.1, read on the forward strand.
AGCCGAATTGATCAAAATGGTTGTCCGGTGGATAATGATTCCGACGGTGTAGCCGACTACAAAGATAAATGTCCGGACACTCCGAAAGAAGCAATTGCCTATGTCGATTCTACTGGCTGTGTAAAAGATACCGACAAAGACGGAGTAGCCGACTTCAAAGATAAATGCCCGGGAACGCCTGCCGGAATACGTGTAGACTCGATTGGATGCCCAATAGATACAGATGGAGATGGTATCGCCGACCAGATGGATAAATGTCCGAACACCCCAAAAGAAGCTGCTGAGAAGGTTGACAAAGATGGTTGTCCATTAGATTCTGACGGTGATGGTGTACCTGATTATCTGGATAAATGCCCTGAAACTCCAGCCGAAGCCAGAGGATTAGTGGATAAAAATGGATGCCCGCTTGACAGTGATGGCGACGGAGTGCCTGATTATATTCAAAACAAAAAGTCCAAAGATTCTGTCAAACAAACAGAAGTTGTAAGTACCAAACCAACTGACAACGTCGTAGTAAAACAACCTGATTTGAATCCTGGCTTGAAAAAGGAATACCGCAATCTGTTCCAGAAAGCATTACAAGGCATTCAATTTGAGACCGGCAAATACAGGATTTTACCAAAATCGTACGTTATATTAAATCAAATAGCAGGCGTACTTATTGCCAATCCAACCTATCTTGTTGAGATCCGCGGACATACCGATAATCAGGGTAAGAAAGATGCCAACTTAAAGTTATCGCAAAACCGCTCAAACGCTGTAATGAAATACCTGATCAGCAAAGGAATTGATCCGAAGCGATTTACCACTAAAGGATTTGGTGATACTGTGCCAGTAACTACGAACAAAACAGTCAAAGGAAGGTATTACAACCGAAGAGTTGAGTTTGTTGTATCATACGAGGAAGTCACATTCGAGTAAATGCTACTAAATAGCTATAACAAAAGAAACCCTGCCCAAAAGCAGGGTTTCTTTTGTTATAGATGGAAGACAATCAAACAATCTGTAGAAAACTGTTGTTAGACTTTTATAAACTTTTTTCAAATCTGTTTACGTAAAATAAAAACTACAATACACTTATTATGAAAAGAAAATCACCTCCTAGCCTCATGCTTGGACTATGCACTTTGGCGGCAGTGTCCTGCACTGAAATTGACCTGAATAATCTTTCAAAAGACATTTACCTTCAACAGTCGTTAGTAGCACCATTAGGCGAGACCACGATAAAAGTTCAGGACTTTATCGATGGCATGAACCTCCAGGAAAATATTGAGCGAGATGCCGACACCATCAACTTCATAAGTGAAACTAAAAAAATTACAGCTTTCAGAATTTGAATCTTAGTCAACCCACCGTTTCCAGTCTATCACTACCATTGAGTGCATCTGCTGTAGCTGCCCAAAGTACAATTTACAATTCATCCGGGAGTCAGAATATTAGCCTTGGACTTGATCCGACGTCTAACTCAAAACGGATTGACAGTATTTCGTTTAGTACGTTGCAATACAAAGTGAATGTAAAAGTCACAGACATCAAAGATGAAAATAATAATGCAATCAGCCCTTCGGATATAAACATCACTCTTTCATTTCCCAATTTCAAAAGTCAGACAGGGAATTATCCGCTAAATCAAGTCATCAACTATTCGGCCTTCAATACCGACGCAACTCAAACATTAAGCAATGTATTTTTCAATAGTGCCGGAAAAACGGGGATACCAGTTAACGTTCAAATTAAATCCGGATCTAAAAAACTGATTATAGGGAATTCTGGTAACATTGAAATAAAAATAAACTTCTCAACCTTTGCGTATAGTGTAGCCTGGGGAAAATTTGAGCCGGTGGCGCTTTCCGAGAACATTGTAAATACTCCACTCGACATGATTAAAGATGGCACCACAGGAGTACGCTTTGCCAACCCTAAAGTATATATGACAATACAATCAAACATTGGTTCATTTTTAAATTACAACATCAACTATGTAAAAGCTTTTTCAAAAGATGGCAGTGTAACCAAATCAGCACTTTTTGGCACATCAACTACTACTACCGAGCTAATTGATGCAATACCAACTACTCCTGGGACGTTTATTCAAAAAAGTATGAAACCGCTGAATAAAGATTACGGACATACCGATTTGCTTTTTGATACCGACAAAAAGCTTGATACGTTAAGCTACAAATTTTCGGTGAGCAGTACCCAAATCGCAGGAAAAACCACGACTCAATTTGTGGTACCCGATATGAATATGAAAATGGATCTTAAAGTATCGATACCACTCTACATTAAAGCCGGTAGTAGCATCAATTACACTGATACACTAAATAATGTGGACATTGCATCCGATAAAATTCAGAATTGTATTTTAATCGCCAAACTCACCAACTCTTTTCCTGTAAAATTCAACTTCAAAATGAAATTTGCAGATGCACAAGGACATTTAATCCCATGTTCTTTTAACGACAATACCTACACGATTAATAGCGCTGAAGTTGACAACTATGGCTTGGTAACAAAAACCAACAATACCGAAATAAAGCTGGAACTCAGTAAAAGCGATCTGGATAAATTAGCCAATGCATCAAAATTGATCTATTCAATAACGCTGGCCGGGCAAACCAACCAAAGCGCCATACAAATTACCGCAAAAGACTATCTACTATTGAAGCTCGGCTTCTACGCTAAAGCCGGCTTTGAAACAACCATCGGATCTGATAACTAATAACACCTGCTAACATGAAGAAATATAATATCCTGACACTTTTCATTGCAGTGCTGCTTATGTGCCAAAACATAAATTCAAATGCACAGCAATCCCGAACAATGTATTTCATGGATAATGTGCCGATGCGCAGTTATTTAAATCCATCATTTCAGCCCTACAGCGATTTCTACCTGAGTTTACCTGTAATTGGTTATACGAGTATCAGTTTGGGAAATAATTCGGTATCAATGAAAGACCTGATTTACAACCACAACGGTAATCCGATATGGGCTCTGAACAAAAATGGTGATGTAGATAAATTATTTAATGCTTTTCGTAGCAATACGCTTATCAATGCTGAAACGCAAATCAATCTTTTGAGTTTCGGGTTCAGAAGCGGGCGCTCCTACTGGTCGTTTACTCTCAACGAAAGAGCAAGTATGTACAGCAATTTGCCTAAAAATCTCATCCAGTTTGGGCTGTATGGCACTCCTGACATTAATGGACAAACCTATAATTTCAAAAATGCCGGATTTGATGTATCGGCATTTACCGAAGCAGGATTGGGCTATGCCACTGCACTAAACGAAAGAATTGATTTCGGTGCAAAGCTGAAGTTTTTGTATGGTTCTGCCAATGTATCAACCGACATTAAAAACATGACGGTGCAAGCATACAGCGATTACTGGAATTTACTGGCAAATGGAAATCTCAGAGCAGCCCTCCCCGTGGTTGTGGACATGGATAATCCTGATGGAAAATACATTACGGAACCTGCGTCAAACTCGGATTATCTAAAACAAGCTGGGCTCGGAGGAGCCATCGATCTCGGTGTTACTTACAAATTTGCCGATAACCTAAAATTCTCAGCTGCATTAGTCGACCTAGGGACAATAAGATGGAACAAACTTTCATCCACAAAGTCGATGTCTATTGATTACAACTATTATGGAGTAAAAGGATCATTATTGAACATGAGCGACCATGTTGCCGACTCGCTCACCAACACTTTAAAAGATGCATTAAAAGATACCGTTTACAAAAACAAAGCGTATTCCACTTATTTAACACCAAAAATCAATATCGGTGGAGAGTATTCTGTACTTAACAACAAATTGAGTTTTGGATTGCTTTCCACGACAAGCATATTCAGAAGTACTGCTTTCGAAGAAATTACAGCGTCGGTAAATGGGCGTCCCCTAGAATGGTTTAACCTCTCAGCCTCATACTCTATTATGAATGGGCGAACGAGCAATATTGGCGCAGGACTGGGACTACGAACAGGAATATTGCATTGGTTCCTTGCTGCCGATTACATCCCATTAAAATATACTGCATCCTACCCCGTAACATCTGGTTTTAAAACTCCACTTCCTTACAATACTAAAGCTCTTAATCTATCCTTTGGATTCAATATCGTTATCGGAAATCGTAAAGATGCTGACGACGATGGTGTTATCGACCGTGTAGATAAATGTCCCGAAACGCCTTTTAGCGTAGTGGTAGATCGAAAAGGATGTCCTGTTGATACGGATGGTGATGGTGTACCAGATTATCTGGACAAATGTCCGGGCACACCTCCCGAAGCATACAACAGAATCAATCAAAACGGATGCCCTATCGATACTGATGGCGATGGAATTCCTGATTATTTGGACAAATGCCCCGACACACCAGCCGATGCTATTCAATACGTTGATTCAACAGGATGTTTGGTAGACGCCGATCAGGATGGTGTACTTGATTACAAAGACAAATGTCTGAAAACTCCTTTAGGTGTAAAAGTTGATTCATTGGGTTGCCCACTGGATACCGATTTAGACGGAGTAGCTGATTATTTGGATAAATGTCCGAATACGCCTGCCGAAGCACGCAATATGGTGGACAGCGTAGGTTGTCCGTATGATAAAGACCGTGATGGAGTGCTGGATTATCTGGATCTATGCCCCAATACGCCTGCTGAAGCCCGACTTCATGTGGATAAAAATGGTTGTACACTCGATACAGATCAGGATGGAGTTCCTGATTATTTAGACAAATGTCCGAACACTCCTTTGGAAGCCAAAGGTACAATTGACGAAAATGGCTGTCCACGTGATACCGATGGCGATGGTGTGTTGGATTATCAGGATAATTGCCCCAAAGTACCTGGAGTTGCCTCCAACCATGGCTGTCCTGAAATTAAGAAAGAAGTGAAAGCATTGTTCAAAAAAGCATTACAAGGCATTCAGTTCGAAACCGGTAAGTATGTGATTAAACCTGTTTCATTTACAATTTTGAACCAGGTAGCAAATGTTTTAATCGAAAATCCAACTTATTTGGTAGAAGTTCAGGGGCATACTGATAATGTGGGTAAACCAGACGCTAACATGATTCTGTCCGATAATCGAGCTAAGGCGGTGAAAGATTACCTGATCAACAAAGGCGTAGATGCCAGCCGAATGACCTCAAAAGGATATGGCGATACCATGCCGGTAGCCACTAACAAAACGGCAGCTGGAAAAACACTGAATCGACGTGTAGAATTTGTGGTTACATTCGAAGAAACCGTACCGCAATAAATAATTTTATTGTAAATAGCAGTCAAAAAAGGAATTGATTCGTCAATTCCTTTTTTATTGGCAAAAAAACTCAGAGTTTTTATGGTCATTTGCCAACGTTTTAATACTTTTGTGGGCTGAAAAATTGACCTTCAGTTTTTCGCATAACAACAAGAAACAAAACAAGATATAAAAATAACATGGGAAGAGCGTTTGAATATAGAAAAGCGGCGAAAATGAAACGTTGGGGCAATATGGCTCGCGTTTTCACCAAACTGGGAAAGCAAATCACAATTGCAGTACGTGAAGGCGGTTCTGAGCCTGATACCAACCCACGTTTGCGTGTACTGGTACAACAGGCAAAAAAAGAAAACATGCCAAAAGAAAACGTAGAACGTGCCATCAAGAAGGCAACTTCGAAAGATGAAGCAGACTACAAAGAAATGGTATACGAAGGTTATGGCCCTAACGGAATTGCTATCGTGGTAGAAACTGCAACCGACAATCCAACCCGTACCGTTGCAAACGTACGCAGCTATTTCAATCGCCATGGTGGTTCTTTAGGTACTTCAGGCTCACTTCAATTCCTTTTTGACCATAAATGTGTATTCAAAATTGCAGCCAAACCAGAGGTTTCTATCGAAGACCTGGAACTGGAATTGATCGACTTTGGCGTAGATGAGTTAGTAGATGACGAGGACGGCATTGTATTGTATGGCGAATTCCAATCGTATTCTTCTATCCAAAAATACCTGGAAGAAAATGATTTTGAAATTTTCAGCGCCGAATTCGAACGTATTCCGAACGACCTGAAGGAACTAACCGAAGAACAAAAAGCACAGGTTCAAAAGTTGTTGGACAAAATCGAAGACGACGAGGACGTACAAAACGTATTCCACAACATGATGGACTAAGCAAACTAAAAAATACTTTTACACAAGCTCCTGTTGTATCTATGCAGCAGGAGCTTGTCATTTCAAAAGGTAAAAACAGACATAATTGCTAATTTTTTGAACAACAGAAGCAATTCAGCGTTTAATCAAAAATCATTATATGTCTAATTTTTACTACCTTTGCACTTGCAAAATTTTGCACAAAACACATGATTGACTTCAATAGCTTTAATAATAAAAAAGTAGCTTTTCATACGCTGGGTTGCAAACTCAACTTTTCTGAAACATCAGCCATTGGCAAACAAATGACAAACGAAGGATTCTCCAAAGTCCGTCCGGGCGAAGAGGCTGACGTTTGCGTCATTAACACATGCTCCGTTACAGATACGGCCGATCATAAATGCCGACAGGCCATCAAACGACTAAACCGCCAGCACCCAAATGCCATCATGGTAGTAACAGGATGTTATGCTCAGCTGAAACCGGAAGAAATTGCATCCATCGATGGCGTTGATTTGGTATTGGGAGCCAATGAAAAATTCAGCATCCTTGAACATTTGCGCAAGCTGGATTCTAAAAATGAATCGGGCGAAATTCACCGATCTGAAATCAAACGGGTACGGGATTTTAAACCTTCCTGCTCACGTGACGATCGTACCCGCTACTTTTTGAAAGTACAGGACGGTTGCGATTATTTTTGCACGTATTGCACCATACCATATGCCCGAGGAAGAAGCCGCAATGCGACCATTCCTGAAACAGTGGAAATGGCGATGGAAGCTGTTCGCGCTGGGGCAAAAGAAATTGTACTTTCGGGTGTTAATATCGGTGATTTTGGAAAATCGACCAAAGAAAGCTTTTTTGATCTGGTAAAAGCACTGGATAATATAGATGCTGATGTCCGTTTCAGAATTTCATCCATTGAACCCAACTTGCTGACCGACGAAATTATCGAATACATCGCCACCAGCAATCATTTCATGCCGCATTTCCACATTCCGCTTCAATCAGGAACCAACGAAGTGCTGAAAATAATGCGCCGTAAGTACGATCGGGAGTTGTTTGCGCACAAAGTGGAAACGATTAAGCGATTGATGCCCGATGCATTTATTGGCGTTGATGTTATTGTAGGAGTTCGTGGCGAAACAGATGAGCTCTTTGAACAATCCTGCCAGTTCATTGATTCACTGTACATTTCGCAACTTCACGTTTTCACCTACTCCGAACGTGCAGGTACCAAAATGCTGGAGATTGATTATACGGTTGATTTGAAAGAACGGAAACGCCGTAGCGACGTCCTTCATGCCTTGTCTGAGAAAAAAACACAGGCATTTTACGAAAGTCAGCGTGGCAAAACTTCGCCCGTACTTTGGGAGAGCCGACACAATGGCGAAAACATGGTGGGTTTTTCTGCCAACTATGTAAAAGCGGAGCGTCCATACGAAAAAGATCTTGTAAACAAAATAGAAGTAGTCACGCTGGGCGATTGGAACGAAGATCGGTCTGCAATAACAATTAAATAGCCGGGCTATAATCCGAATACTCACATAAAAAAAGATAGAACGTGTTAGCAAAAAGAATCATCCCTTGTTTGGACATCAAAGATGGAAAAACAGTGAAAGGAATCAATTTTCTGAACATTACAGACGTAGGCGATCCAGTGGAATTGGGTGCACTTTACGCCGAAATGGGCGCTGATGAGCTGGTTTTCCTCGACATTACGGCAACAAACGAAAAGCGCAAAACTCTTTCGGAACTGGTAACGCGCATCGCTAAACACATCAACATTCCGTTTACTGTTGGCGGTGGTATTTCGAGTGTCGAAGATGTATCAGTTTTATTGGCTTGTGGTGCCGATAAGATATCGGTAAATACATCGGCCGTACGCAATCCACAATTGATTAACGACTTAGCCAGTCAGTTTGGGAGCCAGTGTGTGGTGTTGGCTATTGACACCAAACTCATCGATGGCGAATGGTACGTTTTCCTCAATGGAGGACGTGTACCAACTGATATAAAAACGGTGGAGTGGGCGAAACAAGCCGTGGCATTAGGAGCAGGAGAAATTTTGCTTACATCCATGAATAATGATGGGACTAAAGACGGATTTGCACTCGATATTACCCGTGCAGTCTCAGAAGCGGTGAATGTACCGGTAATTGCTAGTGGTGGTGCAGGAACGATGGAGCATTTTGTAACCGTTTTCGACGAAGGAAAAGCCGATGCGGCACTAGCTGCCAGCATTTTCCATTACAAAGAAATTGCAATTCCTGATCTAAAAAATTACCTGAAAACACAGGGAGTTGAAGTCAGAATTTAATTACACACATTGAAAAAATCATCATTACATGTTCTTTCGAAAATATATTTTAATTGGGATATTTCTCTCTCTTATAGCTTTTTTGCTTTGTTCATGTAATGATGATTTTGAAGATTTCCCCTACCCCAGCCCAAAATTCACACAAATTGCGTCCATCCCCGATGGCGCCCGTTCATCTGCAGTAGCGTTTTCCATCAATGGAAAAGGTTATGTGGCTTTGGGAAAGAAAAATGTCAGAACCAATTTTTTAAAAGATTGCTGGGAATATGATCCACTCACCAATCTTTGGACACAAAAAGACTCATTTCCGGGTGCTCCACGTGTAAAAGCCATTGCGCAGGTCATCGACTCAATCGCTTATGTGGGGCTAGGTTTTGGGAATGAAAATGGCGTTTATCTGAACTCAGGATATTACAACGATTTTTGGGCATTCAACCCCCGAAGTAACAAATGGACGCGCAAAGCTGACTTTCCTTCCACTGAGGTTGATGGCTGCGTTAGCTTCGTTTATAATAAAATGATATACGTCGGATTTGGGTTCAATGGCTATGGTTTTCCTCCTGTTTTTTGGAAATATGATCCACAAACAGACTCATGGACGAAATTAGGTGCATTTCCTGGCTATTCACGCATGGTAGCAACCGCTGTGACCAATGGCGAACATGTTTTTTGCGGAACTGGCTACAAAGCCATGAACATGAATGATTGGTGGGAGTATTTACCGGCAACCGATACCTGGAAAAGGCAAAAAGATGTCCCCGACAATGGTCGGATAAACGCTATTTCATGGTCATTAAATGGTCGGTTATTTATGGGAACCGGACGACATTTTGCAGGAGAATTCACAGGCGGTGGAGTAAAGAGTGATGTGCTTGAATACGATATCGACAAAAACTGCTGGTATGTAGCGGCCTCCTTTCCTAATTCTGGTCGTGAGAATGCTATTTCATTTATAATAAATAGAAAAGCATATATCGGGCTGGGCGAAAATGATACCCAACTATTATCCGATATCTGGAGTTTTGAACCCTAACATTCGTATTCATGAATAAATCATTTAGATTTCAGCTCGCACTTCTATTCTTTGTAGGCTCTTCAATTCTCGTCCATGCAGCCGGGAAAGACTCCATTCAATATGAGATCGGTGTAAGTGGATTAGCCTCTACAGGAAAATTTTCTCCGTTTTGGTTACAATCCAATCAGTATGGTAAAATTTCGAGCGACCCACTGAGCACCAATCTACAATTGGGTGTTGCTAAAGACTATGGACATCAAAAAAAAGCATTTGATTATGGATTTAAATTCAATGCAATAGAACAAATTGGGAACTACTCGCATCAGCTTTTCCCACAAGAATATTACCTAAAAGCGCGTTTATGGTTTATGGATTTTTCGGCGGGTGCGCGGGAAGAAATTTATGGAAATCAGGATGAATCCCTTTCTTGTGGAGGTTTTCTGTTCTCAAAAAATTCACGGCCAATCCCCAAGCTTCACGCCGGAATTGATCATTTTACGACGATACCGTTTACTTTTTCCTTACTCGAAATAAAAGGAGGTATAACTCACGGCTGGTTTAGTGATAATATTTATGCTTCGGGAGTCATGATGCACCATAAATACCTGTATGGAAGAATTGGTGGTAAAGGGCCGGTACATTTTCAGTACGGCCTGGATCATGCAGCCGAATGGGGAGGCAATGTTCCTGGCTATGGACCACAGCCTTCTGGATTGAAAGATTTCTTCACCATTTTCATGGGGCATTCAGGCGGAAGTGGCGGCGAACATATCAATGCCCTGGGGAATCATATCATCTCACAAAGTATGCGCTTAGATGCCCGGATTAGAAAGTTCAACATCGGTATGTATTGGCAAAACCTATCAGAGGATGGTCCGGTGAGATTTATGGCAAAAGCCATGAATGTTTCGGATGGGCTATGGGGCATTTCAATCAGAAACAAAACTTTTCCAATTATCAAGGGATTTGTTTATGAATATTTGAACACAACCGATCAGTCCGGTCCTTATCATGACAAAGATGGCATTGTATACGGAGGTTCGGACAGTTATTTTCAAAACTATGTTTACAACGAAGGCTGGAGCTATTTTTCGAGAACAATCGGCACCCCATTTATCAGTTCGCCACTCTACACCGGCAACGTTTACAGTAATAACACCAGAGTGCAAGTACATCACTTCGCCATGGAAGGTGCAGCTTTTAAAACTACATTCAAAGCCATGGCCTCTTTTAGTAAGAATTACGGAGCTTATGGAGGCTACTTTAATAGCCCCAGCCAATCATATTTATTTGAACTAAACAAGCAAATAAGCTCAATCCACAACATAGAGCTTTCTGCCTCATTTGGACTCGACGCCGGAAAATTGTACGGAAACTCTACCGGCTTGTTGATCAGCATAAAAAAAACAGGAAATCTGTTCAACTACTAACAAATTTCCTGTTTTTTCAGATAAGCCTCTCCGCTTTTACAAGCCTTCCAAGTCCTTCATATCTTCTTTTTGCGACTCGATCTTCTTTTGTTCAAACTGTTGATCAACTTTCACTTCATCCTTTACAAATACATCCTTCCCAATTACTACCAGAAATGTAATTACGCTCAATACAAGTACAATCCGGGGCAGAATTCTCTGTTTATCTTTCGACTGCCAAAAAGATACCGCAGCGGTAAGAACTGTCAAACCAATGGGAAGCAATGCAATCGTACCCATCGGTAAAATTGTAAATGCAATTCCTAACACTAAAAAAACAATCGAGACTATATTTAATGCTTTTCTCATCTTATTCAAATAAAATTAAATACCCGAAGCAGAACTTAAAACAATTTGTCCTGTCCCTACAGGAATACTAAAACGCACCATCACCGGCACTTTTTGCGCATCCGCAGTAAACCAAATAAGGTTTTTGTCAGCACCCTTTAATTTGTCTGTTTTGGACGCGATCGACATCTTATAACAAGGTCTTTTGCCCAGACTACCAGCCGTAATCGTCTCAACAGCAATCATCTTCACCCATACCGGATATTCCTTCTGATCAAACACGACAGAAAAAGCTCGTATTTGACCTGGTTTCATCCCAGCTAAATCCTGAGTACGCAATTTGTAGATCATTGATATTATATCCTGTGCTCCACCACTCACTCTAAAATTAACTGGTACAACCGCTCTGTTTTTGGTTTTTGAAGTACCTGTAACAGATGCACCATTAAATATATATTTCTCAGTCTTGGTATATTTTCCTTCCAGCGTATTGCGTTTAAACAAAGCGGGCTTAAAAGTAGCAGGGTCTACATAACTTTCAAAATAATCGCGTATTTTGAAAAAGTTATCCCATTTACTGTAAGTTGAAGCTTCCCAACTCAAGTGCAAAAATGTCTTTTTAGATGTACTTACAGTATTGGTTTGCATCGTCACCTGCGCAATCTGCGTCATCAACCCACTCATATTATAGGAGCCCACAAAAACCAATCTCTCACCTGGCTTAACCTGCGCATTCACTAAAGTAGCAAATACGAGCACAGCCATCAACAATACCTTTTTCATTTTCAATTACTTTTCAAATAATTCAACACACACTTCAAGTTATCCAACACAAATGCCAAAACTACTGCTAAGCAAAATCCAATAATAATGCCATAAACACCATATTTCAAGAAACTATTAACAGGGGCAGGTGAAACAACGAAATTTGAAGGAAACTGAACTGGTTTTTTATAGATTTCCAAGGTTGAGAGTGCTGAAGATTTAATTCCCTGCAAGTTCAACAGATCAGAGGAGAACAATTGTTTGCGCTGCTCACCCACAATTAATTTATTATTTTCAAACCCGACTTGTTGACTAACATCCTTGAAATAAGACACTTTAGCCAAACTATCAATACGTTTCAACTCAACATCACAAATTTGAATCTTAGCTTGAAGTTCATTTCTCACGTTCTGAAAATCGGTACTCAAAACAACATTTCTGCTAAAATAATTTTCAATTGCAGTTTGTACTTGCGGCATCTGACTAATCTTCTTGGTCAACACCTGAAAATACAGTCGATCATTCATAACGAGGTTCAACGTATCGGTAAGAGAATGATTATTAGCGTAATCAATTTTATCAGGCGTACCATTCTTTAGATAATCAATTACAAAGAAGGTGTTGATCCCAACGATATTTTTGGCAATACTATCTGGCAAATTCAATTTTGTACCTAAGGAAATAGATGCATTAGCTGCATTTGAAAGTTCTAATTGTTTTGCAACTTCTTTTACAGAAGGAGTTCCAATTCCGTAGAAATTAGCCATCGCTTCCGCCTTGTATACTTTTTCTCTGGACAAATAAAATCCTCCACCAACTCCCAATGCCATCAGAGCCAAGGTTACGAACTTATACTTATAGGTCAATTTCAACAAATGACCCAAGAATCCAAAAAATATGGCAATATATTTCTTCAGCCAATCTGTCAGGGAACTAATTAAATCTAATAAATTAATCTCTTTCGTATTATTTTCCTCCATATGAATATGTAATTTTAATTATTGCTTTATTATTTCGGTTAACTCTCATTCTAATTCATTTACTTCTTCAATTTCCGAATCATCTTCATCCCAAATGACTATCGGTTTTTGAGGATCGTCATTTCGATACAATATCGATAAAAAAAGTCCGGTTAGCCCACCGGCAAGATGCCCTTCCCACGAAACAGGATCATGCACTTCCCATGGAAAGATATGCCAAACCATATTTCCATACACCAAAGCTACCACCAACGAAATAGCAACCAAAGGTACATAGTTTCTGAACAATCCGCTAAAAAAAAGAAAAAATGCCAGAGCATAAATAAGCCCGCTGGCACCTACATGGCAACTTTCTCTACCAATAACCCACAAAATTGCCCCACTCATTACATAGGAAATCAACAATACCTTTATCGACAATTTACTGTAAAAATAGAACAAAAAGCTACTCAGTATAAAAAATGACAACACATTATTTAGCAAATGCTCCCAGCTTGCATGCACGAATACAAACGTAAAAATACTCCACAGGTTTTCGATCTTTCGCGGAAAGACACCCAACTTATGAAAATCCCAATCCATCCCTACTTCCAGCACATAGCTCAGAATCATTGTCACAGACAACGCTAAAGGAATGGTAATCGCACTTAAAAATTGTCGTTTTATAACAGAACTCTCAGAATTTTCACTCATCAAAAGTTTTATTTGCGACACAAAGTTACTATTTAGCTGTCTAATTAACGTGAAATCTTTGATAAAAGTATATTTATAACCACAAAAAATGAACAAAACCAATCAATCAACTAAGTAACAGCAACTTAATCATTAATTTATATGTATAATAAATACATTTTCCATATTTTTCAATTTATTCCTGATTTTGAGTCAAAAACACTTTAATATTCAGAAAAGAATTAATATATTGCAGTCGATATAAGCAATACACCTTATTGATATATTGCCATTGAACAGTTCTCAACTGCATTCTGAAAAAGAAGCAGATACAAAATGACAGTTTTTTTCCTTATCAGTTTAATCTATGAGTTACCTCAATTTCGACAAAACCCTGCTCATCAATCTTGAAAAATCGCTCACAAAAGAGATGATCCGAACAAACCGGGCAGGTGCTTATAACAGCACTACTCTAATCGACTGCAATACAAGAAAATATCACGGCCAACTAGTGATGCCAATTCCTGAGATTGACGATTCAAATCATGTTTTACTTTCTTCGCTGGATGAAACAGTTATTCAGCACGGTGCTGAGTTCAATCTTGGTTTGCACAAATACGAAGGAAATGCTTTTAACCCTAACGGACATAAATATATTCGTCAGTTCGATTGTGAAATTATTTCGCGCACCATTTATCGTGTTGGTGGAGTGATATTATCGAAAGAACGCTTATTGGTGTCGTTCGAGCCAAGGGTTTTAATCAAATACACCTTACTTGAGGCTCATTCCCCTACTCTGCTTCGCTTTAAACCATTTTTGGCTTTCAGAAGTGTAAACTCACTCTCCCACGAAAATCCATATGCAAATACGGACTATAGCGAAATCAGAGATGGAATTAGGATGTGTATGTACGAGCAATATCCCTGTCTGCACATGCAGTTTTCGAAAAAGGCCAACTATGTACATGAACCTCATTGGAACAAGAACATCGAATACTTTAAAGAACAAGATCGCGGATATGAATATCAGGAAGACTTATTGGTGCCAGGGTATTTTGAACTACCGATAAAAAAGGGAGAATCCATTATTTTTTCGGCAGGTATTTCTGAAATATCCACCCGCCAGTTGAAACCTCTTTGGGAAAAAGAACTTGAGAAACGCATCCCGCGAACAGACATGTTTGCTTGCCTGAAAAACTCTGCTCAGCAGTTTTACAAACGCGAAGGAGACAAGACCTATCTGTTGGCCGGCTACCCATGGTTTGGAACACGTGCTCGCGATCAGTTTGTAGCCCTGCCAGGTTGTACGCTGGTGATCGACAGAATGGATTATTTCGACGATATTATGAAAACGGCCATCCCGGAGCTGGAACGGTTTATGAATGGCGAACGGGAAGGTTTCAAAATACAGGGAATAGATGATCCGGATGTATTGCTTTGGTTTATCTGGACCATTCAGCAGTACGCCAACTATACTACAGTAGACGACGCCGCTAAACGATTTGCCGATATTTGCACGAACATCATAGCCTATATTCGAAAGCAAAATCATCCGAATCTGTTTCTCCACAACAACGGACTTTTACATGTAAATGGTACCGAATATCCGGCAACATGGATGAATGCCATGGAGGATGGCAGGCCAATTACACCCCGCACAGGCTATGTAGTGGAGATCAATGCGCTTTGGTACAATGCTCTCAAGTTTGTGTCGGAACTAACCAGAACAATTGGCAACGAACATGCTGCAGACTTAATGGACTATCAGGCTGAAATTGCGCGGGAAGCTTTCGTAAAAACATTTTGGAACGGAACCTATTTGTACGACTATGTAGTAGGGAATTACAACGACTGGGAAGTACGTCCGAATATGATTTTGGCAGTTGCGCTGGCTTATTCGCCGCTGGATCGTCAGCAACAAAAGTCGGTACTGGACATCACGACCAAAGAACTACTCACACCCAAAGGCCTACGATCGTTGAGCCCCAAAAGTGGTTTTTACCGCCCCAATTATGTAGGACGCCAATTGGAACGAAACCGAAATTACCATAACGGCCCAGTATGGCCATGTACGTTCGGTGCGTTTGCAACAGCTTATTTGAAAGTCTACAAACAAACGGGAAAATCATTTCTGGAGCGTATGCTGATTGGTTTTGAAGCAGAGATGACTGAACTTTGCGTGGGCACTTTACCAGAGCTTTTCAATGGCAATCCCCCCTTTAAAGGTCATGGAGGAATGTCATTTGCCATGAGTGTGGCAGAGGTACTGAGAGTATTGGATATTTTGAAAAAGTACGATAACCTATAGATTTAATAAATATATGAAGGCACTAATGTTTGGCTGGGAATTTCCACCCCACATTTTGGGCGGATTGGGAACAGCAAGCTACGGATTAACCAGAGGAATGGCACAACAGGAAGACATGCAAATCACATTTGTCATCCCCAAACCTCATGGCGACGAAGATCAAAGCTTTCTGAAAATTGTGGGAGCATGCAATGTTCCCATTGTGTGGAAAGACAATGACTGGAATTATGTAAATCAACGCATTGGCCACATGATGCATCCGGATGAATATTACTGGCTGCGCAATGGGATAAAATACGATTACCAACGCATTGGCACCAATGATTTGGGATGCGTGGACTTTTCGGGGCGGTATCCGGACAATCTGATTGAAGAAATATCCAATTATGAAGCAGTAGCAAGCGTTTTGGCACATCAGATGGACTTTGACATCATCCATTCCCACGATTGGCTGACGTACCCAGCAGGTGTTTTTGCCAAACACATTAGCGGGAAACCCCTCGTAATACATGTACATGCCACCGACTTCGACCGGAGTCGCGGCCAGGTTAACCCTACTGTTTACAGTATTGAAAAACGGGGTATGGACGAGGCTGACCATATTATGACAGTAAGCGAACTGACCCGAAAAATCGTTATTGAAAAATACCATCAGGATCCGCGCAAAGTGACCACTGTTCACAATGCTGTAGAACCACTAAAAGATGCTAATGCGTTCACAAAATCGGAACGTAACGACAAAGTAGTCACTTTTCTTGGGCGCATCACGATGCAAAAAGGCCCTGAATACTTTGTAGAAGCCGCTCACCTGGTGTTGCAAAAAACCGATGGAGTACGCTTTGTAATGGCCGGTAGCGGTGATATGATGAACGCCATGATCGATTTGGTAGCCAAAAAGGGAATAGCAGACCGCTTCCATTTTACCGGTTTCCTGAAAGGGCGACAAGTGCATGAAATGCTGGCCGAAAGCGATGTTTATATCATGCCATCAGTATCGGAACCCTTCGGAATCTCACCATTGGAAGCCATGCAGGTTGGAACGCCAAGCATTATCTCCAAACAATCGGGCTGTGCCGAAATCCTTACCCATGCCATCAAAACCGATTATTGGGACATTGATGCCATGGCTGATGCCATTTATGCCATTGTAAAAAATCCAGCAATGTACAACAGCCTGCGTAATTTGGGACGCGACGAAGTGAACAACATAAAATGGTACGACGCCGGACTAAAAGTACGCCGGATTTATGAAAGCGTGATGTAACAGTCAAACACCTTAATCAAATACTGCTAACAATAAAAGATTTATATATTATGCGAAACATTTGCTTTTATTTTCAGATACATCTTCCTTTCCGTTTGAAACGCTATCGCTTTTTCGATATAGGGAAAGATCATTATTATACAGACGATTTTCAGACAGAAGAACGTCTTCGCAACGCTGTAGAACAGTCGTACCTGACTGCGAACCGCACAATTTCAGAAATGATTCGCAGTTCCAATGGCAAGTTTCGCTGTGCTTTTGCCATTTCAGGACTGGCCATTGAGCAATTCGAACAATTTGCACCGGAGGTAATCGATAGCTTTAAAGATCTGGCTGCCACCGGTAGTGTAGAATTTCTGGCTGAACCTTATGCACATTCTCTTTCATCGGTGTATGACACCAATGAATTTGAGCGACAGGTAAAACTACATGCCGACAAAATTCAGGAATTGTTTGGAAAACGTCCTACGGCCTTATTCAATTCTGAACTGATTTACTCAGATGAAATAGGTGAGATCGTTTCGAAGATGGGTTTCAAAACAATGCTCATTGATGAAGCGAAACATATTATGGGCTGGAAAAGTCCGAACTATGTGTACAATCACTCCTATCTGCCAAAGCTGAAACTGCTCGTGCGTAACCATAAACTGAGTGACGACATTGCGTTCCGTTTCAGAAGTTTATCGCTAAATGCCGAAAACTTTGTGAGCTGGGTAAGCGGACTACCGGAAAGCGAACAAGTAATTAATCTGGGGATGGGCTACGAAGCGTTTGGCATCATCAATTCGGCACAATCAGGCATTTTCGACTTTCTGAAAGCTTTGCCTTATCATGCTATGGAGCAAGGCATCAGCTTCGCTTTGCCATCGGAAATCGGAAAGAAACATGAATCGGCGGGAGCTCTTTCGGTACCCTACCCCATCAGTTGGGTCGGCAACGACAAGGATTTGACGCCCTGGACAGGTAATGATTTGCAACAGGAGGCTTTGAGTAAATTGTATGCAGTGGGTGAACGCGTACGACTATGTACTGACAAGCCATTATTAAGAGATTGGTTGATCCTCCAATCCACTGACAATTTCCGCTATATCAGTCATAAAGATTCCTATGGCACTCATTACGAGTCGGCATACGAGGCGTTTATGAACTATATGAATATACTGGCCGACTTCCTGGAGCGGGTGGATGCACAATACCCAACCACTATCGACAATGAGGAATTGAACGAGCTTTTAAAAACAATCAACCATCAGGAACAGGAAATAGAAAGACTGGAAAATGAGTTGAAAAAAGCACGTGCCCGCAAAGCCAAAAGCGTAGAAGCATAAGCAAACTGACAAAGAATGAAAGCCCCGACAGCAAACACTGTTGGGGTTTTTGTTGTTTAAAGATATTCGAGTACTTTTGTACTCCCGAAAAAGATTGGACATTTTGATGAAAGAACATTTACAAGACCCTATATTTCAGATAATTTCAGAAGCCGCCGACGAACAACAACAGGAGTGTTACGTGATTGGAGGCTATGTTCGTGATATATTTTTACAACGCCCTTCCAAAGATATCGACGTGGTAGTGGTAGGAAGTGGCATTGATTTGGCACAAAAAGTGGCCGACCGCCTTGGAAAAAAAGCGAAGCTGAGTGTGTTTAAGAACTTTGGCACGGCACAGGTAAAATGCAAGGACATAGAAGTGGAGTTTGTGGGAGCACGCCGGGAGTCGTATCAAAGGGATTCGCGGAAACCGATTGTGGAAGACGGAACGCTGGAAGACGACCAGAACCGCCGCGACTTTACCATTAATGCGTTGGCGCTGTGTTTGAACAAAGACCGCTTTGGCGAGTTGGTCGATCCGTTTGGCGGGTTGAATGACCTGAAGAACTTCGTGATACGCACACCGCTCAATCCCGACATCACTTTCTCTGACGATCCGTTGCGGATGATGCGCGGCATTCGTTTCTCGGCACAGCTAGGCTTCTTTTTAGAGAGTAACACCTTCGATGCCATTGCCCGAAACAAAGAACGGATCAGCATTATTTCGAAAGAACGGATTGCCGACGAATTGAATAAGATTATGATGTCGCGCAAACCGTCGGTAGGCTTTATACTGTTGGAGAAAACGGGTTTATTAGAGCTGATCTTCCCTGAAGTGCTGGCATTGAAAGGCGCCGAAACGAAAGATGGTGTTGGGCATAAGGACAACTTTTATCATACGCTGGCGGTACTGGACGGACTTTGCCAGCACACCGACAATTTGTGGTTGCGCTGGGCTGCATTGCTGCACGACATAGGCAAACCACGCACGAAACGCTACGACAAACGCTTGGGATGGACCTTCCATAACCATAATTTTGTGGGCGAAAAGATGATTCCGGAAATTTTCCGCCGGATGAAGTTGCCTACAAACGAGAAAATGAAGTACGTACAAAAGCTGGTGACGCTGCACATGCGTCCGATTGTGTTGAGCGAGGATGAAATTACCGATTCGGCCATTCGCAGACTGTTGTTTGAAGCGGGAGACGATATCGACGACCTGATGCAGCTTTGCGAAGCGGATATTACGTCGAAAAATCCGGATAAAGTAAAACGCTATAAAAACAACTTCCTGATTGTACGCCGCAAATTGAAAGAAATTGAAGAAAAAGACCGCGTACGCAATTTCCAACCACCCATCAGCGGGCAGGAAATTATGGAAACATTCAATCTACCGGCATGCGCTACAGTGGGCGACATCAAAATGAAGATTAAAGATGCGATCATGGACGGCGTGATTCCCAACGAATACGATGCTGCGAAAGCGTACATGTACGAAGTGGCGAAGGAATTGGGAGTTTATACAGTGATGAACGATTAGTGATTAGTGATTTTCTGTTGCTCGTATTTTTTGAGCAATTTTGATATTTTTAGCAACGGGGTGACTTGGCAGTCACTCCGTTGGTTGTTTAAGGAGGTCAGAAGTTAGATTAAAAGTGATGAGGGAAGCTGAAAAACAAATTGTCAGCACAGTAGCGAGATGAAGAGCAAGATGGTAGCAGAGGTGGAAAATCGGATAATTATGCAGTTTTAAGGTTTGGGGTATCGTGGTGTTTTGTATCTTTGCAATCCGAGGGTGTTTTTATTCAGTTGCCATGCATAAGTAAACCAATTAATCCCGGTTACATTGATGATATTGTATGCTTTTAGCTGCAATATATAATGTATAGTAAAAAAGGAAGATTGGAATATGATATTATACATCCAGGATGAAATAGAAACGCGGATGAAACGGAGAGAGCGGATGAACACGGATAAAAGGAAGCAGATTGGAATCGGATTATTTCGATAAATCGAAACGGATTCTCTGGATTATATCAACTGATCAGATGTTTTCGAAGAAAACAAAATCAGTTGAAAATCCGCAGAATCCCGCTACATCAGCTAAATCAGCGTTACTATTTCCATGGGGAGTTTTAGGCACAAAATGCCAAAACCTTACATAGAAGGGAAAGTGGATAAAAGGAGCCGAACCCTCGCAACCGTGCGCCAGGGATAGAGGCGGCGTGGCGGACGCGCAGCGGACGGTACAAGAGCCGAAAGCCCGACCCCGAAGGGGTGGCGCCCAAAGAAAAAGAAATGAGAAGTAAGAAATGGGAAAGTAACATTTACAGAAACAATGAGCCAACTCCGGATGCTCCTTTAGGGCTTCGGGGTTGATTTAAATAGTAAACATATGAAACAAGCATTTTTAGGAATGGCATTTTTAGTGGCTATGACGCAGGGAACGACAAATGCACAGAAACTGAAGTATCCGCAAACGGCGAAAGGCGATGTGGTGGATACCTACTTTGGGGTACAGGTGAAGGAACCGTACCGATGGTTGGAGAACGACACTGCGGCGAACACGTCGGCGTGGGTGAAGGCAGAGAACAAGGTGACGCAGGATTATCTAAGCACCATCCCTTTCAGGGAACAACTCCGGGCGCGGTTGAAAACGGTGTACAATTATCCGAAATACGGTTCGCCGTTTAAGAAAGGTGGTTATTATTACTTCTACAAAAACAACGGACTACAGAACCAAAGCGTGCTGTACCGTCAGAAATCGCTGACTGCGGAAGCGGAAGTGGTGCTGGATCCTAACAAATTTTCGAAAGACGGCACGGTGGCGCTTCACGATGTGGCTTTTTCGAAAGACGGACGGTATTTGTCGTACGCTATTGCCCGGAGCGGATCGGACTGGAACGAGATTTTTGTAATAGACATGAACAACCGCAAACTGCTGGCCGACCATATTATGTGGTCGAAATCGAGCCAAATACAGTGGCTGGGCAATGGTTTTTACTACAGTGCGTTTGATGCGCCCGAAGCCGGAAAAGAGTATTCGGTGAAAAACGAATACCAAAAGCTGTATTTCCACACGGTTGGGCAGGATCAGAGCGAAGACCAGTTGGTGTACGAGGACAAGCAACATGCGCTGCGCGAATGCTACGCCAGCGTAGTGGGCAAAGAAAAATACCTGGTGGTGATGGTGACCGAAACCACTACGGGCAACGGACTGTTGATAAAAGACCTGAGCAAGGCGGATGCAGGCTATGTGGAACTGGCTCCGGGATTTGACAACGACTACAACGTGGTGGACGAAGTGAACGGCAAACTGTACGTCCTCACCAACTGGAAAGCGCCCAAAGGACGCCTGATGGTGGTAGATCCGGCTCAGCCAGCGCGCGAAAACTGGAAAGAAGTACTGCCGGAATCGAAGGACGTGCTGGAAAATGTGTCGATTATTGGCGGAAAAGTAATAGCCGAATACATGAAAGATGCCACCAACCATGTGTATGCATTTGACCTCACGGGCAAAAAACTATACGAAGTGCAGCTGCCAACGCTGGGATCGGTAACCGGCCTTTCGGGCGAGAGCGACGACGCGGAGGCGTTCTTTATGTTTACTTCCTACACCTTCCCTCCTACTGTGTTCAAACTCAACACGGATAAAAACCTGGCGGAAGTGCTGTTTAAGTCGGAAGTGGCGTTTGACCCCGCCAGCTACCTGAGCGAACAAATTTTCTACACCAGCAAGGACGGCACCCGCGTACCAATGACGCTGACCTACAAAAAAGGCCTGAAACGCAATGGCAAAAACCCCTTGATGCTATACGGTTATGGCGGCTTTAATATCAGTTTGAATCCGAGCTTTGCGGCCGGACGCATCCCCTTCCTCGAAAATGGCGGCATCTATGTGGTGACCAATCTGCGTGGAGGCGGTGAGTATGGCGAGGAATGGCATATGGCCGGCACCAAAATGAAGAAAAAGAATGTATTTGACGATTTCATTGCTGCCGCCGAGTATTTAATCAAGAACAAATACACCTGCAAAGAGAAACTGGCCATTGACGGAGGCTCCAACGGTGGTTTGTTGGTGGGTGCATGCATGACACAACGCCCCGACTTGTATGCGGTGGCTATACCGGAGGTTGGCGTGCTGGATATGTTGCGCTACCATCTGTTTACCATCGGTTGGTCGTGGACCAGCGACTACGGCAACAGTGGCGAAAGCAAAGAAATGTTTGAATACCTGAAAGGCTACTCGCCCCTGCACAACATTCGTGAAGGCGTGAAATATCCGGCCACCATGGTAATGACAGGCGACCATGACGACCGCGTGGTTCCGGCACATTCGTTTAAGTTTGCAGCTACTTTGCAGGACAAAAATGCCGGCGAAAAGCCCACTCTGATCCGTATCGACTCGAAAGCGGGCCACGGTGCGGGCAAGCCCATCAGCAAAATAATCGATGCACAAACCGATATGTGGGCCTTTGTGATGTGGAATTTGGGAATGAAACCAGTGTTTTAATGAACAATGGATAATGAACAGTTGACAATTATATAATACATTTCAACTGGAAACCAAAGAGATAAAAACAAGGCCGAAAAAATATCAGATTTTTTATTCTAAAGTGTTTGCAAATTGGGCTAAAAAGCCTATCTTTGCACCGCTTTAGAAGAAAGGCGGGATAGCTCAGTTGGTTAGAGCGTCGGATTCATAACCCGGAGGTCACGAGTTCAACTCTCGTTCCCGCTACAGCGAAAAAAGGAAGTTCAAAATTTGAACTTCCTTTTTTGTTTTGGGGAAGTTTGGAAGTGAGTCCTCCGCCCGATTCACCGCAACTTAGCAATCAAGTGTTTCAACATAGTTGCAATTGGTCATACTAATATAAAGCCAGAGAAAGACTCTTTTACAACAATAAGCCTGAAAAGGCACAAATGCCCAACCCGTAAATTTCCCTTTCAACTCATAATTTGTATTCCGACTAAAGATGCATTTGCAAATAACAGATGTTTATATCCGGTATCGATTCGCAAATAAGAGCACCATACTCAGCTTATCATTTGGCTAAAGCCGATAACCAGCCACTACTTTTTTAGCCACCCCATAAATGGGGTGGCAATGGATTCGGCAAGCGAACCTCCCCTTAGCTATGGGGAAAACGCATAATGCTACACCCTACCCCTAACACAACAGCAAGGAAGTTCAGCCATTGAGCTTCCTTTTTTGTTTGCAACAGAGCCTTCCGATCCCTGTTTTTCTTCTTTTGCCGACAAAGCACTTGTTGTCAGCGCCAAACAACCCTCAAAAACATGTTGCAGAACATAAGTTTTTTCAGTCATTTATATAAAAAATGACGATCAATCGCTATTGTATTATCCAAAATAATGCCCTATATTTAGACGTTAATTTTTAAGCTTACAAAATAGCGTTCTACAATACTGTGAGCCACATTTCAAACACAACAATCTTATTCCAAAGCATTTGATGTTTATTCTGAGAACTTTCTATTTTTCAACCATACAAAACCCCATTCAAAAACATTGAAAAAATTATGTCTAATTCTTCTGCGCGAGCCTACAATTGCAAAGATGAGGAACTGATTCCCATCTGCAAGTTTGTAGGCTTTAGTTTAAAACGCGATTTGGCTGAATTCACAGCCTATTCGCCCTTGTTCAATAACGCATATGTCAGCAATTATGAAGCAATGATTGCCCAGGCAAGCGATATTGTGGAGCCCGAATCTGAAACCATATTGATGAAGCAAGCCACAGCGCGCATCACCAACAATATGAATCAGGTGAATGATACGATGAACAAAGTAAGTGGCTATTTGTCGCTGGCCAAAAAGGACATCAACCAGACCGATGCACAGTTTGGCATCACTGCCCTGCGGAAAGCGATAAAAAGTCAGGATGCCGAAGGTGTATGTGGCAATTTGAATATTGTGATCAGCAATATTCAGGTGTTCAAAGCTGTTTTGTTGGCAGTGGGATTGACCGAAGATATGATCAGTACACTAAAGTCGATTTCCTCACAAATAGCCGACGACAAACAGCAACAATACCAAACGTTCGTCAATCGCAAATCGGTAGTACAAAACAATTTGAGCACACTCAACACCTTGTATGCTACCATGAGCGAAATTACCAACATTGGCAAGATACTGTATAAATCGACCGACAAAACCAAGCTGGCCGAATATACATTTACCGAGCTGCTCAAACGCGTGCGCCAGGTAAGCAAAGCCGATACCAAAACCAGCAACACCACCAGCGACACCACCGCCGATGCTGCTACCAAATAATCTTTAATACTCACAACGGGGAATTTGGATGTTGAAAAATAGAAAGTTACCAACTACCAGCATTCTCCCGAAAAACAAGCATTGCATTTAACGTCTGAACGATGCAAACGACCTTCTGAAAGGAGAAAATCGCCTTCTGAAAGAAGCGAACGACCTTCTAAACGGTGAAAACCGCCTTCTAAACGGAGCGAACGACATTCTGAACGAAGAAAATCGCATTCTAAAAGGAGGGAACGACCTTCTGAAGGGAGAAAGTCGCTTTCTGAAAGGAGTGAATGATATTTTGAACGGTGAAAGTCGTATTCGAAACGGGTAAAATTTTAGATTGTGTAAATACATTGTGATAAGACAGCCCTCAAAATCAACAACAACATTATTTTTTACGTATTTTTATGGTACGATTTGACTCTGATACAGATTTAGTCGAATCAAAAGAAAATAAATCATTATCGAAGAATTATCAACATTCAAAAAAATTAATCGTATGCTCACTGCTGACCAAATAAATTTTCTTACATATACTGAAGCTAAAAATCTGAAAGATCAGGAATTAAAATACATCAAAAACAACTATGCATATGTTGCAACTTTAGCGTTAACTAATGAAATACTTCTAAAACTCATACTGAAAGAAGAAGATAATATTTACATTATCTTCAATATAAACATTTCTACAGCAAGATTAGACAAATATCAATCAGTTTCAAATCAACCAATTTCACGATTGAACTACAAATCAAATATTGATGCTTATAATAATGTTATATCAAACTACCCCAAAATAAGTTTTATTATAAGATTAATAACAATGTCTGATTTTGATTTTTCGCGTAGTTTTTTGAAGATTAGTAAACGTGGCGAAACTGGCGATATAATTGATAAATCAAATTCAAAAGACTTTATCACATTATACAATCTTGCTGTCGAAGCAGATACAAAACTTCTTCAGGAAGAATTTATCAAAGCTGATTTGAATAATATTATTACTAACATGCGCAAGGTGACCTTCAATACTTCAATCATAATAGGAAACGGTTTTGATAAAAGCTTAAATTTACCTACGACTTATAAAG
>JBJOOU010000127.1:0-8828 GCA_046051105.1 Bacteroidota bacterium
GGCAAATACCGCAGGCAGTACAAGCATGTTCATTGTTTTCGTCATGTGGCATCACCAGCTCGCATCGGAAACGATCCGAAATAACCAGCGTGTCTCTGTTTTCAGGATATTGTTGGGTAACTTTAGGTCTCCAAAGTTCTTTCCAGGTTACCGACATCCCTTTCGCCAGGGAGATAATTGCGGTAAATAATCCTTTGAAATATTGTGCTACTGAACTCATCTTTTTAATTTACGATTAATTGATTTGTACGATTACAGAATTCCGAAAAGGTCTTTCAATGTAAGTCCTGTTAATACCAGAATCACCATCAACAACAGGTTGAAAAGGTTGATTGGCAACAGGTATTTCCATTCCAGATTCAACAATTGGTCGATACGCAAACGTGGGAATGACCAACGAACCCACAAGCTCAGGAAGATCAATACAGCTGTTTTGCTAAAGAACCAAACATATGAAGGAACCAAATCCATGATGTGGTTGAAACCATCCCATCCCTGAATTTGAACTGGTAAATATCCTCCCAGGAATACAGTAGTTGCAATAGAAGCAATGATGAACATGTTCAGGTACTCAGCCAGGTAATAAAAACCGAATTGAAGACCGGAATATTCTGTATGGTAACCTGCAGTCAACTCAGATTCCGCTTCCGGTAAGTCGAACGGACCACGGTTGGTTTCAGCGTGACCTGAAATCAGGTAAATCACAAATGCAATAACCGAAGCAATATGTCCGTTGAAGATGTTCCAGCAATAACGTTGACCTTCAATCATTTGTGAGAACTGCATCGTTCCTGCCAATACTACGATGGTCATCAGTGCAAAACCCGCTGAAAGTTCGTAACTTACAAACTGTGCACCGCTTCGCATAGCACCAATCATCGAGTATTTGTTGTTACTTGACCATCCGGCCAATAGTACCCCGATAATACCCAGTGATGACACTGCAGTTACATAAAGTACACCGATGTTGAAGTCGATAGCGTGAAGTGCTTGTCCGAAAGGAATGGCACCAAAAGTAAGCATCGAAGCTACAATCATAAAGAAAGGAGCGGTGAAGAACAGGAAGCGGTCTGAACGGTCAATTTTGATGATCTCTTTTAATAAGATCTTTACCATGTCGGCCACACTCTGGAAAATACCCCATTTACCTACACGGTTGGGACCGTAACGAGCTTGAAAGAATGCTGTGATTTTACGTTCGGCATAAATCAGAATCAATGCTATCACTGCGTAAGCAGTCAGCAAACCAACTGCCACTAACACAAACTCGATAAGCAATACCCAAAATTCAGACAGACCACTGCGCAATGCAGTATCCAGCCAGCTTGTCAGGTGCGAAAGTTCTAACGGTTGTGAAAAATTTAATATCATAATGTTTATAAAGTTCGAGAAGTTTATAAAGTTTATAAAGTTCGTCAAGTTTTAAAAGTCTCTAAAGTTTTGTTGGTTTATAAAGTTGTAGCTCTTCTTAAGCACTTTCAACTTTACAAACCTTCCACTTTATGAACTTTCTACTATCTGTCAATATCCGGAATTACGTAGTCCATTGATCCACCAATACCAATAAAGTCAGAAATCTTTTCACCTTTACAAATCAATGGCATGGCTGATACCAGCGCCATAGATGGTGAGCGGAATTTTAAACGATATGGGAATTTGTCGCCACGGCTTTCGATAAATACGCCAAACTCACCACGACAAGCTTCCACGCGCGAATAGTATTCACCTTCAGGAAGTTTGATGATTGCTTTTGTTTTAGCGCAGATATCGCCATCAGGGATATTGTCGATCAATTGCTCAATAATGTGCAACGATTCTTCAATTTCGTCCAGGCGGTTCAGGTAACGAGCGTAAGAGTCGCATTCGTTACGAACGATTTCTTTGAATTCTACTTTATCGTAAAGTGCGTAAGGGATATGTTTGCGGATATCACATGACCAACCCGAACCACGTCCGGCAGGGCCTGTAACAGCATAACTGATAGCATCTTCTTTGGTAAGGTTACCAATGTTCACCATACGTCCAAGTCCGATTGGATTGTGTGTGAAGAAACGATCGTATTCTCTCAGTTTCTCACGCATGTATGGGATAAATGCTTTTACGTCTTTTTGGAAGTCTTTATAAATGTCGAACATTACACCACCTACCACATTTTGGTTGATGATCAAACGTCCACCACATACTTTTTCAAAAATCATCAGAATCACCTCACGTTCGCGCATACCATAGATAAATGCAGTGGTAGCACCCAGGTCATTGGTCTGACATGCCCAGGCCAAACAGTGAGAATCGATACGGTTCAACTCATCCATGATAGTACGGATGTATTGAGCACGTTCAGGAACTTCAATACCCGCCGCTTTTTCCACACACATACACAAACCATGACGGTTGATGTTGGCCGAAAGGTAATCCAAACGGTCGGTGAAGTGCAGAATTTGAGGGTAGGTGAGGCTTTCGCTCAATTTTTCGATACCACGGTGAATGTAACCACTATGTACGTCGATTTTTTTTACAATTTCACCGTCCAAAGCAGTACGGAAGTGCATAACCCCGTGTGTAGATGGGTGCTGAGGACCGATGTTGATGATATAATCGTCTTCTTCGAAAATGTTTACAGTTTCTTCAACCAGTTCACCTTTTTCATTTTCCATAATACGTGGTGCCACGTCTATGATATCTTTACTTTCAAGTGTAACAGGGTTGATACTTGGAGTAGCGTCATAATCCTTACGCAATGGATAACCTACCCAGTCGCCGTTCAGGAAGAA
The DNA here is from genome assembly GCA_046051105.1 of Bacteroidota bacterium. Classification (GTDB taxonomy): domain Bacteria; phylum Bacteroidota; class Bacteroidia; order Bacteroidales; family Paludibacteraceae; genus Paludibacter. The sequence goes on from JBJOOU010000127.1 coordinate 2,772, forward strand.
TTTACGCATGTCCGGATTGTTGATAAATCGAACACCCAACAATGCAAAAACCTCACGTTCGTTGTAGTGAGCAGTTTCGTAAATATCGGTAACGGTATACAACAATGGGTTTTCACGATCTTTCGTCCCGGTTTTCAGAACAATCTCTTTCGAAAGATCGGTCGAAGAGCAAATCAGGTAGTTTACTCCGAGTTCTTCGCCGCGATCCACCCCGATAAGTTTTACCAACATATCGAAAGGCAGCTCAGCATTGTCGCGAAGTGCTTTTGCCAATACTGGCAATTGTTTCGGCTCCACTGTTACCGTTAGCGGCTGTTTGTCTTCAATAAGAGCTTCGCCTACGGTTTTTAGTATTAGCTGTTTAATTTTTTCCATAAAATCACCCCTAACCCCTAAAGGGGAATTAGATTTGTTTTGTGTTATATAATCTCTTTATTTAAATGAGATATGATTATTATATCATATGATGTAACTACTCTTTGTTCCCCTTTAGGGGTTAGGGGTAGTCTTATCGTTGCTTTTTGCCCAAAAATTGTTCAATCTTAATTTTACGTTGCAATTGCATTAAGCCGTAAAACAATGATTCAGGACGGGGAGGACAACCGGGTACGTACACGTCAACAGGTATAATTTGATCCACACCTTTCACTACGTGATATGAATTCACGAACGGACCACCCGAAATAGCACATGCACCCATCGCCAATACATATTTAGGTTCGGCCATCTGGTCGTACACACGTTTGATAAGTGGTGCCATTTTATGTACCATGGTTCCTGCAACGATCATCAAGTCGGCCTGACGTGGACTGTTACGGGTAACTTCCATACCAAAGCGAGCAATATCATTATGCGCAGCAGCGGTCGACATAAACTCGATACCACAACAGCTGGTTGCATAAATCAACGGCCATACTGAGTTCGAACGTCCCCAGTTGATCATTTGATCCAATGTACTTAACACTACGTTTACACCAGCAGCTTCCAGCTCTTTGATGTAATCTTCAAGATACTCGTTATCTTTAAATTCCTCAGTAGGAATACCTTTGATTTTAATGTCTTTTAGTTCCATTTCAATACGTTTTTCTTCCAGGCATAAGCCAGACCCAGACCCAGGATAACAATAAAGAATAAAATACTATACAAACCGGTATAGCCCAATTCACGCACTACATTTGCCCAGGGAAACAAAAAGATAGTTTCCACATCGAACATCAGATACAAAATTGCATACAGATAATAACCTGCTTTAAATTGCATCCACGAGGTACCATGTGTTGGAATACCACACTCATAAGGTTCCCCTTTCTGTAAGTTAAATGACTTTGGTGCTAACAAAATGGCAATGCCAAGACCGGCAACCACTAAAACGATTCCTGTGAGGAATACGGTTAGGAAAAGCGATAAACTGCTCATATAAATCTATGAAAATTATTTGCTTGTGAAAAAACCGTGCAAAGGAAGTACTTTTTTTCGTAAGAAACGAATAAAATGTGGTAAAAAATGGCTTTCGAAATTGTTCACGTCAATTTTGCTATCTCGAGGTTGCAATTGTTGTAATGTGTTGTTATATATCACATTGAATATTTTTAAAAAGCCTCAAAAGTCTGAAATATAAACATATAATAACAATAATTAACTGCGTCTTTTGCCTGGATTTGTGAAGTTTGAGCAGTGTGAAGCAGTATTATTCTAAATTTATACTCATTTCAAATCGTGATTATGTACACTGGTCGCTGATTACAGTTTCATTATAATGTCTTCTGCGATTTGTCATAAATTTTACTATTTTTGCATCAAAATTGGAAGAATATAAATTATTATGATTGGAACAATTGTAAATACTGTAGCTATCGTTGTAGGAGGGGCGATTGGTTTATTGTTCAGGAAGAATATGCCGGAACGAATTACTTCCATTTACTTTCAGGCAATTGGGCTGTTTACATTAGCTATCGGTATTTCAATGGCCGTGAAAATGGACCATATACTTATTATAGTGGGTAGCTTAGCTATTGGTGCTTTGGTAGGCGAGTGGCTGAACCTTGAAAAAGGAGCTGAAAAGATGAGCGGGTATTTGAAGTCAAAATTCAAAATAGGAAATGAGCGTTTTTCTGAAGGATTGATTACTTCCTTTCTACTTTTTTGTGTGGGCGCCATGACGATAGTGGGTACTGTAAATGAAGGTACTGGTGGGTCGTCGGATATTCTATTGACGAAATCGCTAATGGATTTTTTTTCGTCGATACTGCTGGCTTCAGCTTTCGGAGGCGGAGTGATTGCTTCGGCCATACCTGTTTTTATTTTTCAGGCATTGCTTACTTTATTAGCTTCTTTTGCAGGAACATTCTTTACCGATGTTATTGTGCAGGGGCTTGTCAGTACCGGTGGAATATTGTTGATGGGGCTGGGCATTAATATCCTTGAAATAAAAAAACTGCGTATCCTTAATATGTTACCTGCTTTGGTGATCGTTGTTTTTCTTCTATGGTTGTTTACCCGGGAGCAACTGTTTAGTATCTAATTATGCTATAAAAGCTGATTTTTGAAATGAACTTCATAATAACTTGATTGTTATAAATGTGCTTGTGGTTTTACAAACATTTTTTTTCTTCTGTTTAGCACCACCAAAGCAATCCCACATGTAGATTAATTGACGGCAATTTTCAGTATTTGCACAAAAATATTACTTTTGTGCAATTGATGTTGTTTTGAATATAAAACTGAAGCTGATTTATGTTGAACGATATTCAATCAGAGAAATGTTATACATTGTCTTTTTATATAAATAGACTATTCACATAAAAACTAATGAACAAAAACGAGGTATTTGAGCAGCGACTGAAAGCGTTGCAGGAAATGGAAGATAATGCGGCCACCCGGCAGCATTTAAAGGGGAAACTGACCGCCCGTGAACGTATTAATGTACTGTTTGATGAAGGTACTTTTTTTGAATTTGATGCGTTTGTTTCTCCATCTCAAACGCCGATGAGCAGTAAACAATCCAATTTTGGTGATGGCGTTGTTGTAGGTAGAGGTTTGGTGCAGGGACGTAGTGTATTTGCTTATGCTCAGGATTTTACTGTATTAGGAGGATCGCTGGGATATGCACACGGGATGAAGATTGCTAAAGTGCAGGAGATGGCACTCAAACTGGGTGCCCCTATCGTAGGATTGATGGACTCGGGAGGTGCACGTATTCAGGAAGGTGTAAAAAGTCTTTCGGCTTACGCTACAATTTTCCGCAATAATGTTCGCTCTTCCGGTATTATTCCGCAAATTTCGGCTATTCTGGGTCCGGCAGCCGGTGGAGCTGTATATTCTCCGGCATTAACCGACTTTATCTTTATGACCAGCCAAACTTCATATATGTTTGTAACTGGTCCCGACGTTGTGAAAGAGGTGTTGAACGAAGATGTAGATATGGAAAGCCTGGGTGGTGGGAGTGTGCATGCCAGCAAAAGTGGTGTAGCTCATTTCGTGTCCGACGACGAAGAACACACTATTATGCTTATTCGTAAGCTGTTATCTTATATTCCTTCGAATAATTACGAAGCAAATCCTGTTTCGAATCTGATAAGTTCTTATCAATCGCGTCAGGAATTTTTAGATAAAGTTGTACCGGATGATCCCAACCGTCCTTATGATATGAAGGATATTATTAATATCATTGTTGATAAAGACACTTTCTTCGAAGTACACGAAAAATTTGCTCAAAATATTTTGGTTGGGTTTGCTCGCCTGAATGGCAAAACGATAGGTATAGTGGGCAATCAGCCCAAAGTGATGGCCGGAACTCTGGACATCAATGCCAGCGTAAAAGGTGCCCGCTTTGTTCGTTTTTGTGATGCATTTAACATTCCATTGCTTGTTCTGGAGGATGTACCAGGATTCTTACCGGGTATGGAGCAGGAGCACAACGGTATTATTCGTAATGGTGCAAAATTACTCTATGCATTTTGCGAAGCTACAGTGCCGAAAATTACCGTTATTACCCGCAAGGCATATGGTGGAGCTTACATTGTGATGAGTAGTAAAAATACAGGTGGGGATTTCAACTTTGCATGGCCAACTGCTGAAATTGCCGTAATGGGGCCTGCAGGCGCTATCAAAATTGTGAACAGAAAAGAATTAAATGCCGCCGAAGACAAAGCAGAATTAGAAAAAATTCTGGTGGAAAAATACAAAAACGAAGTGGCAAACCCATATAAAGCGGAAGAAATTGGTTTGATTGATGAGGTTATTCAACCTTCGTCTACCCGCCAGATCCTTATTACAGCTTTTGATATTCTGTCGAATAAACAATATCACAAGCCAGCCCGCAAGCACGGAAGTATTCCGCTTTAATCAAAAGCTGGAAGTTGACAAAATATAATAAAACTCACTAACACAACATAATAAAACGGTGTTGATGTTTTTATGAAAACAGCCGACATCATCGTTTTATTCTATAATTTTAAAACAATTATTATCGCATGAAAAAACGTATTCTAATTGCCAATCGAAGCGAAATTGCCATACGGATTATCCGTTCGGCACATAAGCTGGGTATGTTGGCAGTTGTTTTTCAAAGTGATAGAGAGCCCGATGCTCTTTATCTGAAATATGCTGATGAAATTATTCCTGCCCGTGATGCAAACAACGAAAAAGCCATCTTTCTGGATGCTGAGCGCATTGTGGCATTGGCAGTTGAACATAATATAGATATGATTCATCCGGGCTATGGCTTTTTGTCCGAAAATCCGGATTTTGCGCAACTTTGTGTTGACAATGGAATCAACTTTATTGGCCCGTCACCACAATTAATTCGTGATATGGGTTTGAAGACGGTGGCTAAAAGCATGGCCATCAAAGCCGGACTTCCGTTGGTGCCCGGTAGCGATGGACCTGTGAAAGATGCAGCTGCGGCTAAGGCTTTTGCCGATAGTATTGGTTATCCGGTTATTCTTAAAGCTTCAGCCGGAGGTGGCGGGCGTGGTATGCGTATCGTTGAGAAACCAGAAACCATCGAACGTAACTTCAAGTCGGCATCCGAAGAGGCTCTGGCTGCTTTTGGTAACGGCGATATGTTTATCGAAAAATACCTGCAAAACCCGAAACACCTCGAGTTCCAGATCATGGGTGACAAGCATGGCAATGTGATTCACCTCGGTGAGCGCGAATGTTCGTTGCAACGTAAGCACCAGAAGATTGTGGAAGAAGCTCCTTCGGCCAGCGTTTCGCCCGAAATGCGTAAAGAAATGGGCGAATTGGCGGTTCGATTTGCTAAATCGATCGGATATTATTCGGCTGGTACTATCGAATATATTATGGACGAAGATGGTTCGTACTATTTCATGGAAATGAATACGCGTATTCAGGTGGAACATCCCGTTACTGAGATGATTACCGGTGTTGACCTGGTGGATTGGCAGGTGCGTGTGGCGTTGGGCGAAGAATTGACGCTTCAACAGGAGGATATACAGATCAAAGGTTGGGCTATTGAGTGTCGTGTGAATACTGAAGATCCTCAAAACCGCTTCAGCCCTCAAACTGGTTTTATCGATAAAGTGCATTTCCCACAGGATCCGACCATTCGTATCGAAACTGGAATCCAGAGTGGATCGGTAGTAACTCCTTATTTCGATTCGATGATTGCTAAAATCATTGTTCATGCCGACAGCCGTCAAGCTGTGATTGAGAAAACACTGAACGCATTGTATGAGTTTAGTTTGATTGGTCTGAAAACAACGGTTCCGTTCTGCCGTACCGTGTTGCAACATCCGGCTTTTGTGGATGCATCGTACACTACTCGTTGGGTTGACACTGTGTTTACTCCCGAAATGCTGGAAAATGAAGATGATGAGTTGATTGGTGCTTTGGCAGCTACCATTATGTATGCGTCGGAATACCTTCAGCTTTCGTCGGACTTGCCTACTTATAAAAGCGACTCGCTAAATGTATGGGTGCTAAATAAACGATTAAATTATTGATTTTCATTTGGAAAAATGTTATTTGAAAATCAGAAACAATTAAATTGGAACTAAAAGATGGGAACTTCATATATTTATAAACGCGACG
>JBJOOU010000128.1:0-10116 GCA_046051105.1 Bacteroidota bacterium
TCCCCCTGTGGGGGATTTAGGGGGCTTCCAACCAGTTTTTCAGCATTTGTTCACCTTTGGGAGTCAACACCGATTCGGGATGAAACTGCACACCGCGCACATCGTAAGTTTTGTGTGCCAAAGCCATAATCATCCCTTCGTCGTCCACTGCTGTAATTTTCAGGCATTCAGGCAAAGTTGATTTTTCAGCTGCCCATGAATGGTAACGTCCCACTTCCAGCTTTTTGTCTAAACCATTAAACAGCACATCCTCTTCAATCACATCTACCACAGAGCAAATGCCGTGATGAACTTCAGAAAGGTTAATCAATGTACCGCCAAATGCTTCAGCAATGGCTTGCTCGCCCAAGCAAACACCGAGAATAGGTTTTGTAGGTGCATATGTTTTAATTACATCGAGTAATATGCCCGACTCGGAAGGTACACCCGGCCCCGGCGAAAGAATAATCTTATCGAAACGGGCTATTTCTTCCAGTGCGATCTGGTCGTTGCGATGCACTTCCACGTCGGTATATCCCAACTTTTTCACGGCATGCACCAGATTATATGTAAATGAATCGTAATTGTCGAAAACGAGAATAGTACAACCCCTAGCCCCTAAAGGGGAATTTGAGTTAGTATCGTCTTGTATTTTTATCTGACTACTCATACAATTTTAAAATTTTAATTTTAGATAAATCATTGGTAATTTAATTCCCCTTTAGGGGTTAGGGGTCGATGCTACAGTTATAGCTCTTTTGAGCGCCGCCAGTTTATTATTCACTTCCTGTAATTCGCTTTCTTCGCTCGATTTGGCAACAACACCGGCACCAGCCTGATAGTAAAGCGTGTTGTTTTTACTTACAAACGAACGTATGGTGATGGCCTGATTCATACTTCCGTCGAAACCGATATAACCCAAACATCCACCGTATGGACCACGGTCGTGCGGTTCAATGCTGTCGATCAGCTGCATGGCTTTGATTTTGGGCGCTCCCGAAAGTGTTCCGGCTGGGAAAGTATCAGCAAACAGCTTGATAATTTTCGTATCGGGACGAAGCTTTCCACTCACGCTCGACACCAAATGCAACACATGCGAATAATACTGCACTTCGCGGTATACATCTACCACAACTGTATCGGTATTGCGACTCAGGTCGTTGCGAGCCAGATCGACCAACATCACATGTTCGGCATTTTCTTTTTTGTCGGTGCTGAGTTTTTCAGCCAGTTCGGCATCTTTTTCATCATTACCAGTTCGACGAAAAGTACCAGCAATTGGTTTGATGTAGGCCTTTTCCTTTTTGGCATCTACTACAAGGTGTGCCTCAGGCGACGAACCGAAGATGCGGAAATCGCCAAAGTTGAAGTAGAACAAATACGGAGAAGGATTCACCGAACGCAAGGTGCGATACAATTTGAAATCATCGCCTTTGTATTGTTGGTAAAATCGGCGCGAGAGTACGATCTGGAACACATTTCCTTTGTAACATTCTTCTTTTCCGCGGGTTACCATCTTGCGGTAATCCTCGTCCGAAATATCCGATTTTTCCTCGCCAACGGCTTCGAAATCATAAAGGGCAATGTTGTTATTCTCCAGAATTTCCTGAATGGAATCAATCTGCGAAGTTTCACCCTCCAACAAATTTTCAATAATGGTCAGTTCATTATTGAAATGATTGATAGCAATGATGTATTTGAACAACACATAATGCAAACCAGGCATGCTTCCGGGTACGGTTTCGCGAGCCGAAAGCTTTACATCTTCGAAATACTGCACCGACTCGTAAGACGAATATCCAAAAAGCCCGTTGATGCCCACAGGATTGTCATTTTTGATAATATCCACCGATTTCAGAAAAGCATCGAAGCGTTCTGCAACTGTCAATTTGCCAGTAACCAGAGTTTCTATTTTGGTACCGTCGGGATATTCTTCTTTAATCAAAAACTGATTTACCGAAATTCCACCGATTGGACAAAAGCCAATGTACGAATAACTGTTTTCCACTCCGTGATAGTCAGAACTTTCCAACAACACCGAGTTCGTGTACAAATCACGAATTTTGAGATATATACCCACCGGAGTTTGCAGGTCGGCGAGCATTTTTTTTGAATGAACAAATAACCTACCCCTAGCCCCTGAAGGGGAACTGAAGTTAGCTTGGTCTCCTGAATTTATATTTTGACTTTTCATACAAATATCTTTTATAATCTATAGTAATATTACTTACTCCCCTTTAGGGGTCGGGGGTAGTTATTTAAAATGCTTTATATACGTATCCATATCTTTATCTCCACGCCCGGAAACAGTCAGAACCACAATATCTTCGGGCTTGAAGGTTTCTTTTTCTTTCTTAAGCAATGCCAGCGCATGAGCCGATTCGATAGCAGGAATGATTCCTTCCAAACGAGTCAGTTCAAAAGCGGCTTCCAGCGCTTCATCATCGTTGATTGGCCAAACTTTGGTACGACCCGCTTTAGCAAAATGCGCATGTGCAGGACCAATTCCGGGATAATCCAAACCGGCAGAAATGGAATATGGCTCGATAATCTGTCCATCTTCATCCTGAATCAACAGTGTTTTAGAACCATGGATAATTCCCGTAGTTCCCAGCGAAATAGTTGCAGCCGTTTCGCCACTATCGACACCCAAACCACCTGCCTCAGCCGAAACGATTTTTACTCGTTCGTCGGTCAGATAATGGTAGTAAGTTCCCATGGCATTGCTACCACCGCCCACACAAGCCATCAAATAATCGGGATAATCGCGACCAATGTGCTCTTTGAGTTGCCATTTAATTTCCTCACTAATCACCGATTGAAAATAACCCACCATATCAGGATAAGGATGCGCACCCACCGTAGAACCTACAATATAAAAAGAATCAGGGTTGGAACACCAATAACGGAAAGCCTCGTTGGTGGCGTCTTTCAAGGTCATGTTTCCACTCGTTACCGCCTCAACTGTAGCACCCAACATGCGCATTTTCTGCACATTTAAGAACTGACGTTCTACATCGGTTTTGCCCATAAATACAATACATTCCAATCCCATCAGCGCACAAGCTGTAGCTGTAGCCACACCGTGTTGTCCGGCACCTGTTTCGGCAATGATGCGGGTTTTACCCATACGTTTTGCCAACAAAATTTGTCCTAATGAGTTGTTGATTTTATGAGCACCCGTGTGATTCAGGTCTTCCCTTTTCAGGTAAATGTTGGTGCCATAAGCTGCCGATAATCGTTTTGCAAAATACAAGGGAGAAGGGCGACCTACGTAGTTTTTCAGCAGTTCGTAATACTCTGCCTTGAAAGTAGGATCGTCTTTTACCGCATAAAATGCTTCTTTCAATCTTTCAAAAGAACCGTGCAGAATTTCAGGGATATACGCCCCGCCAAATTCGCCATAATATCCGTTCTCGTCAACCTGATAGCTCATTTATTTTCGTTTTTAGTAAGTTTTCTGTTTGAAATAGTAAATAGTAAATGACCAAATAGTAAATAAAAAAGGCTTATCGTGAGTTCCGACAAGCCTTTTCTGTATATTTTAAATTCAAATGTATACATAGGTGTACCCTCTCACGGATTAGCTAATCTGCAAGTGCCACCACCAAAATTTGTTTACTGTTTGAATTGAGTTCATTTCTTTTTATCTTTAAATCGAGTGCAAAGATGATAATTTATTTTTATTTGAGCAAGAAAAATATCAATTTTTCTATCCTATTCAGGATTTAATTAACGCAGCAATCGTTATTTTACGAATAACTACAGTGTCATTCTGAATAGTATATATTACAATATGACTTTTATAACGGATACTCTGGGCATTTTTGCCATATCTCAACACATCTTTATATTGCGACACAGGAATTGATTCTGCATTCACCTCTAACTTTCGAATTTCAAACCATAATTCATCAACATATTTCCTGACCGTTAGAGGTGCTTGATAATTTTCAGAAATGAATACCGCTAAGTCGTCAATATCGTCCAATGCTTTTTTGAGAATTCTGATTCTGAAATGCTTCATTATTCAGTATAATTCCTTATGTCCTGTCCAAATTTATTTTCAAGTTCAGTCCACAGCCGCTCTTCAGCAACCTGAATATCGACCATATCATCCTCACAAACTACATCATTAGTTTCGGCAGCTTCCTCGTAATCAATTTTAACTACTTTCCTGTGCTTCTTCAATTCTTCCAGAATCTTACGACCTGTTGGAGTGCTAATATCTATGTGTGCAGTTACAGTCATTTTCAGTTTGATTTACGTTTCAGCAAATATACACATTAATTGATGTTGCAGATTCTTACTCAGTTATTTTTCATGTAAAATCCGTCGGTAGATGCAATCTACATTGCTACAAATAGCACAACCATAAGCATGATGTTTTAGATGAGTTCCAATTCCGATAATGCCACTCACCGATTTTCGGGGTGTCATCAGGCAGGAATCGCTCAACTGAATGCCCGTCGGATTTTCTCCGATAAGGTCAAAAAGTACTCGCTGATCGGACAAAGGCCAGTTGCAATAGCCGGGACTGTAACGATTGGATATTTTTTTTCCCTGAAGATGCATTTCAGTTTTGAGTTGCTCCTGAATTTTATCCATGGCGTTTTCAACCGTCAACGAGCCAATGGCATCCAAAATAAACGCTTCCATGATGTCGCCCTGATCGTTAAGTTGATTGGTCATGCGCGTAAAATCTTCGCCGGCTGTACATAAAAATACAGCTAATTGTGTTGATTCTTTGATATAACCACACACCTGACGCCCCAAATTCAGGATGGTTGTTCCAATGGAAAGTGTCCCCTCTTTTATCTGTAAATCATCGACAGGCATCAGTGTATATCCACCATTAATGCCTGTGTCGAAATTAAGTTCTTCCAAAATTTCCCGAATAAAAATTACCGCAGGATGTTCTTCTTCCAAATCGGTGGATTGAAGAAAATCAAGCACTTCGGCAAAAGTGGGTGCTACTTCGGCAAACGTAAAATGAAAGGATTGGAAACTACCCCCAGCCCCTAAAGGGGAGTTTAGCCCTAACCCCTGAAGGGGAACTGAGTTACTTATATCATTATTACTTTCCTTGTCTTTCATTTGAGATAATTCAAATTAGTGCTAATCATGCTCCCCTTTAGAGCCTGTCCGTTTACTAACGGAGGTTAGGGGTCATATTTGCAACTGCATCCAAAAATGCCTGAATATTTTCTTCGGGCACAAAAGGAGGTAAATCGCAACCACTGGAAATCACAAAATTGGGATGCGAACCTACTTTCGCTAGCAATGCTTTTGTCTCAATTTTCACCGAGTCAACGCTGCCTTGTTTGAACACACCAACAGGATTCAGATTACCCATAACAATCACATCCGAAGGACATTCGGTCAACACTTGTTCCATATCAATGGCATTTCCGAAATGCAGCCCACGAGCTCCACTAGCAACCATCGCTTGTGTACATTGACCGGTATTACCGCAATTGTGAAGAATTACCGTAAACGAATCATCTTGCACAGCATCAACTATTTGCTTTACAAAGTCGGTGGAATACGATTGGCATTCGTCGTTCGACAACAATCCAGCAGCAGGCTCGGCCATGATAACGCCCTGCGTTCCGGTAGCCTTCAATGCTTTGCAATACTCAATCAGGAATTCGGTACATTTCGTAAGCAATTGCAACATCGCATCCGGCTCGATGTAAATGGCCACCATAATTTCGGACATATCGTACAAGCGTCCAGCCAATGAAAAGGGCCCGATACAACCCGAAAATACCGGTTTGTGTTTGATATTTTCGGCAGCCAATTTATTGGCTAACAGATATTGTGGTATACGTCCCGCCTCTAAAGATGGGACTTGCAATGCATCAATCGCTTCAGCATCAGCCAACAAACGCTCCGATACAGTTGGAATTTCATGATCGGGCAAATTGATTTTGGCGCCAAAAGCTTCAGCTTCAACGGTCAAATCCATCATGGCCATGCAGGCAATGGTATCGTATTTATCCGCTATGTACTTAATTGCTTTGTATTGAATATTTCCGTCCGAAACAGCCTGTTTTACAGTATAACCCAAAGCCTCAATGCCCGGATGCGTCATCACAGGCATTGCTAAACGCCTGTTGCTTTTTAGAATAGAATCTATGAATTGTTGCATATTATGTAATTTATGCCGAAATACGATCGAGCAATTCGATTCCTTCCTGCGGGTTTTTACTATACCCATCCGCACCAATCGATTCGGCAAACTCAGCCGAAAGCGGCGCACCTCCAACGATAACTTTAGTGGAAGGAGAAGCAGCCTTAATAGCTTCAATCACAGGTTTGATGTTGACCATGGTAGTAGTCAACAGTGCAGAAATACCAACTACAGCATCAGGATGTTCTTTTACGGCTTCCAGAAACTTTTCAATTTTCACATCAATACCTAAATCGATTACTTCCCATCCGGCACCTTCTACCATCATGGCCACCAGGTTCTTCCCAATATCGTGCAAATCGCCAAAAACAGTTCCGATGATGAATGTACCTTTTCGCTTCACAGCACCGCTGGCAAAAAACGGCTTCAGGTGAGTCATCGACGCGCTCATAGCCTTCGCCGACAGCAACATTTGAGGTACAAATATTTTATTTTCGGTAAATTTCTGCCCTACTTTATTCATGGCCAGGATTAGCGCATCGTTCAGGATTTGTCCGGGATCAATTCCCGCTTCCAGGGCTTCTTTGGTATATTCATCGGCACCAGGTTGTCCTTTCATTTGAGGAGGATAAGGTGATGCGAGATTTATTTTTCCGAATTCCACACATTCGGCAATTTTTTCTAATAATTCTAAGCTCATATATTCTTAATTAAAAACTACATACAATAATATCATTACCAGTACAAGGACAATCCACGATGCCCAAACAGTTTTTGAGGTGGCTGGGAGTTTTTCGATTCCCAACGTATTTTCTGACACCGATTTAGTATCGTACTTCGAAATCAGGATGGCTGCAATGGCCAAAATAACAAACAAATAGAAGGATAACATCATAAAATGCGGCCAGAAATGGTATTGCTCTACCGGGAAAATCCACCAATAAAACACTGCCACGAGCAAACTAAAGGCGGTTCCGGCAGTAAGAATCAGGTTCACAGCCTTTGGAGTTGTCTTTTTCCAGAAAACGGCAAACACAAACACCACCGACATGGACGGCGCCAGAAAACCGAGAACAGATTGGAAAATATTAAAAAGGTTCAACCCTTTGATGCTGTCGATGGCCAATGCCACCACCACCGAAATAATGGCACTAAACAAAATCACCCAACGACCAATTTTTACCACTTCCTGTGGCGTAGCATTCGGATTGTTCTTTTTCAGGTAGATATCCATCGTATAAACGGTACTCACGGAGTTAAGCGACGAACCAATATTCCCCAGCAAAGCAGCCAGCAACACGACTACAATCAGCCCTTTCATACCATCCGGGAAAAGTGCAGTAACCAACGTGAGATACGCTTCGCCGGAATCTTTGAGATGTGGAAAAAGCACAAAACAAATGATACCGGGAAGGATAAACAAAGGCACATCCAAAATCTTCAACCAACCAATAAAACTAGCTCCCAGCTGACCTTGCTTCAGACTTTTTGCTCCCAAAACCGATTGCACCATCGATTGCTCGGTACACCAAAACCACACTCCCATAATGGGATAGCCTAAAATAATTGGCAACCAGGGAAAATCCTTATCCGAATTAGGCAGGAAAAGTTTCCAGTAACTTTCAGGTGTAGAATGATAAAGTGTCGACAATCCGCCCACTTTTTGAAGTCCGAAAATCACGAGAATCAACGAAACAGCAATCAGCAAAATCATTTGAAAAACACTGGTATGGGCAATTGCTTTCAGCCCACCGGCCATCGTCATTACCGAGGCTACCACCACCATAATAATCACCGACTCCCACATGGGAATGCCGAGAATCTGTTTCACCAGAATACCGCCGGCAAAAAGTCCGAGCGACAGCCACGATATCAAAATGGTAATCAGTGTGTACCAAGCCAACAGGTAGCGGGTGGATTGTCCGAAACGTTTCCCCATGTACTCGGGCAGCGTGGAGGCATTGGCACCCAGGTAGCGCGGAGCAAAAATAAAGGCGAGCATCATGATAAAAATGAAGGCGTACCAGGCAAAATTACCGGAAACAATACCCGAACTGTATCCGGCGCTGGCTGACGCCAGCAACATGGATGGTCCCACATTGGTTCCCCACATAGTAAGTCCAATAGCAAACCAGCCCAGCGTTTTATTGGCCAGAAATAAGTTATCGTCTTCCTTTTTGCGCATACTGGCACGAACGGCAATCCAGAAAAGTATAACGATGTAGCCGATAATCACGGCAATATCAAGTGAATTTAATGCGATTTTCATTACGTTTATTTAAGGTGATTCAACTTTTCCAAAGTTTAGAACTTTGGAAAAGTTGGTGTTAATTTATGGTTAATAACGCCCGAAGAGCAAATAACTATCAATATCGCGCGAAGCGCAAATATCATCTATATCGCTCAACGATTTTCAATGCCTGTTCAATGTCTTTTTCTGATTTAAAATCGACATTGATATGCAATCCCTGATTACCGACATTATCAATCAGCGGTTCCAGTTCGTCGAGTGTCACCCAGTTGGCCATGATGGATTTTCCGCTGGCTAGTATGCGTTTGTATAAATCGTACCACTGCGGACTCCCACCCTGCGGTTGCCCATATCCGGGCGTCCATTGCACTGCATTCAGTTTTTCCATTTCCAAAACGGCATCGAGATGACGAATCGCATCCACGCCATCAAGGTGATAAAGCGTATAATCAATTTTTTCGGTCTGTTCGCGCAGGAATGGCTGACAAAAAGTGCGGTAATCATCTTCCGAAATCATAATGGATAAGTCGCATTGCAATTTCGCAACCTTACCCGGCGCCCACAACGAGAAATAACAAAACGCCATTTCGCCATCCACATTGATAATATCATAAATACGGTTGAACACATCGAAATAGACTTCGTTCACCTGTTTCATCAGTTCCAGCGTACCATCAGGATCCATGATCAAATCCATCAGAATATTGTCAGACCCTTTCAGACTGGCCAGCACATCAAGCCCTTCTACCAAATCAGGACAACCCACCATGTATTTGCCATCGGCTTTGGCTTTGCAGGCACGCAACAAATCTTCGTGCAACTTCCAGCCTTTTTCATCAAAAATCAACTGTCCGTCAAAATCCGGCTTTGAGTGAATCCAAATTGTATCTTCGCGTCCTTCGAGTGGAGAACCTAACACAGCTGCCAAGGAGCCCGGGCCTAATTGCGTATTCGCTACCGGCAAAATATCCGCCATATACGAATTTCGACTCATGGTATAATGCAAATAATCCGCACGCCACTGCGCATCAAACCAAAACTGATTCAGATCTTTGTGAGGTGCCGGTGCTGCTACATTTTCATATGGACTGCCCTCTTTATACAAGTGCTCCCACATGGTTAGCACAATGCCTTTCCCATTCCACCAATCGGTGTATCGTTTTTTTGTTTCAGAAAAATTTGTTTTCCAGGTATTCATATTTTTACCACATTAGGCACTTTAAAAATCAAACCTCAAAGCTGATTTAAGCTTTTGTACCTTTAATTTATATCGTTAGTATTGATTTAATATAAACTTTTGTGATCCTTTTGTCCCTTGTGTAGTTCAAAAGGAGACACGTACCACTTTACTCATATCCATGTCGTCAGTACATTTTACGTCTTCCATATACATCGGAATTTCTGCTCCCTGCTTCACAAACACCGGAATTTCCTCCAACGGAACTTCCACATTTTTCAGCCAACGTCCGCCTTCAAATACTTCTTTTGTAAAGAAATGTACCCATTTTCCTTCGGGTAAATAGATATCGCGTTTGCCTTCAGGATTCATCACAGGCGCTACCAACATGTTTTCGCCAAAGAAATACTGATCCTCGATTTGTCGGCATGTACGATCGTCGGGATAATGTAAAAGCATCGCACGCAACACGGGCATTCCGGATTGAATCGTAATTTCACTTTGTTCAACAATATACGGAATCAACTGATAACGAAGTTTCCAGTATTTCCGAATCAAATTGCTGATTGCCGG
>JBJOOU010000129.1:0-5125 GCA_046051105.1 Bacteroidota bacterium
ATCTTATTAGAAAGCCTTAATCTTAAATTGGATAGCCGTGTTGAGGTATTTACTCAAGATGAAGCGATTGTTATCAAACCAATTAAATCAAAAATATCTTTAGAGCAGCTTTTAGCAGATATAACATCTGATAATTTGCATGGTGAAGTGGATACTGGACATGCTGTAGGTAAGGAATTCTATTAATGCCTCAAAATTATGTACCAGAAGAAGGCGATATTATCTGGATTAATTTTAACCCACAAAGTGGGCATGAACAGGCAGGGCATAGACCTGCCTTAGTTTTAAGTCCTTCATCTTATAATAAAGCCACAAGCCTATTAGTTTGCTGTCCAATGACAACACAGATAAAAGGGTATCCTTTCGAAGTTAAAATTTCAGGAAATCCTGAAAATGTAGCACTATCTGATCAAGTAAAAAGTTTAGATTGGGTCGCTCGATCAGCAACGAAAAAGGGACAAGCTAAATCTGAAGAACTTGAGGAAGTGCGACAAAAAATTGCAGCCTTACTGAAAATATCAACTTGATATCATCTATGAAATCAAAGGGTAAAGTAATGCATAAATTTTTTTTAGATTATTTACTGATACAATAGCCTATATAAATCAATAAGTTGGAAAGTTTAATGAAGTGTGTTAAATTTTCTTTTAGGCGAAAAAAAAGCAAGCTTGCAGGCTCACTTTTTTCTCATTGTTTAACAAATACTTAAAGCATCAGTAAACGCAAATTAGTTACTTGTTATTTTACTGATGTTTTGAGCATTTGCAACCTTTAGAACGTTGCATAATATGAATAATGCTCAATTAATAGATTTTTTTACTAATCTTGCTCATAAACCATACTGTGCAGATGATTTACTGTATGGCTTAAAAATAAGACCGAAAAAAACGGCAATCAATATGCAGTACATACAAGGGAATCAGCCTTGTATGTTTCATTACTTCTTTTTTGACATAGACCGTTCAGATGCAGTCATGGCGTGGCATGAAGAAAATTTACCAATGCCCTACTGGACAGCACAAACACAAAAAAATGGTCATGCTCATCTCTGCTATAAATTAGAAATTCCATTGTGTACCAGTGAGTTTGGCAGTCAAAAAGCAATAGCCTACGCTTCAAAGGTACAAGCAGGGCTTGCCAACAAACTTGGTGCAGACGTTGGTTATAGTCATCTCATTACGAAAAATCCATTTCATAAAGACTGGCGTGTCACTTTTTGGACTGAACAAGCCTATACGCTCGATTATTTAGCTGATTTTGTAGAGTTGCCCAAGAAATTAAGCAAAGAACAGGAAGTTTTAGGACTTGGGCGCAACTGTATTATGTTTGATACAGTGCGTAAATGGGCATATAAAGCGATTAGAGCGCATCGAGGAAGTACATTTGATGTTTGGTTAGGTGAAGTCTTAAAACAGTGTAAGAACGTAAATAATGCGTTTTTAGAGCCATTACTATATTCAGAGGTTAAAGCAACAGCAAAAAGCATTGCTCGATATTGTTGGAAAAAAGACGGCTATCATTATCAGGAATTTATAGATCGTCAGAGTAAAAAAGGTGCGATTGGAGGAAAAATATCTAAAAGAAAACCAGTTCCTACCTCAGAAGCTACTACTAAACCGTGGCTTGCTTTAGGAATTTCTCAAAGTACTTATTACAGACGTAAAAAATTAAAGAATTTGTAATAGGACTCCATCATTTATCTTTAGGAAAATAATGGAGCTAGTAAGGCTTAAAGTTATTTTATTGAGGATAGTTTTTCCTATGAAGTACAGCCATTTCCGTCAATGTATCTATAAGATATTTTCCATTAGTTTTTGACATGAAAGCAGCTTTTTTATGATGTGAAGCTATTCCTACAGGTTCAATATATGTACTTTCAACCACTCCAGAACCTTTGACTACTTCAATAACGAAACCAACATCTTTCCCATCTGCTTTTTGACCAAATCCAACAATTACAGTAGCGCCAATATTTTTAGCTAATTGGGGATCATTGTATGTATTGAAACGCAAGGTAGGGAAATCAATTCCTTCACTATTAAACCAGCTCTCTGCTTCATCAATAGAATCAAAAGAACTTATTGCTTTCTTTCTTCTTGAAAAAAAACTCCATAAAAAAAATATAATTACTGCACCAATAATAATTTCAAACATTTGTTATGTAATTCCAAATAGGAGTTATAAGTTTTATATATTAAACAAATATCGTCATGTTAAAAACTTCAAAAATGACAGTGGATAAGCCTAAATCAGATATCAGCCCTCTAGGGTGCTTTTCTCCCATTTCATTTTAAAAAATTATTATTTAAGGGAATGAGCAAGGCTGTGGGCAAAGTCTCGACCTGTGTAATAAACTTGTGTGCAACTCAACGTATAACTAGAAGAGTTATGCGGAGTTGTGCATAATGTTTATTCACAGATTAGTCGAGGCGTTCGCTTGCGATTGTCCATAACCTTGCCATGACCTGCCCAATAAAATATACGTCTAGGGGTCTGTCATCGTATGATAACGCAAGGATACATGGAGACCCCTCCGCTACGCTACAGAGTTCCATGACCTTGTTCAGGGGCAAGCCCCCGAAACCCCCAAAAGCAAAGGCAAAAGCATGACAGCGATCAAACGTAATAAGGTTTACAAAGTTCGATTTTCTGATGCAGAGGTACAGAAAATCAAAGATGCCAATGTTTTAAATATTGCTAAATATTTGCGGGATACTTCGCTTGCTCAAATTGATGCAACTCAAGGCAACGCCAAAAAAAAGAATTTGGAAAATCACTACACAAAATTAGATCGTGAATTTTTACTTGAGTTATCCCGAATTGGGGGCAACATCAATCAAATTGCCAAAGCTATTAATACAGACATTGCAAGCAGTCGTCCCCTTGATGCTGCACGTCTTTTGCACCTGTTAATAGGGATTGATCAGACATTGAGGGAATTGAAAAAATGATTGTTCAGTTCTTCAGGTACGGCAATGGTTTAAGCAAAGGGCCACTAGATTATTTGCTTGGTAAAGACCGTGATAGAGACTATGCAAAAGTTTTGCAGGGTGATGTTTCCGAAGTATCAGGGTTAATTGATACATCACCTTTTGCCAAAAAATATACGTCAGGTTGTTTGTCTTTTTACGAGCATGATTTAAGTGATCAAGATAAACAGCAGATTATGCAAAATTTTGAGCAAGCCTTATTCCCTGGCATGGATCAGAGACAGTACCGTGTTTTGTGGATTGAGCATCAAGACAAGAAAAACGAGGAGACGGGGAAGCGAAGATTAGAGCTTAATTTTCTAATTCCCAATATTGAAATCCTTACAGGGAAACGTTTACAGCCATATTTTGACCGAGCTGATCGTTCTAGAGTTGATCTATTTAAGAAGATTACAAACTATGAATATCAACTGCATGATGCAGATGACCCATTGTATCAACAAGACATTAAACACGCCAAAAACCTACCTAAAGCTGTTAATGAGATTAAGGAAACTCTCAATATTTTAGCTACGAAAGCTGTAGAGAATGGATTAATTACAGATCGTCAAAGCATGAAAACGTGGCTATTGGATCTCGGTCTTGAAATCAGCAGAGAAACAAAAAAAAGCCTATCTATTAAAAATCCAAATAATGATGACCCAAACGCCAGACCAATTAAGTTAAAAGGTGCAATCTATGAGCAGGATTTTAGACTTACAGAAGAAAGCGAACGACTTACTATTGCAGCATCAGAGCGATATAGACGAGAAGCTGAACAGCGAAATCAGTCAAATATTCAAAGATATGCGGAATACAGTGCGAAGCGAAGCACAGAGCTTG
This sequence comes from Bacteroidota bacterium, assembly GCA_046051105.1. Classification (GTDB taxonomy): domain Bacteria; phylum Bacteroidota; class Bacteroidia; order Bacteroidales; family Paludibacteraceae; genus Paludibacter. Next base: position 3,813 of record JBJOOU010000129.1, read on the forward strand.
AGCAGCAGTATCGACAGCACCAAAGCGGATATACAGCAGAAACAGAGCGAAGCAACGAACGAGATATTGCAGCAGATCAACAAGACGACAGCCCAAACCAAACAACAGCAGCAGCAGGGCATGAACGATCTATTGCAATCACAACAACAGCAGATCAAGCAGCTCCAAGCGAACTTGCAGCAATTGAATGGCTTGAGCCAAGAAACAGCTCAAGCAGCCAAATTAAGGAAAACCCTTATTTCATCGAATATAGCCCTGATTTCACTGGCATGTATAACGCTTATCAGCAGCATTTGTTTTGGTTACGTCAGCAAGAGCAAGTACAGCGACATCACAGAGATGGAGAACAAAGTCCAGTGGCTAAAAAGCCAAGGGGCGAGCCTGAATATTCAGAAGTGTGGGACAGAGAAAAAATGGGACTGGTGCGTCCAGATCGACCCGAAAGCGCAGCAGTACAGCAACAACATGCGAATAGTGCAGGAAACCAATTAAATGAATCTCGAAGCACAGTTATTGCAGATTATCGAGCAGCAACAGCAGCAGCTCAAAGAGCAACAGCAGCAGCTCAAAGAGCAACAGAAGCAGCAAGAGCAAGCCTTGCAGCTTATTCAGGCACAGAACAGAACCATAGACGAATTAGAGAACTACAACAACAAACTGGTGAAGCACTGCAACCAGTTGAACGAGAAAGAAAACGAGCTGATCAATATCATCAAGAAACTACAGAATCCGAAGTTATCAGAGGATTTATTACAAAACTTGGAGAGCAGCTTAAAACAGCGATTACAGAGCCATTTAGAGCAATTAGTGACTGGGTTAAATCTAAAGAACGAGATCAACGAACTATTGCCAACGATGATCTATACAGAAATCGAGAAGCAGACAGCACCATTGACCGAAGAGCTTCAAAGGAAACTAGACTCGGTGAGCAACTATCACGAAAGATTTCAGGATTTAGTACAGACCCTATCTTCAAGGCTTTAGATGAGATAGACAGGCGTAGAGATTTGCAAAGAGTGCAAGAACGTAAAAATGATAGAGGTTATGATTCACCTAGTCCATTTTAATGCCCACGGTATTGACGCAAAAATTTTCCTAGGGTATTGTATCTACATTGTAGATACTTTAGGTTGCTGTTATGGAACTAGCTATTAAAAAATGGGGCAATAGTGCTGCTGTCCGCCTACCGTCCATCTTATTAGAAAGCCTTAATCTTAAATTGGATAGCCGTGTTGAGGTATTTACTCAAGATGAAGCGATTGTTATCAAACCAATTAAATCAAAAATATCTTTAGAGCAGCTTTTAGCAGATA
>JBJOOU010000130.1:0-16886 GCA_046051105.1 Bacteroidota bacterium
TAGTGATTAGTGATTAGTGATTAGTGATTAGTGATTAGTGGGTAGAACCGCATCGAAGCTGCTGGAGCGACAATGAAAAATCGGAAAAGGTAATGGTGCGCAATCAGATGAAATACGAAGGTGTGATGAGGAAGCAGTTTTATTTGAAAGGCAATTACCGGGATGTAAAGATGTATTCGGTGTTGAGAAGAGAATATGAATATAATGTAAGTAAAAGATAATAATCGACTAATAACTGAATCGATGAAACTAATTCAAACGATAGTTTTTAGTATAGCTTTGCTACTTTGTAGCTGTTCAGCTAAAGAGACTCATTCACCGAAGATACGTTATTCCGGCTATCGCATTTGCGTAGGGCATGGAGATCCTATCGAATTACATTTGGATAGCGTAAGTTCGATTGATCAACTGGTTCAGAAATTAAGTGTCCATAATCAACTATATGATACATACAAACGAGATCTGATTGGATACAATGATTTAATGTTCTCCATTGCAGTACATGGCGACAGTGCTATTCAACCTTTGCTAAGTTTTATTCATTCTTCCCGATCATTGAAGGCGCAAAAGGCTGCAGTTTACACTTTACATTTGATAGGGGTGAACTGTATCTCCAGCCATGATGGCTTTTTCGAGAACTTTCCCAATCTTAAAGCACGTCATGCACTTTTTCAGGTTTTAGCTACAGAGGAAAAATTACAACCATTGGTTATGTTGATGTTATCAAGATCTCCCCTGGCATCTGACGTTCCTTTATTTTTTGATATCTTGCAGCAATCAAAATCTGATTGTTGGGCAATTACTTGCGGTTTGGTACGCTATAAGTTGAAAGATATACCGGTAGTACAACTCCTCCCTGAAGATTTCCTGGATAAAAAACTAAGTTTAAAACGGAAAGGGATGGGGGTGCATCCACATTTGTCATTGATCTTAAAGCAAATGAAACTCAAGTATCCCAATCAAATTCTTGTAGAAGATACTTTGTTGAAAAATTATTCTTTCGAGTCATTGCTTATGCACGATGATGTGAATATTGATTTTATTTTTAGTGCAAAAAATGTTTCGGTGACAGATATCTGTCAATACTGTAGCTTTGTGAGTCCATTTCATTTGGGTTCTAACTTTCAATATTATTATCGGGCTGGAAAACTCTATTTTTGTTCTCCGGCCACTACAAAAAAAATGTGGCTGCATTGGTGGAAATCACAACCTACTGCTTATATCGATTCTTTGCGCAAGAATAATCAAATAATAGCGGATTTTAAGCAGATCTTTTAAAATAGTATTATCAATGTATTCGAATCAGAGCTTGTAATAGTTCAATAAATGGCGATTTAGTTGCCATGAAGTGGTTGAACAAGACGACCGCCCTACAAGCCTTTCGGCTGATAATATTAATTCATCCTTTGGGTATTGGTTGATGACCAATAGCAAGAAAGAGTAGTCGTTGATCCAAAAATACAGAGAAGAATAAGGAATGTCAGGAAGTAAGTATTTATATTGAAAAAACGGAAAACTAATGAAAACTCCCGAACTAATTGCGAGTAATGAGAACTTTAGCGCTATCAATGTAGGTAGCCTGGACGAGATAAATGAATATTCGCTGATCCACCCTAAATTGGGAACGGAAATCAAAGGAAAGCTTTTTATAAACAAGCTAACCGGTGCCACGGGTACCGAAATTTCGTTTACCACCATTGCGCCGCATTCCGAAATTGGATATTTCCATCATCATCAGAAGGACGAGGAAACGTATATCATTCTCCGTGGTTCGGGCTTTTATCAGGTCGACGACGATTGTTTTCCCATTCAGCAGGGCAGTGTGATACGGGTTGCACCAGCAGGAGTGCGAAGTATCTGCAATACTTCCGACGAAGAAATGCTGTACATCTGTGTGCAGGCCAAAGAAAACTCCCTGGAAGAACATACCACCGACGATGGCAAACGGGTGGCCGTAGAACCCAAATGGAAAGAGAACCTGTAGGCGAGCGATGTTATCTTAGCCCTAATTTTTTCTAGCCTTCATAAGAAAAACGTGAAGAGTGGTTCCCCCGCAACCAATGGACAACAACGCGGATAATTGTGACAACAATTATCCGCGTTGTCGTTTTCATAAACAGTGTTTGGTAGTCAACTTTATAAGATAGATTTATTTTTTTTCTATGTGCCGAAAATTCAAGAGCATAAACGAATGGTAATTAAAAAACTTTATTAATTTTGCTGTTTGTTAGTTTTTAAATGCAATTTACCAACTTATTCGCTTATCCTCATTCCCCCGTACTAAAGATATTCCACCGATAGGGTGGATATGTAAGGTGAAATTGGTAGAAAAATAAGGGGAATATGTATATTTATTAGTAGAAATTGTAAGAATTGAAAAGATATGAAGAAAATATCCCTTTTGATAATTGTAGTTCTGGGTTTTAGCTCATGTGCAACACTGTTGAACTCCCCAACAAAAACAATTTATATTACCACAAACACACTTGCAAAAGTTATTGTAAACAAAGACACCTTCAGAACATTTCAACATAAAATGCCTGTTGAAGTGCAAAGGCAATCTGCGGATTTGAATATAAATGTCTCTAATGATAGCATTAATAAAACTGTAACAGTAAAACACAGAAACTCATTTGCCTATTGGCTGAATGCTTATCCAACACCTTTATTGGGGGCTGGTTTCTTAATTGACATGAAAAATCCGAAGAGATATACATACCCTACCAGAATCTATTTTGATATGACGGATACCACGAATACATATCAGTTGTATGCCCCCGGACGAAAAAAAGGATCAATTGATTTGCACGTATCAATGCCCTATATTAATAGTTTCATGTTGAAACCTGGCTATGAAAATAATTATAAATCGAATACTGGATTTTGGGGAGTAACTTTAGGATTGGATTACTATTATAGTTCAAAGCAATTTATAAATCTTTCGGTTAGTGGGGTGAGTGACTTTTTTCTTCCATTCCCTGCGGCTGTTGACATCTCTGGATATTATGAATTGATGAGTTCGGCTTATGTGAGCGTATCTAACAACCGCAGAATTAATAAATTCTTAATTGGATATGGATTAAGTTATGTGAAAAATATATGGGACCTTAGATATTATTATTGGGGAGAGCCAGAACCTATGACCAGAGAACCAATAGTGAAAAGTAACAATGCAATTGGCTTTGTTTTCCCTGCATACTATATGCCGAATGAGCATTTTTTCGTTGGAGTAGTTTACAGACCAACATTGCTAAGGCTCTCAACTGAAAATCCATTCAAATACGAACATTTGATCAGTATTGATTTTGGGTGGAAAATAAGACTGAAAAAATAACTGATACTTACACTCCATAAGCATATTCACTTTCAAAGAACAAATTCGCGCACTGGTTCGATGCGCACCAACTGTTATAGCCGAAGGGAATAATTATAATCAACTTCAAAATACCGTATTCCCCTCTGATAAACAAACCCAAACATCTTTTTTTAGCCCGGCCCCAACAGCCGGGCTATTTTTTTGTGATATAAAAAATGCTCTACAATAGTCTGTAATGCATTATTACCCTAATAGTCACATCTTTTTTTATACGTATTACTATAAAACTATTGTTTATATAAAAATATATATAAATTTGTGACCATCTTAAATGTAATTATTCACCTCTAATCTAATCTATTATGGCGAACAAAAAAGAATCAAGTCACGCCGCAAATGTGACAAATTTTGAAAGTTTAATCACTTCGGCTACTGCTTTCGGCACGAGCTACAATCCTTCGAAAGACAGCATTCTGCTGCCTGCATTACAAACCCTTCTCACTGCTTCAAAATCTGCATTATCAGTTGTTCACACAGCCGAATCGGTTTATTCAAATGCAGTAGATGCACGTGAACTGGAATTTGAGCCTTTGGGCAAGTTATGTACACGTGTCAACAATGCACTCAAAGCTTCCGACAGCTCCATGAAAACGGACGAAAGCGCTAAAACGATCTTTCGCAAGTTGCAAGGCAAAAGAGCCACACCAAAGCTAACCAGGGAAGAAATTGCGGCATTGAAAGCCGAAGGAAATGAAGTAACCAAGAACTCGGTTTCACAAATGGGCTACGATTCGCGTCTCGAAAACTTTGATAAATTGATTTATCTGCTCTTGGCAGTTCCTCAATATAAGCCGAACGAAGAGGAATTGAAAGTTGATTCCCTCAAAGCGTTGCATACCAGTTTGAAAACGAAAAACACCGAAGTCGTTACAGCCTACGTTCAATTAAGCAACGCCCGCATCAAAAGAAACGAAATACTCTACAAACCATTAACCGGTCTTGTCGATATAGCTGCCGACTCCAAAATGTATATCAAATCTGTATTTGGCGCTTCAAGCCCCGAATACAAACAGGTATCAAAGCTCGCTTTTATAGCACACAACAAATAATCCTGAAATCAAACCTGCGGTTGTACCACCAGCAACCGCAGGTAGATATAACCCACCAACAAAAAGAAATAAGCCTTCCCCAAAAAAGCATAAAGCTCCAACAAAAGGATTTCCGCCGGAATAATTAAGACATAAGGCTTCATCAAAAAGGTATAGCCCATCATCATAAAGACATAGGTCTTCCTCATTAAGATATATGGCTAGGTAAAAAAGACATAGCCTGGCAGTAAAAACGCATAAGTCATCCTTATTAAGATATAAGCCTTCCTTATTAAGATATAAGCCTTCCTAAACAATGCATAAGGCACATTCGAATTAAAACCAAATTAATCGTTAGAATTTATTCTAACGATTAATCGACGATTTTCACAGATTCTCTGTGAAAATGTCGGGTTTAATCCCGACAAAAACAAAGTTTTTCGTCGGCCCTACGGGCAAATTCCGCTATTGCGGAATTTGGATTAAATTGCAAACTACGCCCTCCGAAACGGATGGGTGGAACCGGGTATTGTATTGGAAATAATGCAGACCCTAAAAGCAGCAGGTTCTTCTCAGGGGCTTGCTGCTGCTTTTTGGTAGGGCTTATACCTACATTATGGTATATAATTTACCACGCTGACGGTATGGCATACCCTATTGCTTTCCTCTAATTTTGTAATGCAATCAAAATAGTTTACTTCAGACAAATCATTTATAAGACATAATAGTATAGGTATGAAAAAGATTTTATCACTTACGCTGCTCGTAGCTTTATTGTTTAGTGGGGGGGGCAGAGCCGAAGCACAGAAGAAATTGAAAGGTCAAATCACGCTTTCGGGTGCCTTTGCCTTGTATCCGTTGGCGGTAAAATGGGCCGAAGAGTTTAAAAAGCAGAATCCCGATGTGAAAATTGACGTGTCGGGTGGGGGAGCTGGCAAAGGTATTACTGATGCGCTTTCTGGTGTAGTGGATTTGGGCATGGTATCCCGCGACTTAAAGCCGGAGGAAGTGCAAAAAGGAGCCTGGTTTGTAGCGGTAGCCAAAGATGCGGTGGTGCCTACCATCAATGCTAAAAATCCAAAACTAAAAGAGATTCTGGCAAAAGGTCTGACACAGGCAGCTGCACAAAAAATCTATATCACAGGGGAATACAAAACATGGGGACAGGTGATTGGCATTCAAAGCAGCATTCCATTGCATGTGTACACCCGTTCGGATGCTTGTGGTGCAGGCGAAACCTGGGCAAAATATGCAGGCAACAAAAAACAGGAAGACCTGAAAGGTACGGCCGTATTTGGCGATCCCGGAGTGGCTTCGGCCGTACAAAAAGACCCGATTGGATTGGGCTTCAATAACATTGCTTATGCCTACGACCTGAAAACCAAACGTCCGAATCCGGGCATTTTGGTGCTGCCTATCGATGTGAATAATAATGGAAAGATTGATGCTGCCGAAAATTTCTACGGAACTTCTTCTTCGTTGATCAAAGCCATCGCCGAAGGCAAATACCCTTCACCTCCTGCCCGTGACTTGTATTTGGTAGGCAAAGGCAAACCAACCAATCCGGTTGTGGTGGCATTTCTGAAATTTGTATTGACACAGGGACAACAATTCACAGTTCCCAATGGCTATATCAGTTTGCCAAAAGACAAGTTGAACAAAGGGATTGCCAAGTTGAAGTAAGTGCCCCCTAAATCCCCCTCAGGGGGACTTTTAAATTAGTATTGATTACTACATGTGAATGAAAACAGAAAATAACATACAAGTAGAAACTAACCCAAACTCCCCTTTAGGGGCAGGGGGTAACTTTAATTCCCCTTTAGGGGTTAGGGGTAATAATAGTTTCCGTATCCTTAAAAACAAAATAGCCGGAAGTTTCATGCTGGGCATCACTTTGTTTATGGTGTTGCTGGTGATACTGATGGGGCTGGGGCTGTACCTCAAATCGGTGCCTATTTTCAAAGAGCATAGCTTCTGGAGCCTGCTGTCGTCGTCGGACTGGAGTCCGGGCAACGGACAGTTCGGATTTCTGCCTTTTATCGCCGGTACGCTGGCCATTACGCTCATTGCGGTGCTGCTGTCTTTGCCTTTTGCCTTGCTTACGTCCTTGTTTCTCACTGAGTATTCAAAGTCATGGGTGAAAAAATGGGTATTCACAGCGTTGGATATTTTGGCGGGTATTCCGTCGGTAGTGTATGGGGTGTGGGGAACTTTGTTTATCGTTCCCTGGATTTCCGAAAAACTGGCTCCGCACTTTGTTGAATACTCTACTGGTTACACGGTATTGGCGGGTGGAATTGTACTGGGTGTGATGATTTTGCCCTTACTCATCAGTTTGTTTGTGGAAATCTTTTCAGCAGTTCCTAATGAATTGCGTCATGCTGCACTTTCGTTGGGTGCTACCAAATGGCAAACCAGCAAATACGTGATTCTTCGTAAAACATTACCAGGTATTCTGGCTTCGGTGGCGCTTGCATTGTCCCGTGCTTTTGGCGAAACGATAGCGGTGCTGATGGTCTGCGGAAACTTACCGATGGTTCCTCACTCGCTGTTCGATTCCTGCTATCCGCTTCCGGCACTGATTGCCAACAACTATGGCGAAATGCTTTCGGTACCGATGTACGAATCGGCACTCATGCTGGCAGCCTTCCTGCTCTTTATTGTGGTGTTTGTTTTCAATGCCTCATCCAGAGCAGTGATTTATCGAATTGAAAGGAAGTTTAAATGACCCCTAACCCCTAAATGACCCCCATCCCCTAAAGGGGAGTTTAGGAGGGGGTAGGGGTAGTATATTATCAGTATCATGAAACTAAAATTTATAGAAGAAAAGATATTCAAATTCCTGATGGTGGTGGCATCGTTGGTGGTGTTTGTGTTTGTAGCAAACATTATCTACACCATATTCCGACGGGGATTTCCGGCGCTCAACTGGGAGATGCTGAGCCAAATACCCGCGGCGGGTTATTACAACGGTGGTGGAGGAGGAATCCTCAATGCCATAATGGGCTCACTGTATATTGTGTTGGGCTCTACCGTGTTGGGATTGCTGATTAGTATTCCGGTGGTGTTTTATCTCAATGTGTATTTGCGCAAAGATTCCAGATTGGCTTATATTGCCCGTCTGGCCTGCGATGTATTGTTTGGTATTCCCTCCATTGTATATGGAGCATTTGCCTTTACTATCATGATTGCGCTGGGGATGCATACTTCGCTCGGTGGCGGTATTCTGGTCATCACTTTACTGATTATTCCCATTTTTATCCGCTCTATGGACGAAGTGGCAATGCAACTGCCTAAGGATTTACTGGATGCCACTTATTCACTCGGTGCTACCAAACTGGAAACCATAGGTGTGGTGTTGCGCCAGATTGCACCGGGGATTGCTACGGCTACCTTATTATCCATCGGTCGTGCTATTGGCGACGCTGCCGGGGTGATGTTCACGGCCGGATTTACCGACAGCATTCCTACTTCGTTGGGTCAACCGGCTGCTACATTGCCTTTATCGGTATTCTTTCAGTTGAGTAGCCCGAATGCCGAAGTGCAGGACAGAGCTTATGCAGCCGCATTAATCCTGATTTTCATTGTATTGGTGATTAGTATTTCCGGACGAATTATCACCAACTTTTTCTCCAAACATAAGATATAGTTACAAGTTATAAAGTAGCAAGTTATAAAGTAGCAAGTAATAAAGTTACAGGTCGTAAGACATTAGACTAAAGACAAAAATTGATATGAAATCATTTACCTATCGCAATCCCGAACGTACTACCTGGGCAGAAGATTTTTCGTTCCTAAACAAAGAAAAGCAGGACAAAGAAGAAGCAGCTCTGAAGAAATCGTACCTCAAAGTACGTGATCTGAACATTCGGATCAACAATGCGCATATTCTCAAAAATATCAACCTGGAAATTCCGGATAAAAAAATTACCTGTATTATCGGTCCTTCGGGTTGCGGTAAGTCAACTTTGCTCAAAACCTTTAACCGACTGATTGATGATGTGGACAAGGTGAAGGTAGACGGAAGCATTCTGGTGGATGATATTGATATTTTTGATAACAAAACCGAGATTACCGAAATCCGTAAAAAGATGGGATTGCTCTCGCAACGTCCCTGTCCGCTACCGATGTCTATTTACGATAATATCATCTTTGGCTGTAAGATTCACGGTTTGCGTAAGCGTAAAAAACTGGATGCCATTGTGGAGCAACAACTGCGTGCGGTGAGTTTGTGGGACGAAGTAAAAGATCGTTTGCATTCACCTGCTTCGCGTTTATCTATTGGTCAGCAACAACGTCTTTGTTTGGCGCGTGGCCTGGCAGTAGAGCCGGAATTTATCCTGGCTGACGAAGCTACTTCGGCACTCGATCCTATCTCCAGCCGCCATATCGAAGAGCTGTTCGTCAAACTAAAAGAAGATTACTCTATCATTTTGGTGACACATACCCTGCGCCAGGCACTTCGCATTGCCGACCATGTGATTTTTATGTACCTGGGTGAAGTGATAGAAGAAGGTCCTGCCGACGAGGTGTTCAACAACCCCAAGCAGGAACTTACCCGCAAATACCTGGAAGGAGCTTTTAGCTAATACACCCCCTAAGCTCCGTTAGTAAACGGACAGGCTCTAAAATTTGGTATTGTAGAAAGACAATAAAGCTGTGCCTACAATATTTCAAATTCCAAGGTGCCTATGAAGGCATGGACGATTCTTTGCAGTTTAAGGGCTTTATGGTGGGTATCTTTTTTATTCATTCCTGCCAAAAAGAGATGTAATGTCGGATTTTTGCAGTCTTTCTCCGAATTTTCATACTTTATGAGGGCAATTATAGCTATAACTTTGCATCATCAAAATGAAACAAATAAAGAATTAGTTATAACACATTAAAACAAAAAGTATGAAAAAGACAATCTTGGCCATCTTCGCTTTGGCAGTAACATTAGTAGCATCGGCACAAACCAATTGGGCAAATGATCCTTACCATTCTCGTTTAGGTTTTGTAGTAAAACACCTTACCATTTCTGAAATCAATGGTGCATTTAGCGATTTCGCAGTAAAGGTAGTAACTAACAAAGCTGACTACAGCGATATGAAAGTATCGGTAACAGCAAAAACTGCCAGCATCAGCACCGGCATCGAAATGCGTGACAATCACCTGAAAACTGCTGATTTCTTTGAAGTAGAAAAATATCCTGAAATGACTTTCGTAAGCACTTCGGTAAAGAAAATCTCTGACAAGAAATTCATCCTGAGCGGTAATCTTACTTTGCACGGCGTTACCAAACCAGTGAAACTTTCTGTAGATTATTTTGGAACAGTAGTAAACCCAATGAACAAAAAAGAAACATTTGGTTTCCACATCACCGGTTCTGTAAAACGTTCTGATTTCGGTATCGGTCCTAAATTCCCTGAAGCAATGGTTAGCGATGTAATCAAAATTGTTGCAGACGCAGAATTCTCAAAACTATAATCAGTTGTAGTAAAATAGATAGAAGCAGAGTTCCAATTGGGGCTCTGCTTTTTTTGTGTCTTCGTGAAATAGTTCTGAGCATTACTTGTAAGGAATTTTTAGCCCGATTGGCGGACTTTCTGTACTTTTGCGCATAATTTATCCATATTCAATAATAAATGAATACAAACATCCGACAGGCCACACCATCCGATATAAAAGCATTGGCAGAAATTGAACAATGTTGTTTCCCACCAGCCGAAGCGGCAAGTCTTGATTCTTTTCGGGAACGCTTGGCTGTTTTTGGTCAGCATTTTTGGGTGCTGGAGTTGGACGGGCAGATAATTGGTTTTATCAACGGCATGGTCACCAATCAGCCGACTATTACGGATGAAATGTTTGAACATGCCGAATTGCATGATGAGGCAGGAGAGTGGCAAACTATTTTTGGGCTGGATGTGTTGCCTGCTTACCGAAACCAGGGATATGCAGCACTTTTAATGAATCAATTGATAGCTGAAGCACGACTTGAGAAGCGAAAAGGTTGTGTGCTTACCTGCAAGGAAGTACTGATACATTATTATGAAAAATTCGGTTACCGTAACGAAGGTGTTTCCGCATCCGTACACGGTGGCGAAATGTGGTACGATATGCGTTTGGAGTTTTGAAATAATCGCATTTGAAAAAAATAAACCACATAGTATCACATGAAAACTTCTGTGATGCTATGTGGTTTATTTTTTAATTTGAAAGTGCGTTATTATACCTGACCCGTTTCCATATTGCGTCCGTAGCCGAAAAGTTTGTTCTTCTTGATGGATTCAAATACCTTCACGGGTACATATTCTTTCAGGTTTTCATCGCCGTTTTCGATCAATGACGAAATATAGCCAGCCGTAATTTTTAGATGACTGATAGGAATGTTTTTCAGCAACAAAATCCGGCGGGTGGAAGTGAGGTATTGCCAAAGGCTGCGGTATTCGTCGTGGAAATGATTGTCGTCAGGATAAATAACATCGCCTGTTTCCATGTCGGTATACGGATATAAGTAAAGCTTTACGTTCTGTTGGCAAAGAATCCCCATTGCTTCGAGCAATCCTCCATGCAAGTCGGTATATTGCGAGCGGTCAAACAATTTATCAAAGGTGGGAAGCCCAAGTACAACCCTCAGCTTAATCATTTTAAATTGAGTGAAATAATCCACCAATTTGAAGTAACGGTAAAAGTTGGAAACCATCACGCTGTATCCCGACATATTGATCAGATCTACGCGGTTCAGGAAATCTTTCTCGTCCAGTTTTTCGTCCTGCATCAGGTATTTGAGCGACATTTCGCAAAATGCAATCGTATTATCCGGACGGTATTCTTCATCTTCTTTAAAGATGCTCAAGCTATCGTGCAAAAACTCAATGGCCAGGTTGTTGATTGGGCGGAAATAACCACGCATCAGCAGCACATTCTTTTTGTACAGCATATCGCTGGGCTGACGCACTTTGCCCGATTCATCAAACATAATGGCCGGCGTCATATCATTGCTTACCAGCATCAGGTTCAACAATCGGTTGTCGCACCAGTTCATATCCTGCCCTTCTACAAATACATAGTCCACTTCTACGCGTGCTGCATCCAGATTGTCGAGCAACGCAAGCAGCACTTTTCGTGGATCTTCCCACAGAAATAATCCACCGTGAATCAGATTGATACCCAAAGCACCTAAAGTGTATTGCTGCAACAAGGTGTCGTTTTCGTGTAGCTTTACGTGAATAAAGAATTTATTCGGATGATGGCGGTCGGTACCTTCCACTGCTATTCCCAACCAACCATTTCCCTGATTAGTTTTGGCATAATTCAGCGTTTCCACCGTATTGGCAAAGGCAAAAAACTTCTGCGGGTTTTTACCGTCCAAAATAGTAATTAGCTCATTGTATTCATAATCCACCATTTTGCGCAAGCGATCTTCGGCCACGTAACGTGCCGGCTTACCTTCGTTGTAAAAATGATCGCTAAAGGATTTATCGTAAGCCGAAATGGATTTGGCTACCGTATTGGAGGCTCCACCTGCCTGAAACAAATGTCGCGCAGTTTCCTGACCACCACCAATTTCGGCAATGGCACCGTAATACTGCGAATGTAAATTGATTTGAACTGATTTTTCTTTGATTGACAGTGGAGAGGATTTTTGCATCATATTCAGTTGAGTTATCTTCTTTTGATGTGAACTTAAAATTACAACACCGACTTTTTTGAAAAGTTTGATGTACTGTTTCCAATCACAAAGGTATTCAGCTTTTTTTACAGAAAAACATGTTGAATAACATACGGATAGTTAAATATTGCATGGCGCCGAAAAATTTAATACATTTTCTATTGCAGTTTAAACGTTTAAGCATTATGTTTGCTCCGTAATCGGAAATACCAAAGAAAAATCACTGATTCTTACTGTCATGAAAACTAAAGTATCACTTAAAGATGTAGCTAACAAAGTCGGAGTTTCAACCGCTCTGGTTTCGTATGTGCTCAACAACAAGATGCAGGGCAGAATCAGTAAAGAAATGGCCGCTCGCATTCGTGAGGCTGCCGAAGAACTCAATTATCGCCCCAACCAGGTGGCTCGCAGTCTGAAAATGGCTCGCACTTCTTCCATTGGCCTATTACTGGCAGATATTTCCAACCCCTTCTCGGCACAAATTGCGCGTATAGTAGAAAACGAAGCCAATCGTCACGGATACACCGTTATCATTGGTAGCTCTGATGAAAATGCCGATAAAACCCGCAGCCTGATACAGTTATTTTTAAACCGTCAGTTGGATGGATTAATCTTACTGCTTCCTGAGCATACCGAAGATCAGATTGAAATGCTTCAGAAACACCAGGTGCCATTCGTATTGCTCGACCGTTATTTTTCCCAATACCAAACAAATGTGGTAGCGCTTGATAACGCTGCTGCTTCGGCCATTGCTATCCAGCATTTAAAAGATCATGGTCATAGCCGGATAGGAGTGGTGAGTTATCAAACCGAACTGGAACATTTGCAAAACCGCTTGCAGGGAGCATTGGACGGGATGGAAGATCGGTCGCTGGTAGGTGAAATCAGAATCGATCATATCGACGAAGATGTGGCAGCATCGATTGATCGGTTTATAAACAATGAAAATCCGGTTGACGCACTCTTTTTTACTTCCAACCTCTTGACTATATCCGGCTTAAAGCATTTGAATAAACTGGGGGTTAAAGTGCCGGATGAGTTGGCAGTGGTCGGATTTGACAAAACGGATGCCTTTGAACTCTTTTACACAACTGTATCTTACGTCAATCAGCCCCTGACAGAATTGGGCGAGAACGCAGTAAAGTTGCTCCTCAAGACCATCGATGACAAAGATCATCTGGAACAAATAAAACTGGATGCTAATCTGGTTATTCTACAATCTTCCAAATAAAAATTTTACCCAAAAGTTTAAACGATTAAGCATCTCTTTGGGATAATTACCTTCAATTATTTAAACGATTAATCAATTCATATATAACTTCCTTTAAATTTAAAATCATGAACTCAAATGAATCAATCAAAAAAGCAGTAGTTTGTTACGGTGAAGTACTGTGGGACGTTTTTCCCACGCATACCAAACCCGGAGGGGCACCCATGAATGTGGCTTATCACCTGAGCAAATTTGGAATCAACAGTCGGATGATCAGTCGCGTAGGTACTGACGAACTGGGCGAAAAACTGCTCTCATTACTTGTAGGCTGGAATATCCCAACCGAAAATTGCGGCCAGGACAGCATCTTTAAAACTGGTATGGTAGAAGCTACCGTGCAGGAAAACAACGAAATGAGTTACAAAATTCTGGAAGATGTAGCGTGGGATAACATCCAAAGCACCGAAGCCGACGATACGTTGGTGACCGAAGCCGATGCTTTTGTGTTTGGTAGTTTGGTAACCCGCCATTCTGTTTCGCGCGATACGCTTTACAATTTGATTGAAAAAGCGAAATACAAAGTATTTGATGTAAATTTACGTCCTCCCTTTTATGATCATGATGTAATTGAATATCTGATGTATAAATGCAATCTGATGAAACTGAATCAGGCTGAATTGGAGCTGATCATTTCCTGGTTTGGTTTTGATATAGAGGACGAAGCACGTGCGGTGCAATTTATTCGTGAAAAATTTGACATTGCTGAAATCATCGTCACCCGTGGAAGCGAAGGCGCTACCTATTACGACGGGAAAAATGCACATTTCTTCCCTGCCTTTGAGGTAACCGTGAAAGATACAGTAGGTAGCGGTGATTCTTTTCTGGCTGCCTTTCTGGCTCTGAAAATTCAGGGTGTAGATATTGAAAATGCAATGTTGCATGCTACTGCACTGGGCGCATTTGTAGCATCAAAAGAAGGCGCTTGCCCTCCGTATGAATTATTACAATTAGAAGACTTTATATCAGAAAAACAACAATCAATTACGATCAGTTAATAAAAAAATAACCTTTAAATTTTCTATCATGCAAACACATAATTTAGAATCAAGCGGAAGCATTTCTAAAATGGCTTCAACATCAACCGGTAAAGCGCAAAGCTTTGTATTACCATTGGTATTAATCGTATGTCTGTTCTTCTTGTGGGGAATGGGAAGCAGTATCAATGATATTTTGATTACTCAGTTCAAAAAATCCTTTAAGTTGACCGATTTCCAATCGGGTTTGGTACAGTCGGCTTTCTATTTGGGCTATTTCCTTTTTGCTATTCCGGCATCGTTGGTGATGCGCAAGTATGATTACAAACGAGGTATCGTTGTGGGATTATTACTTTTTGCTGCTGGAGCATTTTTGTTTTATCCTGCCGCTGAAATGGCATCTTATCCTTTCTTTCTATTTGCATTGTTCGTAATTGCGTCGGGACTTACATTCCTGGAAACAGCCGGAAATCCTTACGTATCTGCCCTTGGTGATCCTCAAACAGCCAGTTTTCGATTGAATTTGGCACAAGCATTTAATCCAATTGGTTGTATAACAGGTATTCTTATCGGTCAGCATTTTATCCTGACAGGTGTGGAATATACCAAAGAGCAATTGGCTAAAATGACTCCTGAGGCAGTTCATTCATATTACACTGCGGAAGCTCATACAGTACAAATGCCGTATATGGTTATTGGTTTGGCTATTGTATTGATTGCCATGGTGTTTTTGCTGACCAAATTCCCGGTAGTGAAAGACGAAGAAACACATGGAAAATCATCGGCCGTTGATACATTGAAGTATATTTGGGGAAAACGTCATTTCAAACAAGCCGTGTTAGCTCAGTTCTTTTACATTGGTGCTCAGGTGTGTATCTGGAGCTATCTGATTCGATACATACAAGGTACTATTCCCGGAACTCCTGAAAAAACTGCTGCCAACTTCCTGACTATTTCGTTGGTAACATTCACGGCTGGTCGTTTTATTGGCACTATGTTGCTCAAAAAAGTAAAAGACCACAATCTGTTATGGGTGTATGCAGCCATCAACATTGCACTTACTGCAGTGGCCTTGGTTTTCCCCGGAACAATTGGTTTGTGGGCATTGGTAGCTACCAGTTTCTTTATGTCCATCATGTATCCAACTATTTTCTCATTGGGTATTCGTGGATTAGGCGAGCATACCAAATTGGCAGCTTCGGTGTTGGTAATGGCCATTATTGGTGGTGCGTTGATAACTCCTATTATGGGACTTGTATCTGTTCATTTCGGCATTGGTAATGCAGTAGTTGTACCCATGGTTTGTTTTGCCGTGATTGCCTATTTTGGCATCAGAGGTTACCGCGAAAAATCTGAAAAACTTGATTAATCAGCTTTATCTATTTTTATCGGCCAATGTTTAATCGTTTAAACTTTGGCCGGAAATACCAAACGTTCACTATACTAAATTATACCCATGAAAAACACACTTTATATATTCGCATTGATGTTTGTACTTCTGAGCCAAAGTAAGGCACAGGTAGTGATTACAAACTCAAATTTCTCGCTGGGAACTACAGGACGCATTGGCATCGGTTTGTCGCCCAATGGTGAAGGAGAGCAATGGAAACCGCTCAATCTCTCAGGACAAGGATCGTTGGCCGGTCGTATGGAGCAAAACGACTATATGGACCTATTGCCTGCCATTCATTTCACACCCAAACTAAATGGAAAGGATTCTACCAATGTCACTTTTCAGGTACGGTTGGGGATGTATTCGGCCAATGGCCAGTTTATGGGCAATGTAAGTACCCGCTCGCCCGAAGGATTGACTTTCATTTTACCCGAAACCTATATCGAAGCCCGAAACATTTTGGGTAGTCGCTGGTCGGCATGGACAGGCGTACGATTCCGCCGCTACGACGACATTCATATCTGCGATTATTTCTACTTTGACGATCATTCGGCACAAGGGGCCGGGTTTAGTTATAAAAACACTGAAATCGCCGTTTATATACCTTCTTCGTCCGATTCGAGCGGAGTATATCCATACAACTACAAAGTAACGGTTGCAGGAGCTACCAATCCGGCCATTCGTCAGCGAAAAGTATTGGTAGGTGAGCACAGCATCGATTTTCAGGATGGAAGTGTTTTGAAATTTTTAGGTGAGTTTCATCATGTGGCAGCCAGTTCGAAAAATGCATCTGTAGCATATGCGGCCGATTATGGTTGGGTGGCTGGCGTAAAGCTCAACAGTCCTATAAAAACGAGGATGCCAGATTCTTTTAATCAACTCTCGGTTCGGTACGGAGCCGGAATAGCTAACGGAGGTGATAATGGGAATACCTGGACCTGGGCCACTTATGGTGCGCCGGATGCGGATGGAAAATATACGAATGCATATTCCATCACAGCGGTAGAACATTTTCTATTGAACCTGAATAAAAAGTTTAGCATCAATGGTTATGGTGTATATACGCATAGCAGGGGAGGAGCAGATTCGGATAATAAAGCACTTTATTTCAATGGAACTGAGTTGTATAATCAGAAAACTGATGTTGTGGTGGGTGCACGGACTTTGTTTTATGCAACCAAATGGCTCAAT
>JBJOOU010000131.1:0-2987 GCA_046051105.1 Bacteroidota bacterium
TATAAATTAGAATCATGTCGATTCAATCGAATATACAATCTATCCGACAACACATACCTGCACATGTGCAATTGGTGTGTGTGTCGAAATTTCATCCCAACGAATCAATTATTGAAGCCTATGAAGCTGGCGAACGCATTTTTGGGGAAAGTAAAGTTCAGGAGTTATGTGAAAAATATGACTCGCTGCCAAAAGATATTGTTTGGCACTTTATTGGTCACCTCCAAACTAATAAAATTAAGTATCTTGTACCTTTTGTTTCGCTGATTCATGGCGTAGATTCCTACAAGTTGCTTCAGGAAATCAACAAACAAGCTGCAAAAGCAGGAAAGGTAATCAATTGTCTACTCCAGGTACATATCGCGCAGGAAGATACCAAGTTTGGTTTCTCTGCCGATGAATTGCGGGAAGTATTAAGCTCTGGTGACTGGAAAAATATGGAAAACATCCGCCTGTGCGGACTAATGGGTATGGCTACCTTTACTGACAACCAAAATCAGGTGAGAGCCGAATTTCGCAGCCTGAAAAGCTTGTTTGATGAAGTAAAAGCTGACTATTTTGCTTCAGAGGAATCCTTTTGCGAAATATCGATGGGCATGAGCGACGACCATTTATTGGCGATAGAAGAAGGCAGTACCATGGTAAGGGTGGGTAGCTCCATTTTTGGACATCGAAATTATCTTTAATCCATCAATGAAAATTGTCCGATAATCAAGTTAGATACATGACTTCAACTGAAAATACTAATCCCAATCCCTCTTTAGGGGGCATGGGGGTGGAATTGATTACTATCCTTGGACCAACGGCCAGCGGAAAAACTTCTTTGGCTTGCCAGTTGGCGCATCAGTTGGACACTGAAATAATCAGTGCTGATTCCCGTCAGGTGTATAAGGGCATGGATATTGGCACCGGGAAAGATTTGGCTGATTATACTGTAGAGGGAAAGGACATTCCGTATCATCTGATTGATATTTGCGAAGCGGGCGAAAAGTACAATGTTTTTGAGTATCAACATGATTTTCACAAGGCTTATTCAGATGTCAAATCAAAAGGTAAGTTGCCCGTGCTTTGTGGTGGAACGGGCATGTATATCGAATCGGTACTGAAAGGATATAAACTACCCAAAGTGCCCGAAAATAAAGAATTGCGGGAACGATTAGCCGGAAAAAGCATGGATGAGCTCGCTGAAATCCTTGTTCAATACGGTCCCACTCACAATATCACCGATTTGGATTCGGCAAAACGGGCAATTCGCGCTATTGAAATTGCAGACTATTGCAGTCGGCAGGAACCGGAGTATCAGGAATTTCAACCCATCAACAGTCTGATAGTTGGTGTGGATATCGACCGTGAATTGCGCCGCCAGAAAATCACCAAACGCTTGAAGGAACGCCTGAAACAGGGTATGCTCGATGAAGTGCAAGGCTTGTTGAATAGCGGTGTGGCTGCTGATGATTTGATTTACTACGGATTGGAATACAAATTTGTGACTCAATATCTTACCCAACAAATCTCCCATCAGGAAATGTTTTCGCAGTTAGAAATTGCCATCCATCAGTTTGCAAAGCGCCAAATGACCTGGTTCAGAGGGATGGAACGACGCGGATTTTCCATTCAATGGATTTCGGCAGAATGGCCTATGGAAGAAAAGGTGGGTAAAATTCTGGAAATGCTCTGATCAGTTAACCTGTCGGTTTCGTCAGTTAACAGATCAACTCCGTCAGAGGACTACATTACTTCGGTATTTAACAGGTCTGTTTCGTCAGAGGATTACTCTGCTTCGTCAGTGGGTCGGTAAGGTCAGTGAATAACTATGAAATCCCCAATGTTGGACAAGATGTAAGGTGTAAAAGCTGTGCTGAATAGGATTTCCAGCTTCTTTTGAGCTTAGCATGCCGTGCAACCGCCTAAAATAGCTATATTTGCGCTCGCATTTCTACATATAAATTTCTAATAAAGACCTATGGCGCAAACGCTTTTCGTTATTATTCTTCTTATTCTGATCGCAGACTTTGCTCTCGAACGTTATTTGGCTTTTCTCAATATAAAAGAAGCAGGAAAACCGCTTCCTGCTTTACTCAGTGGTATTTACGATCCCGAAAAATATGCCAGTCAGCAACAATATTTCCGCACCAACTCCCGCTTTGGGATACTTACAAGCAGTTTTAGCTTCGTGGTGATGTTGGTGATGTTTGTGAGTGGTGGATTTGCGTGGGTGGATGGATTGTTGCAGCAATACGTGCAACATCCCGTGTGGACGCCCGTAGCTTTCTTTGGAATCATCTTTATTGCCAACGATATTATTTCTATTCCCTTCGAATGGTACGACACTTTTGTGATTGAAGAACGATTTGGCTTCAATAAAATTACCCCAAAGCTGTTTATCCTCGATAAACTAAAGGGTTACGGTATGATGATCGTGCTCGGAGGAGGCTTGCTGTCGCTCATTGTATGGATTTACACGCTTACACCGACTTATTTTTGGTTGCTGGCCTGGGCAGTCATCACGGCGTTCAGCCTGTTTATGACCATGTTTTATTCTAATATCATTGTGCCCATTTTCAATAAACAAACCCCATTGCCCGAAGGCGAATTGCGCACCGAGATTGAAAAATTTGCCGAAAAATCCGGTTTCAAACTGGACAATATCTTCGTGATTGATGGTTCGAAACGTTCGACAAAAGCCAATGCTTACTTTAGCGGACTGGGGGCAAAGAAACGCATCGTGCTGTACGATACGCTGATGGACAAAATGACCACCGAAGAAATTGTAGCTGTTCTGGCACACGAAGTAGGTCACTACAAACACAAACATACGCTGATCAATTTTTTAATATCGATGCCATCCACTTTGCTGTTGTTTGCGGTGTTTGGCTACTTTTTGCAAAGCGATGCGTTGGCACAGGCACTGGGTGGCACTACGGCTGTTTTTCATCTTAATGCCATTGCATTTAGCATCCTGTATTCACCGATATCGTTGGTGTTGG
>JBJOOU010000132.1:0-5249 GCA_046051105.1 Bacteroidota bacterium
CTCTCCAATACCTACAATAGTACCCCCAGCCCCTAATGGGGAGCTGAAGTTATCATTATCTTGTATGCTCATTTCTCTTTTCATAATATATTAAATGTCATGTTGTAATAATCAATACTAATATTAGTCCCCCTTTAGGGCTTTATTATAGTCCTAACTCTTTCTCTATCTGTTCAAGCGATTTTCCTTTGGTTTCAGGAATCCAGAATTTCACAAATACGAATGCCACAATACTGAAGATACCAAATATCACGAACAAATAGTTTAATCCCAATGTAGCCTGAATGACCGGTGCAAAATAAACAGTCAAAAAAGTACACAACCAACTAATAGCCGTAGAGAATGACATGGCAATCCCTTTGATGCGGTTTGGATAAATCTCTGAAATAATTACCCACATAACCGGAGCAAATGATGCTGCAAAGAAAGAGATATACAGCAATAAAGCTATAAGCACTCCGGCTCCATTCTGAAGCGGTTTCGAGAATTCAAGACTCAGATAGGCCAACGAAATAATCATGCCCACAGCACCCCATAGCAATAAGGTTTTACGACCTTTTTTATCAACGAGCCATAATGCAACAATCGTCATCAAAAAGTTGACAAAACCAACAACCATGGCTTGCATCATCGAGGCTCCTGAAGCAGAACCTGCTGCCTGAAAAATAGTAGGAGAAAACATAATTACAGCATTGATGCCGGTAATTTGCTGAAGAGCAGCGATCAAAGTACCAATAAGCACAATCTTACCTGTCTTACCCCTAAATAACTCACCAAACGAGACTTTCTCTTTCGATTTTTCAGCATTAAGCATCTTTTCCATTTCGGGTAATTCTTCGGCGATCAACGTCTCACCTCCAATTTTATTCAGCACTGCTTTTGATTCTTCTTTTCTGTCATGTGCAAGTAACCAGCGAGGACTTTCGGGAAATGATGTCAGCAATAAAATCAGGTAAATAAATCCGAAGATGGCTGGAACAACCAACATGTACCGCCACGCATCAGCACCGGCATCCATCAGGAAATAATCAAAAATATACGCCAGCACAATACCAATTGTAATGGCAAATTGATTGAACGAAACCAACCGCCCACGGCTTTTAGCCGGCGAAATCTCAGAAATATACATGGGGCCTACCACCGAAGTTCCACCAACCGCCAAACCAGAAAGGATTCGAAACAAAGTCAGCATAATGGCCGAAGTTGCAAATGCACAACCCAGTGCAGATATGACATAAAGCACAGCCGTGGCAATCATTACATTTTTGCGGCCATATTTCTCCGTGAAATTGCCAGTAAATAAAGCGCTAACCAAACAACCAATCGTTAGCAATGATGCCACGGTTCCCAAACCACTTCCGGTGAGAGAAAACTGTGTTTTAATCATATCATTGGCTCCGGCAATTCCTGCCATATTCAGCCCGAAAAGTAAGCCACCATTGATGGCAATAAAAGTGATCCAGTATAAATACCTGTTATTTGTCATTGTATTGAATTATTTAATGTTGTATATTTTAATGTCGCTGGCATTCAAGGCTCCGTCAGCCGCGAAAAGTGCCATTTTACTGTAAGGCTCCGACGGGAAAACTGTGGTGGTCATAACTGTTTCGCCATCATTTACAAAAAGCTCCACCGATGCTTTGTCCACCAATATACGAACTTTATAATTTCCTTTTTTTATAATCGGAGCAGTCATTCCTCCTGCAAATGCTTTATTGAAATCAACCTGACCGCTTTTCGTCCTGTCAATGCTCAGTTGCTTGTATTTGAGATCAAAGCTGAAATTCAATGTTTCTTCTTTGGAGTTTTTCAAGGCAAATCCAAAATTGCTGGCAACGCCAGGCTTCAAACTCATTTCAATTTCAAAGGTTCCTTTATTTAGAGGCAATAAGTCAAAATCAATAGACTCTTTTTCAGTAACTTGATTTTCAATTGTCTTAGTTTCATTGCGCAACGTATAGACCTCCTTTACAGGCATACTACTTAAAACAAGATGTTCACCATTATTGAGTAATTTCAACTCACGAGGCAATGTATTGGCGCTACGGAAAATATGACTTGGTGCCTGATTAGCATAATCCCAGTTACTCATCCAACCCAGGAAAATCCGGCGCCCGTCCGCTTTGGGGATATTACTCCAGGTAACACCTGCATAATTGTCGCGTCCATAATCAATCCACAGCGGATAAGGAAGTGGATCAGCGGTAAACCGTTTTCCATCAAAGTTACCAATAAAATACTGAGTGGCAGATCCACCATTTGGCCCTCCCGGATTAATACTAACCAACAACACCCACTTTGTTTTTCCCTGATAAGTCAACGGGAACAAGTCAGGACATTCCCACACGCCACCATGCGCACCTATTCCTTCGCCGAACTCGCTGAGTTTAGTCCAGTCTTTCAGGTTAGGAGAGCCCAAAAAAGTGATGGTTTGTTTGGTAGCCAGAGTCATAATCCATTGTTTACTTACTTCGTTCCACGACACTTTGGGGTCACGAAAATCGGTAATTCCCGGATTAGGCAGTACCGGATTATGTTCGTATTTAGTAAATGTACGTCCCCTGTCAGTACTGTATGCAATACTTTGTGCCTGCACTGCACCAGCACTGGTATAAATTGCTACCATGGCATTCTTTCCAAAACCGGCTGTATTGTTTACATCAATAACGGCACTTCCTGAAAAAATCGCACCCAAACTATCAGGTGAAATGGCTGTCGGCAGATATGTCCACGATACCAAATCGGTACTTACAGCATGCCCCCAATGCATATTGCCCCACATTGTTCCGTAAGGATTGTATTGATAAAACAGATGATATTCACCATCCAGGTAAACCATTCCGTTCGGGTCGTTCATCCACCCATATTCGGGGGTAAAATGGAACTCTGGTCTATATTTTTCGTCATAACTGAAATCGTAAGTGTCCGATTCTTTAATTTGATCAATCCCTGACTCAGAGCCTTTGTAGTTACTAAAAGTTAGCTTGAGTTCTTTCCCGTTAAACCTGGATACCTTTAACGGCATCCAATAGTCGGCTTTATCATGTGCCAACCGAACATTATATGTCTCGTTAAACTTTTGAGAAGCTACCTGAACATTGACCTGAACCTCAGGAGCTTTTTCTTCTATCGGAAGCAGGATAAACGAAGTCGCGATTTGGTATGTAATTACTTTACTGTCGGATGAGGTGTTGTTGTTCTGCGAGCTGCAACTGAAACTCATCAGGAGAAATCCTGTCAGGAGGAAATAAACTATTTTTTTCATATTTGTATTTGAATTTGAGCTAACTGAATGTGTCACAAAAATAGAGGAACAGGCATTGAATCGCTATCAAAATTGTTGCATTTTCGTGCAATTTTGAGACAAAAGAGAAGCGCGCATTAACACATAGATTCTTTATAGACGTTTAAAATCTGTTTTGTTCAAGCTCAATATACAGCCAGAACAAAACAGATTGAATTATATATTTATTTTATATGTATTTTCGAGCAGGTAATATTCCCTTCTGTATCAACCTCTCTGAGAATATACATCCCTTTCAACATCGACAAATAATCCATTTTATGACTTCCATTAAATGTTTCCAATAGCTTTCCTGTTATTGAATAGATTTCTGTTTTTACAATTTCTTTGTTTGACGTAGTATTTGATACTCCAGTTGTTGAACCGGAAGCAACAACATCATCCCAGAAACAACGACTTTGTTCTCCTACAATTGTCGATAAATTATAATCAATAAAAGGAGCAATAAGAAGTGTTTTGATATTTCCCATTTCTGTCGGTATTGTATAAGTCAGCTTTTGCCAGGCTCCCGGCGTAGTATAATTCGCTGAAACGAAATAATTTTTTGTTCCATCCTGTAACTCCAAACGTACCGTGCCTGTTACATTTTTGTAAACCAGTACTGAGATCGATTTGTATACGTTCACATTTATGTTTAATCCACTAATACCACCTCCAGACCATGCATCACTGTTGGTGCTTATCCAGATAGTCATTGCTTTTGCAGAAGGATTTCCGTCTTTAGGATGCCAATCCACATATTCAACATTTGTAGAACCTGCCTGCCACCAGTTAATACCGGTGTCTTCTCCGTTACTAATAACCATTGTTTGTGCATTCAAAGTAAAGAATGCAACACAAAATACTGCGAGTAAAATTGTCTTTTTCATAAGATTGATTTTTTAAAGTATTGTTGAAAATAGCTGTAGTTGTTTTAAGGTATTTTGTTGATTGATAAATCAGAAATTTTTATTGTACCCTTGTCCGCAAAAATCGTCCATGGGTTTTGATCCATCTTGTAAATTCGATTTGTAAATGCTATATTGTCATTGAGATACAGAATACAAATGGACTTTTCAATAATTATTTTCACATTAAATATTTTATCATCAGGAACTATTAATGGAGTAAAATTCAACTCATTTCGATATGATCCGGTAACGTAGCTGGTTTCTTTGAATAGAAACAGAGCGGGTGTTGTGTAATTATTTGATGATGTCAAATCGAATGCGACGGAGTAAATCTCAGACATGTTGCCACCAGCTCCAAATGAAAATCCAAAACTATTGGATTGGCTTGCATCAATTTTCATTGAAATTTTGACAGGAGTTGTATTCCTGTTAAACATAGCATAGCTTCTTCCAGATATAGAAGTAATGTTGTAGTTTCCATCAGTACCAATAGCGTTTCCGCTTGATTTAATTTTAGCAGAACTAACCGGTTTGCTGAATTTCTTATCAACTGCATCTGGAATTGTAGGATATAAACGACCATTGGATTGTTGTACAAGCTTATGTGTTACTAAAGTCCCAGCCCAGTCAAGTTCATTATTACTGTTCACTTCCTGGCCAGTAGAACACCAACCGGAAATATACCGTGTAGTCCCATTTGATGCCGTTTTGGCAGCATACAAATACAATCCATCAAAAGTCTCGTGGTGACTTGTGGCATCTTCACAGCGTTTCCATGGTCCGTCGGGACTATCAGCAACACGATAGAAGGTTTTACGGTGCACATCTCTGTTGATTCGTGAAAATACCAAATACCATTTGTTTCCCATTTTGAAAATATCCGGGCATTCCAGAATTTGAGCATCCGAGTCAAAATCTGTAAGTGGTGCTATCAATGTCCAGTTTATTAAGTCAGGTGATGTATAACGGATAATTACTCCTTTCCCATCTTTAATTGATGTAACCAACATGACATAGCTCGAACGGGTAGGGTCATAATACACACAAGGATCTCT
>JBJOOU010000133.1:0-13922 GCA_046051105.1 Bacteroidota bacterium
TCTAAAGCTATAACAATTATCAATACCGTCATAAATTCAGCTTTTTGTACAATATTAGTAGAACTATCAATATCTCTAACATCTCTGAGCATATATAACTCCAAGCTGCACCATAAATGCCAATTCTAGGTATCAGGTAAAAGTTTAATAAGATACTGAACAAGCCAATGGTAGCGCCAACATATGGTGCATATTTTTGAAGTTGCAATCCATACATACCTTGAACTGTAAACATGCTAGCAACAATTACCAGAAAGGGTAAAGGAGAAAACAATTTCAAGAGAGAGACCGACTCTTCAAAATTATTTCCCAAAATCAATTTCACCAACAAAGGTGCAGTTATATATATCGATAAGCTACATATGATTCCAAATATTCCAACACCGAAAAGTGTTTTCTTAAAGAACTGAATACCATCATTTAATGATGTCTCAAATTTCCTACTCATTGCAGGGAACAAAGATATACTAATTGGTATACTTGTAAACATAATAAACGCTACAATAATTTTATTGGCTCCTGAATATATACCCAGCTGATGATCCGAAATATATAATCCAAGTATGGTCATACCTGCAATTGTATAAAGAGTGGCAAATATGTTGTTTAAAAAAATGGGAAAACCTTTTCTTACAACAGATGAACATATCAGATTTTCCTTTACAAGTGGATAAAGATTATATTTTCGAATAATGTACGCAAAGGCAAATACTCCGATTACAATATAAGCTAATGATGGTATCAGAATATATAGTCTATAATCTGCTGCATTATTTATAAGTAATATAGTAAAGACTGCTCCGATGATTTTTATCAGAAAATTAAAAATTGTCATTTTAGACATAGTTTCAATTCCTTGAAAAAACCATGTGGGAAAAAGGACAACACCGATATTGATTAATGAACCATATAAATAAAGCATCTTATCTCCTGATACTTTGTCAAAAAAAACACCCAAAAAGATAAGAACTACAAATGAAAGAAGTAATAAAAAAGACTTAAAACGTATAACACTCCAAAAAACTTGGCATAACGCCTGTTGATTTCCTTTATTAAGTGCAATTTCTTGAGTTGCTGAATACTCAAACCCAAAATTCACAATAATAGTCAGATATGATATGATATTTTGAGTATAAGAAACACTTCCGAATACTTCTACACCGAGTTTTCGAACCACATATGGAATAATCAAAAGTGGCACCAAATAATTAGCAAATTGTAAAACGGTCAGCCAAGTCATATTTTTCATGATCTGGCTATTCGATTGGATTATGTTTGTAATTCGTTTAACCACAATTACTCGTATTTCCCAATCTTATCCTCAATACTTACATCCGATTTGGATGTTTGAATTTTCACGTAGGTCATTACGCTATCGGCACCGGCGCTATAGCAGGCTTCCTGGGCAACTTTCACCACTTCCATGATGCGGTCGTAAGTTCCCTCCATCACTGTTTCGAAAGGAGTAACTTTGTATTTTAAGCCAGAAGCAGCAATCACTTCGATGGCTTTGTCGACAATGTCGTAGGGATGTACCGTTTTAGAGCTAGGTAAAACCTGAAGGGCTATATTGACTATTTTGTCCATAATTTTATCACTTGTATCAGAATTAATAAACGTGAAAGGAGAAAAAAAATTGTATCACATCCCAAATAAATGTGACCGTATATAAAAATAAAAACCCGAAATTTCTTTCGGGTTTTTATTTATTTCCTGAGCCTGAAAAATTATTCAGCAGCAGCTTCTTCGGCAGCAGGAGCTTCTTCAGCTACCACTTCGGCAGCGGCTTCTGCAGCAGCGGCAGCAGCTTCAGCTTTTTTCTTTGCCAATTCAGCAGCTTTAGCTTTGTTCACTTCTATTTCAGCAGCAAGGCGAGCTTTAGCGTTTGCTTGTTTTTCAGCAGCCAGTTGTTCTTTTGTTTTTACAACTTTAGCTTCTTTAGAGGCTTTCCATGCGTCGAAACGTTTGTCAGCTTCAGCAGCATCGAATGCTCCTTTTTTAACCCCTTCTAATAAGTGTTTTTTCATCAAAACACCTTCAGCAGAAAGAATGTTACGAGTGGTGTCAGTTGGCTGAGCACCTGTTTGCATCCAATACAATGCACGTTCGAATTTAAGATCGATTGTAGCAGGGTTTGTGTTTGGATTGTACGAACCGATACGTTCGATGAATTTACCATCACGTGGTGCGCGACTGTCAGCAATTACAATGTGGTAATAAGCATACCCTTTGCGACCGTGACGTTGCAATCTGATTTTAGTTGGCATTTTTTCTTTACGTTTAAATGATTATACCTAATGCTTTTACTCGAAAAGCGGTCGCAAAGATAACACTTTTATTTGAAATAAGCACTGACAAGCAGTGCTTATTGAAAGTTTTCTATGTCTTTGAGTGTTAAACTATATATGAACGTCTACTTTTCAGTTTCGGAGAACTCAGGGATGATTATTTACTTACCACCCAGGCTTCAGCAAATCTGTAGTCGGTATTACGTAGTTTTTGCATATATTTCAATGCTTCAGCCTGCTCCGAAAACGATTTTACAGCCGAGCGGTATACTTTGTGCGAAGCAACTACACAAGTAGAGGGGAATTCCTTTTTCAAATCATCGCATACTTGATGAGCGGCTTCTTCGGTAGTCAAACTTGCTACCACTACGTAATATTTGGCAGCAGACTTTTGTTTAGCCGAGTACATAGGTTGAGCTACAGTTTTGTCGATGGTTTTCTCCGCTTGCAGATTAGATGAGTCTGAAACTGGCTTTACAGTGGAGCTATCCTTCACTGGTCGAGCCACTGGTGCCTGCATGTTTTGAACCTTAAACAAAGTGGGAGCAAGGCTGGCAGAATTATTCAGTTTCGTGTCGTTTACTTTTGTTGAAGAGAAAAACAGTCCCAGGGCCACCATAGCAACGGCTCCGTATTTATAGATACGGGAAGTGGGTACCTCAATTCGCAATGATTTGCCGGTGGTAGAAGCTGTATCGGCAGTATGATGACGTGAATGTATATACAAATCAGTCATCTGGAAATTACCGGGCAAGAACTCTACGCGTTCAGAAGGTGCAAACAGCAGCGTATTTTCTGAAGCCATATATAAATGTCCCAGATTCCCCAACTCTATCTTTTTCTTCGACTGCAATTCAGATTTGATTTTTTCAACTTCTTTTCGAATAAAATCCGCTGCATTTCGATAGCTGATTTGCTCCGAACGTGATACTTCAATCGTCAATAAACCATCAGCATGCAACATCAATGGGTTGAATGCGATTGTTGATAAAGGAGGAATGATCATGTCAGGCAAAATCTGCGCTGATTCATGTTGCACTACAAAGCCTCCCAAATCCGGCACAACGACATAATCGTGCTGCGCCAAAAGTTTTTCGATATGTTTACTGATATTTTCCACACTGCAAAAGTAGACTAAAGGTTTTGTAGGTATGTTTTTTTTCGTTCAAAAGTTTTCAACAAGTTGTCAAACCCAGCAAAACCTTGTATCTTTGCATTAATGTTAAAGAAATCAGTATCATAAAATGAAAAAGACTTTATTGATTACCGGTGGGGCCGGATTTATTGGCTCTCATGTGGTTCGTTTGTTCGTAACTAAGTATCCTGAATATCTTATCGTTAATCTCGACGCGCTAACCTATGCAGGAAATCTGGAAAATTTGAAGGACATTGCAAGCTCACCCAATTACAAGTTTGTAAAAGGCGATATTACTAATGAACAATTTATCCAAGAGCTGTTCAAAACTTACAATTTCGATGGTGTGATACATCTTGCCGCCGAATCTCATGTCGACCGTTCTATCACCGATCCGTTTGCATTTATCCGTACCAATGTATTTGGCACTTGCAATCTGATCAATACCGCCAAAGAATCATGGAAGGGAAATTTTGAAGGAAAACGTTTCTATCATGTTTCTACCGACGAAGTATATGGCGCGTTAGAGTTCGATGGCACTTTTTTTACCGAAAAAACTAAGTACGATCCACACTCACCCTACTCGGCCAGTAAAGCATCTTCCGATCATTTTGTAAGAGCATATCATGATACTTATGGTCTGCCGGTAGTGATTTCGAACTGCTCAAACAATTATGGAGCAAATCATTTTCCTGAGAAACTGATACCACTTTCCATCAATAATATCAAAAACAATCGTCCAATTCCCATCTATGGTAAAGGCGAAAATGTGCGTGATTGGTTGTTTGTAAACGATCATGCCCGTGCTATCGACACCATTTTCCATACAGGCAAAAATGGTGAAACTTACAATATCGGTGGAAATAATGAGTGGAAAAATATTGATCTGATTCGCTTGCTGTGCAAAATTATGGATCGCAAACTGGGACGTGAAGAAGGAGAATCAGAAAAACTGATCACTTTTGTAACAGACCGTGCTGGTCACGACTTGCGCTACGCGATCGACTCCACCAAATTGCAAACAGAACTCGGTTGGAAACCTTCGCTTCAATTTGAAGAAGGTCTAGAAAAAACGGTTGATTGGTATTTGGCCAATCAGGAATGGATGGACAACATCATCAATGGAGGCTATAAAAACTATTACGATAAGCAGTATAGCAATCGATAGTGAAAAAAGGCTAACCTTAGAAGTTCAGGGTTAGCCTTTTTTGTGTCATTTCATTTCCGTGATTTATTTCGGAGCTGTATTGTAGAGATATATACCGATCAGTAAAAAAACTGCATTAGGCAGCCAAACAGCTGCAAATGGAGACATTGCGCCGTTAACTGCAAAAGACGTAGACATGGTTGAAAACAGAATGTACAACGAACTCAACGCAAGTCCGACCCCCAGATGTAGCCCGATGCCTCCACGTACTTTTCGCGATGACAACGAAACACCGATTAGCGTCATAATAAAGGCAGCTAGTGGCATTGAAAATCGTTTATAATATTCATCTTCAAATCCCTGAATATTTCCCACGCCTCTGTCTTTTTGGCGCTTCAAATAATTGCTCAATTGTTTGATTGTCATTTGAGGCGACTCCAGAGTGGTGATAAAGAACTCCTCCGGCTTTACTTTGATGGTTGTGTCTTTGCTAAATCCTTGTTTTGTGGTTTCTCGCATGTCGTTGAAATCGCGTTGCAGATAGTTCGACAACTTCCAGTGGTAGGCCGAATCCCAGGTGAGCGACTCAGCAGTAAGCCGGGATACCAATTTCTTGCCATCAAATTTTTCCAACGAAAAATGATATCCGGTATTTGTTGCCACTTCAAAACGCTCAATATACATGATCACACCTTTGTCCACTTCCATTTGCACGTTGCGTGCATTGTCAGTTTTGAAAGAAGAAACGTATTGATTTTCAAAGGATAGCCGTTTTTTGTTGCCGGGAGGGATGATATAGCCGCCCACAGTAAATGAGATGGATGCAATAATTGTCGCAGAAATAAAATACGGCAACATCATCCTCCTAAAGCTCACCCCACTGGCCAGAATGGCGATAATTTCGGTATTACCTGCCATTTTGGAGGTGAAGAAAATAACTGCAATGAATGTGAACAGCGGGCTGAACATATTCATGTAGTAGGGGATAAAGTTCAGATAGTAGTCAAAAAGTATGGCCTTTAGGGGGGCATTGTGGTCGTAAAACTTATCAAGTTTTTCCGTCAGGTCAAATACCACCGAAATACTCAATATCAGAACAATCGAAAAAAAGTAGGTACCAAGAAACTTCTTGATAATGTACATATCAATTTTCTTTAACCCAATATTGCTGAAATCAAGTTTTGCTTTCATGTGGTATGTGATTTTATAATCTTCGTCCTAACTGTTCCACCATTCCTTTTTTCCAGTGAGCAAAGTCGCCCGCCAAAATGTGTTTACGGGCTTCGCCTACCAGCCATAAATAAAATGCGAGATTGTGTATCGATGCTATTTGCATCGCCAGAAGCTCTTTGCTGATAAACAGGTGTCGCAAATAGGCTTTAGAATAAGTATGGTCAACATATGATGTACCAAACTCATCCAATGGTGAGAAATCATTCTTCCATTTTTCGTTACGCATATTCATAACTCCCTGAGAAGTAAATAACATGCCGTTGCGGCCATTTCGTGTAGGCATTACGCAGTCGAACATATCAACTCCACGTTCTATGCCTTCCAGCAGGTTCTGAGGCGTTCCAACTCCCATCAGATAACGGGGCTTGTCTTTCGGTAAAATCTCATTCACCACCTCTATCATTTCGTACATCTTTTCGGTGGGTTCTCCTACGGCAAGTCCGCCAATGGCATTGCCTTCTCTGTTTTGTGAAGCAATAAATTCTGCTGACTGACGGCGTAAATCAGGATAAACACAGCCTTGTACTATCGGGAAATAAGTTTGAGAATATCCATATTTAGGCTCGGTGGCATCAAAATGCTTCAGTCCGCGATCCAGCCATCTGTGCGTCAGCTCCATTGAGCGTTTGGCATACTGATAATCTGCTGTGCCAGGCGTACATTCGTCAAAAGCCATGATAATATCCGCACCGATAGAACGCTGAATATCTACCGCTCGCTCCGGAGTAAAAAGATGCTTGCTGCCGTCAATATGCGAGCGAAACACCGCCCCCTCTTCATTGATTTTACGATTGTCGGACAATGAAAATACCTGAAAGCCACCACTGTCTGTTAAGATAGGGCGATCCCATCCGTTGAATTTATGCAGACCACCGGCTTTTTCCAGTGTGTCAATTCCCGGGCGAAGATACAAATGGTAAGTATTTCCTAAAATGATTTGAGCCTTGATATCCTCTTTAAGTTCGCGCAAATGCACTGCCTTTACCGATGCTACGGTACCAACAGGCATGAAAATAGGTGTTTCTATAACTCCATGATCAGTTGTAATTACACCAGCTCTGGCTTCACTGTTCTGATCTGTTTTTTGTATATCAAAGGTCATTTTACGAAGAATACGTATTTAAATAAGGATAGAAATAAATCAAAAAGGGATTAAATTCTATGGATGAAATTTTCCAGAATGCGTTGACCTGCTTCGCCCGATTTTTCAGGGTGAAATTGCACAGCATAGAAGTTATCTTTCTGAACAGATGAGCTGTACAGCTGTACGTAATCAGTTTTCGAAATGGCATTCACACAATTTTCTACATAATAACTATGCACAAAATACATATAAGCATTTTCATCCACACCTTCGAACAAAGGGGACTGAAGATCAGAAATTGTATTCCAGCCAATTTGCGGTACTTTGAGGCCTGCTTCAGGGAAAAGTTTCACTTGCTGATGAAAGATTCCCAAACAATCCGTATCATTTTCTTCGGAATGAGCGCACATCAATTGCATGCCCAGGCAAATGCCTAATACGGGTTGCTTGAGCGATTTTACCAATTCGTCCAGCCCGCGTTCTTTGAGGTACGCCATGGCAGAAGAAGCTTCGCCTACTCCCGGGAAAATGACTTTGTCGGCCGAGCGTATTTCATCATGATCATCCGTCACAATAGCGTTGACACCTATCCGTTCCAAAGCGAAAAGCACTGAACGAATATTTCCAGCGTTATATTTAATAATTACGACTTTCATGCAGAAAAACTTCGGTTTATTGTAGAAATGATTAATCGATTACTTTATTGGTTGCAGTATCAGGAAAAACAACAGCAGGTTTAAACTTGCGGGCTTCTTCCATTTCCATCATCGCATAGGCCATGATGATCACTACATCGCCGGGCTGAACTAAGCGTGCTGCTGCACCGTTCAAACATATCACACC
Source organism: Bacteroidota bacterium (assembly GCA_046051105.1). GTDB lineage: Bacteria > Bacteroidota > Bacteroidia > Bacteroidales > Paludibacteraceae > Paludibacter. The sequence goes on from JBJOOU010000133.1 coordinate 7,731, forward strand.
CGAACCTCGCTCACCGGTAATTACATACGTTTCAAAACGCTCGCCATTATTATTGTTTACGATGCTAACTTTTTCGTTTGCAATAATGTTGGCAGCATCCATCAGATCTTCATCAATGGTAATGCTTCCAATATAGTTCAGGTTGGCTTCTGTAACTGTTACGCGGTGAATCTTGGATTTTACAACGTGTACTAGCATGTTTTTTATTTTTCAGCCATTCCCATCTCTCAGAAAATGGCTATTTTATTTCAGAAATAACTCAGAATGTAATATTTAATATCTGATGTTGTCGATTAGACGTACTTCGCCACAAAAAACGGCTATGCAGCCTACTGACGAGCCATCCCATTCGGTAACTGCTTGTAAAGATTCGGAATTTACAATTTCGTAATACTCTACTTCGAGGCCTTCAACCGAATTAATTCTTTCTACCACCCATCGTGTGAGGGCAGCAGGGCTGAATTGCGCCACAAAGTTACGACTTTCAAAGAGAACTTTCGAAATTTCAGTGGCTTTTTTGCGTTGCTCGGTAGTTAAGCGTTCGTTGCGGCTGCTCATTGCCAGTCCGCTGGTTTCACGAACAATCGGGCAGTCGATAATTTCGACAGAGTAGTTCATCAACTTTACCATGCGGTGAATAATGGCCAATTGCTGAAAATCTTTTTCTCCGAAATAGGCTTTGTCGGGCTGTACGATATCAAATAATTTGCTGACGATTTGCACAACACCATTGAAATGTCCCGGACGGAATTTACCCTCCATCACTTTGTCCAAACCTCCAAAATCAAAATCAAATTGCGTCTGGATTTCAGCCGGATCGTACACTTCAGTGGCTTCGGGCGCAAATATAATCTCACAGCCAGCTAGCTCTAACATTTTGGCATCGCGCTCAAGCGTGCGCGGATATTTTTCCAGATCAGATGCATTGTTGAATTGGGTCGGGTTTACAAAAATGCTTACAACGCACACATCATTTTCGGCAACAGACTTTGCCACCAATGATCTATGCCCTTCGTGAAGCGCTCCCATGGTTGGTACAAAACCAATCTTTTTATTAGAAGCTTTAAGTGAATTGATAATCGAAGTCAACTCGCTTTTTAAATGAACAATTCTCATTACAAGCTATTTAATTAAGTGTTTCATTCGAAGGAAATCTGACTTTTCGAATGAGCGTGCAAAAGTACTAAAAGTTATCTGTATAATCATTCGCTTTTTGTGCACTAATTCCATAGGTGTGTGAGAATTAATTGATTTTTAGTGATATAATCATAGCCTGTGCTTTTAATTTCATCTACTTTAACATGAAAAAGCGATATGATGACTTCAAGGTTAAACTTTTATAAATAGCTGATACGTAATATTTACACATTTTTAATGCATTGTGATGTAAATGGCTGATTATGCGGATTCTAGTTTGAATAGTATGTTTGTGCTTTTTGTATTACATATTTATTTGATAAGTCTGCTTAACGTTTAAGTATAAGGGTCTTGTTTATATCCGATTTTTTTTATATATCTTTGCAATCCGAATTTATTTTTCAAGCATCGGATCCAAATAGTCGAATGAAAAAAGTTAATAAAGTATTGTATATCTCTCAGGAGATTTTTCCGTATTTACCCGAATCCGAATTGGCGAACATGGGTCGGTATTTACCCCAGGCGGTGCAGGACCGCGGTCGCGAAACCCGCACTTTTATGCCCAAGTTTGGTGCAATTAATGAGAGAAGAAATCAACTACACGAAGTGATTCGCTTGTCGGGTATGAATCTGATTATTGACGATACCGATCACCCGCTTATTATCAAAGTAGCCTCGATTCAATCAGCTCGATTGCAGGTTTATTTTATTGATAATGAGGATTTTTTTCAAAGAAAAAATACTACAGTTGATGATAATGGAGTAGAATACGACGATAATGATGAGCGTATTATATTTTTCATTCGCGGTGTGATGGAGACTGTAAAGAAACTTCGATGGACCCCGGATGTGATACATTGTCAGGGCTGGATGACTGCTCTTGCACCATTGTACATCAAAAAAGCCTATAATGACGATCCGTTCTTCAAAAATTCGAAAGTAGTTTACTCTCTTTTTGCCGACGATTTTCAAAAACCGTTTAATAAAGCTTTTGCGGATAAACTGATGATTGAAGGTGTGGAAAAAAGCGATGTGTCGAAAATTCAGGGTAAAGAAGTTGATTATGCGGCTCTTTCGAAGCTGGCGATTGATTTTTCTGACGGCGTTATTCAATCAAGTCCTGTGGTGAATTCAGAGGTTGCTAAATATGTTGAAGAGAAGGGGATAAAATTCCTCCCATATGCAGGAGAAGAATATGCTGATGCATATGTTGGCTTTTACGATAGCATTTAGTCGCTGATAGAGATTGACCACGGCGAGTAAAAATCATTACTTACTTATTATTTTCATTTTACATGAAATTTCAACATTCCATTTTACTGATTCTAATGTCATTATTGACATTTTCCTGTGTTGATGACTTGACTGATTATGGCTCAGGGGTTCTGCCTTCGACGGATGCTATTGCAGTGGGTGCGGATACTTTTCATTTAGCTACCGGTTATAATATCACTGATTCGATTATTTCCTATCCGGATTCATTCCTTTTGGGTAAGTTTCATAGCGCAAAATACGGTGCTACAAAGGCTGATATCTTAACTCAGTTTGCTTATACTCCCAATTATAAATTTCCAGCCCAAGCAGTGATGGATTCTGCGTTTCTGGTTTTAAACTTTAAGAAATGGCAGGGCGATGAGCAGGCTCCTATACGGATTGTGGTGCATGATATGAATTTGAATGGTATGCAGAACAATGTACCCTATTACTCCAGTATTAATCCATATCTATATTCTACTGTAAGTGATGAAGATACGCTTGGTACGAAGACCTTCAAAATGAAAGACTACCTATCGATGGGTAGTGATACAACTCATATTAGTATACCACTGTCAAAACAGTTTGTTGTAAAAATGGGGAAAGAGTCTGTGTATCTTAATGATAGTGCATTTCATAGTGTTTTGAAGGGTGCGTATATTACTTCGGATTTCGGTTCGGCTGTGATGATGTATGTTGAACGACTTTATATTCGCTATCATTATCATTATACCTATGTAAATCCGTTGAACAACGTTGTTGAGACGGTGAATAAGACAATGTATCTTTCATCGAACAATGAAGTACGGCAGGTGAACAGGTTTGAACATCCTAAGCAAAATGAGTTTGTAAAACATAGAGATAGCGTGGAGTATATATCCTCGCCGGCTAATATGTATGCAACCATTAATTTGCCTGCAAAAAGAATTTACGATCGCATTGCTGAAAATCCGGCATTGACAGGCTCGCGAAAAGAATTTTTATCACAGGCTCTGATTCGGGTGGATGTTACTGAAATGATGGATAGCACTACTGAATTTCAAATGCCATTACCGTCTAATTTGTTGTTGATACGTGCTGATTATGAGAAAACGTTTTTTAGCTCAAATTCAGTTCCTACCACTTATGACACGAAAGCGTTGTTAGGTTCGTTGTCATATTCTTACAATGACACAACTGATACCTATAAATATTATTATACTTTTGATGCGGCGGCTATGTTGGCTAACGAATTTGTAACTGCGAAAAAGAATAATCCGACCGCACCTGTTGTGCCGGAGCAGATTCCGCTGAAATTGATTCCTGTGTCCGTTGGGTATTCAAGTTCGGGAACTGTGTCGGTTGTGAAGCCTCAAAGTACTATTAGTGGGGTTACGATTAGAAGTGGTAATGTAAAAGAAAATGGCACTACTATATCTACGGAGCCAATGTATATGAAATTAGTGTATTCGATATTTTAAGTTCTGTTATATAACAAAGAAGGGCGTCAGATTCAATCTGACGCCCTTCTTTGTTGTTGGTGATCTGTTTCTGAAAATTACTTTTGACGAATGAATACCTGAATAGGTGTTCCTGTAAATTCGTATTTAGATCTGATTTTGTTCTCCAAAAATCGACGATAAGGTTCTTTTACGTACTGTGGTAAGTTGGCAAAGAAAACAAATGTCGGAATCTGAGTATTGGGCAGCTGAGTCACATATTTTATGCGGATGAATTTTCCTTTAAGGGCAGGTGGAGGGTAGTTCTCAATTGCCGGTAAAAGGTATTCGTTCAGTTTTGCAGTTGCTATTTTACGTTGTTTGTTTTCGTATACCTCTACAGCCTTTTCTACGAGCTTCAGAATGCGTTGTTTGGTGATGGCTGAAGTGAATATGATCGGGAAGTCAACGAATGGAGCCAGGCGTTCGCGAATGGCCTTTTCGATTTTCTTTATATCGTTTGTTTCCTTGTTTTCGATCAAGTCCCATTTGTTCACGCAGACAACAAGTCCTTTTTTGTTCTTTTGGATTAGTGAGAAGATGTTCAAATCCTGGCTTTCTATTCCGCGGGTAGCGTCCACCATCAGGATACAAACGTCGCTGTTCTCTATGGCGCGGATTGAACGTACTACCGAGTAGTATTCCAGATCCTCTACAACCTTTGCTTTTTTGCGAATTCCTGCCGTATCTACCAGGTAGAAGTCGTGTCCAAACTTATTGAACCTTGTATAGATTGAATCGCGGGTGGTGCCTGCTATATCGGTAACGATGGTGCGCTCTTCGCCAATGAATGCATTAATGATGGAGGATTTGCCTGCATTAGGGCGTCCTACGATGGCGAATCTTGGCAATTCGTCTTCTACATTGTCTTCTACGTCGGGGTGGAAGTGGGTGAGGAGCTGATCTAATAGATCGCCCGTACCAAGACCATTGATGGCTGAAACAATCATTGGTTCGCCAAGTCCCAGTTTGTAGAATTCGGCGGCATTGTATTGCCATTCAAAAGTGTCTGCTTTGTTGGATGCAAGTACGATTGGTTTTTGAATACCACGAAGTATTTGTGCTACTTCCAGGTCGTAATCGGTAATTCCATTCTGGATATCTACCATGAAGAGTATCACGTCGGCTTCTTCTATCGCTAAAAGAACATGGCGTTTGATTTCTCCTTCGAATACATCGTCAGAATTTACTACCCATCCGCCTGTGTCAATTACAGAGAATTCGCGTCCGTCCCATTCTGATTTGCCATACTGGCGGTCGCGGGTGGTGCCTGCTTCGTCGTTTACGATGGCTCTACGACTTTTGGTGAGCCTGTTGAATAAGGTCGATTTGCCCACATTTGGACGACCTACAATTGCTACAATATTTCCCATTGTTTTTTTTATATCTATTAGTTAGATATTTACATTCCATTTGTCTATCTGTACAGGTTTTCTCAAATCCGAACAGTGGGTGCAAATATTTTGGCCACAAAGGTACGCTTTTTTATCGGATAAGTAAAACGTATCTATTGTGCATAAAAAAAGGTCATACTCGTGAGTATGACCTTGTTTCGGTGTGGGCGTTGACGGATTCGAACCGCCGACCCTCTGCTTGTAAGGCAGATGCTCTGAACCAGCTGAGCTAAACGCCCGAAGTGTTTTTATTGATAGAAAATTTTGTGTGGGCGTTGACGGATTCGAACCGCCGACCCTCTGCTTGTAAGGCAGATGCTCTGAACCAGCTGAGCTAAACGCCCGATTTTTTATCGGTAGTGCTTTTCCTTAAAAGCGATGCAAAGATACGACCTTTTTCGGAATATCAAAATACCTTTTCTGCTTTTTGGGACGAATATTTCAAATATATTTCCTAAATACCTAGTAGCCAAAGTGAAGGCTGGATGAAAAAAATCAAACTTTTTTCAAACTTTTCTGCGGGTTGTACTAAAATAAGGCTTTTATCTTAAAAAATATCGTTCATGTGAATGAAATATGTGTTGTTTTTGGCTGAAAAGTGCAGGTTGATGTGATGAGAAAATGAAAAGTTGTATGAAAATGGGAAGAATTGGTAAGTGTTTGAAGGATGAAAAAAGAGGAATATGGGGGAGTTTTTCGAGAATGTTTGATGTCAGATCGCACAAAGAAGAGTTTGAAATTTGCGTTGAATATAAAAATACGATTACTTTTAGGAATTTGAATCGTGCTTTTCTTTGTTGTGAATTTTGAAAGCGTAAGAAGGAGGTATAGGCCTTGTGTAAGGACGGTCGTTTTTAATTTGAGTTGTATCTTTAAAGCTGTACTTAAAATTCCACGAAATAAGCAATAATACCAAGTAGAATTAATAC
>JBJOOU010000134.1:0-2875 GCA_046051105.1 Bacteroidota bacterium
ATCAGTACTTCCCGGATTTTGAGGTATTCACTCCAACTACCGAGCTTTTTTTTGTCGTTAAAGAGCGTATTGAAACCCTTAACAATTGCAGTATTAAAAGGCGGGAATAATGTGGGGTGCAGATAATAGAGGATATTTGCGACCGCAGGACCAAGACCTTTAATGGTTAAGGCATCTAATCGCACAATTTCTCGTAGAATTTGCTCTTCTGTTTTTGCATTGATGCAGTTTTCAAGAAACTGGCCGAACGCAATTTTATTCGCTTGATTCTCATATATGTCAGGGATGCGTAATTTGGGTTTCCAATAAAATGGATGGGCTACACCAACAAAAACCTGTTTCTGTTCTGCAATGCAATTAAGTACAAACTCTAAACTACTCCCTTTAAAATCATTTGGAAAAGCTTTCTTCTTGATATCCTCAACGACCTGAATCACACCCCGTCTAATGGTGCGAAAAGCTTTCAAGCGTTGTTCATTGTCAATAAACCAAGTATTATAAACCGACTGAGTATCGGTTATATATTGCCTGATGACAGGAGAAAGATTGGTTTCCATTGTTACGTAAGTTTTTCAGAGTTCTTTTTAATTCTGTATTTGGCTTGGTCAGTTTTATTGTTTTTGAAATTTTGTTAAATAGTTATTGTCTTCTGTTTTTATATGTAAGTAATAAATGCCCGTTGTCAACTGAGAAACATTCAACACCTTGTCCGAATAATTCTTTTTCACTATAACTATTTTTCCTGTGATATCGATGATGCTTATATCGTAAGGGTATTTTATTTCGGGAAGTTGAAAAGCAATTTCATCGATTACTGGGTTTGGATAGATTTTAAGCGAACCAGATTTAACTTCGTAAAAACCACTCACGGTTTGTACCGGAAGAACAATTTTACGAGTGTAACTGAAATCGCCAGAAGTAGCGTGATTGTGATTGGCGGCTAATGCACCACTATATAACGTAATCGTATCTTCATTTGTGTTAGGGGCAGTCCATGTAAAATACCAGCTATTTGCATTGCTGCTGTCTGCGCCGCAGGGCGTATGGCTCACATAATCCCGGTCTGCATCGGCATAGGTCCGGCTTCTTGTCGTATCCACCAAGCCAAAAGTTCCTACGCTTGTGCTGTCAGAATTTTTAAGAGCAAGACAGGAGAAGCCGAACTTATCAAAACCTGATTGCTGTATGCGCACAAAGCCCTGATAGGCGTGCCCGGGAACATAAGTATTCGTGCCCAAATCAAAATCAATAACCGCATTTCCTGAATTGAGAGTTCCCGCGTGACAACCATTACAAGCAGTTTCACCAGGAGCGCCAGTATGTCCTCCTACATAAGGGCTATCACAAAGGGACTGGTTTGATGTTGTCCCTGAAATAAAGATAAAGGCCACAGCCGTCAGAAAAAGAAACAATACGTTCGTTCTCATTGCTTGATAAATTTTAGTTGCGAGTAAGTGTTGCCTGACTTAACGGATAGGAGATACAAGCCGTTGGATAGTTGACTTGCATTGATTGTCATTTCAGTCGTATTCAAATTTTTGAGTTCCAGTATTTTTTTGCCTACCAAATCCGTTACATCAACTTCGCTGATGTTTTGGTTATTTGCATCTGTGAGCTTTAGAGTAATTTGATTCTGTGCAGGATTTGGAAACAAAAGTGCTTTTTGTCCTTCCAAGTCATCGATGGAACTAGGTAAAGTATTAAAGTCAAAATTGCCAAGCTTCAGACTGTCAATGTAAAGAGCATTGCCACCATCAGTAACGTTCACAATTTTTATATCAACATGGTCACTTGTTGAATAAGAAGTCAAATCGACGCTTGCCGTCTTCCATTGTGTGCTGTCCGGAATAAACAAGGTTGTCTGCGTGGGGCCCGAAGCCAAAGCATTTCCGGTACGGTAGAATTTCTGAGTCCAGGTTGTTCCACAATCATTTGAAACAAGTACAATAAGTTCATCACTATAATTTGCATCGCTTCTAGCATATGCCCATTTGAAGGCCAGCTTTACCGGAGTCGGTAATGCAGTAAAGTCAATGCGCGGCAACAGCAAAGCATCAGACTGTCCGTAATTCGTGTTAATAAGGTTTTGAATGCGGGCTGAGGCAAGGCCTTCATACGCTGCATCTGTTGTCCGTTCCCACGTGATACCCCCATCAGGATTGTCAATTACTAAACTGTTAGCTGGGAAACTTCCGTTCTCAAAATTATCACCCCAGGTATTTGGTATCCCTGCAACAGGCGTTGATACATTGACGTAAGAAAATAATTCAAGAGTATCTGATGAGGTACTGTCCGAAACGATAAGCGTTACATCATAAGTGCCAGGAGTATTGTATGAAATTACCGGATTGGCAACAATAGAAGCAGCAGGTGTGCCGCCGGTGAAAGTCCACTGGTAGTTTGTTGGATTGTTAAGCGAACGATTATAAAAAGTAATACTACTGCCAATACAAATGTTGGTCGTGAGGGCTGTAAAGTCGGCCATTGGCGGACAGGTCGTCGGTATGGCAACATTCGTATCACATCCGGTTGCAGCTAGGTTTGCGACACTCCAAATCAACGTTCTAAAAGTATTGAGAGTTGCATCCATTCGTGCTTTTTGACCTGCCGTAAACATGTTTTTACAAACATCATCGGAGTAATCGCAGTAATTGGCAATCTGGTCATTGACATCAGGAAAATCGTTAGAGCAGCTGTTTACAACAGGACAACCGTAATTTGGATCTGCTGCCGGGGGCGTATCGCATATATAATCACCATCTGTGCAGGTATCGATACCACACCCGTTGTTAAACGTATGATAAAGCCCAAACCAGTGGCTTATTTCATGTGTTGTGGTTCTTCCGTTCGAACCGGCGGCTATAGTGCCAGTTCT
>JBJOOU010000135.1:0-17211 GCA_046051105.1 Bacteroidota bacterium
TACAACACTCCATTGAAAAGAGATACAGCATGCCATGCTATCTGCTAGGGGCAAACAACACGGCTGTATATAAACTTCACACCGATGGCCGCTACTACCAATACCAGGACAATGGCAAAACCGTTACTCTGGATTTGGGCTATAACTTTATTGAGCGCAACAAGCTGGAAAAACGGTTTGTGAAGTCAGTCGAGTGATCATATGACTATAAGTCATCGGGTCACTAAATAGTCTATCTCATCAGCATTAGTGAGCGGGTGAACTTGAAGTCACCCGTTCACGGCTGGTTGAGGGTGTCTAATACTTTTTTTGAACACAAATTTTCGCAAATATCTTTTTTTTGTAGTTGTCTGGAAATTATGCGATTATATGTTGTCTTGATTTGCGTTCTAGTTCTCTTTTTGGACACCCCATGGGTTTTGTTAATAGACAGAAAACAGAACCAATTTTCATGAAAACCTCGTGTGCCAGCAGCTCCCTCGGGTGGAGGGTTGGGGAGGTCGGTGGTTGAGAAAAGAGTGTTTCAGATGGCCTGAGTGGAAATTCATTCGAAGAAATAAAAATTATCATATTAATCAGCTAAAAATAATTTGTCAGATATTGTGTATTTTGTAAAGAAGTTATAATTTAGTGTCCTATAATTAAGCTTAAATCAAAATACAGACTCCTGATTATGCAATGTTTACCCGAAACAGATAAAGTGTTTTTTGTGCACTACCAGTGCGAGAAGTTCGACGATGGAATAGCCATCCACAATATGCACATTTATGCAAAAGAAGAGTTACATGAATATACCGGCGATAATGAAGCCGACTTTATAGCTAAGTATATTGAAGATGTAAACAAGTATTGTCAACAAGGACTAATACCCGTACACTGGAGTCAGAACCGACCTTATTTTGGCCCGGCACATATCCGAAAAAGGTATAAAGAACTTACCGGAAAAGAAATTGATCTTTGCTACCAACAAGGTATCAATCTTTCGGAGTGGCTGAAAGAAACCTATGGAGATGATTATATAGCACCGGAACATACTAACCGCCCCGACAGACTGGCCGAACTGAATGGATTTAATGGTCATTCGCGTGAGGGAGATTCCAACCCACGAATATATCCGGGTGCCCGAACATTGTTGATACACAAAATTTACAAACGAGCCCGAAGTAAATGTTTGCTAACCGACAAAGCTACAAACTATCATCAAATTGCAGCTCCACAACATACGATAGTTGCTGAAGAACCCGTGCAAGATATAGTCAGAAAATTTCCTGACTTTTTGTTGCATCCTGATCGGGAAGCTTTTGCTCAGGCACTTAAAAATGAGTTTAAAGCTGAACGCTGTAAGAAAATCAGCTTATTATGGCATGTATTAAATGAGCATACTCCCCCTTTGCTGGACTTATGTGAAAGAGAAAAACGGACCTTGTATGCGGCCATGAAGTTGTATTTCGGACGGGATATAGGGGCATATTCCACCATTGTTGATTATCAGCCGAAGAGCGCTAAAAAAACCGATATCGACAAAATGAAAGCCCGTATTGATTTGTTACTTGACTATATGGAAAACAGTAACGAATCCGAATAACTCCGACAAAGTCCGAATATATCGGAATATCTACAGTAAAAGTCGTAATAAATGCTACGCAAATGCGACAAAGTTAGAAATTATCCGAATAGTCTGGAATTCTAATTTATACTGATATTCAGATATTTGTATATAAAATAAATTATTTTCCTTTGCAGTATGAACAATGAAGTTCATGCTGCTTTTTTTTTGCAGCTAATCTAAAAACAGAAAGGAAAATTTAGAATGAATGTTTCAGATTTCATTACCGAACGCGGACCACCTGCCCGATGAAGGAGCAGCTACCCGAATCAAAAAAAACACGGGAGTTGCAAGCAGTTTCACGAAAAAATTAAATAGGTATTCATTTTTCAGGAAATAGAAATGATAACAATAAATTTTAAAACAAGCGGGCGCAATGCCCAAACATCCGACAATAACCGGAAGACGTTATTGAGAGTAGCCAATAATTTAAACCGTTTACAACATGGCAACTTATAATTCAACTACCTTCGGCGATATTTCAGGCCGTCACGGCAGCGCAGTAGCCGCTACCGGAAAACGTGGAAATACCCTGCGTGTGTTCAAAGCACCGTCCAATCCGAAAACAGAGAAACAGGTAGCTCAACGCACCAAGTTTGCGTTTGTGATCACCTACCTGCTGTGTTTGCGGGAGTTGTTCAACTATACCTTTAGCGATAGCGGAGGTTTCGATACAGCTGTTTCGGTAGCAATCAAAGCAGCCGTTACCGGTAAGTCGCCCGACTACGGACTGGATATGAGCAAAATATCCATCGTTAGCGGAACCGACTCGGTGGCCTTGTCGCCCAATACCATAGTAGGTGTAGTGGCAGACACTACGGTAAAAGTGACCTGGAATACCTGGAATATGCATCAGACCACTGCAACGGTAAATGCAAGCAGTGCCAAAGCCGACGACAGCATTACCCTGGTGTTCTTCAACGAAGACCTGAAGGAAGCGCTCCTGTTCGAGCCCGAAGCTACCCGTGCCGATGGTCAGGTGCAGATAGCTCTGCCCGACTACTGGAAAGACGGTAAAGCCCACTGCTGGTGCTATTTTGCCCGTGCCAATGGTACGGCCAATTCCAAAGGGAGTTACCTGGGCGAAGTGCAGCTTTAAGCCCCTCGCCCACTCTATCTGCTAAAATCCTCCGTTGCTATGGTAGCGGGGGATTTTTTTTTATTGTCGATAGTCAGCTGAAGGATGAATTTTACAATTCCTGCCATAAAATGATATTTAGAAAAAAATAAAGTTTTATATTTGTTGGAGAAAAACAGATTATGCCTATGAAATACCTGATAAGTGTCGCTTTTATCTTTATGTGTATGGCTGCAAAATGCCAGTATGCACAACCCTACAACCGACTATACAATTATCATCCTGATACAACAAGTGTATATAGTGCAAAATATGCCTATAATTTGTCACGCATTACGGGGATGATGAGTTGGATAAAAGAACGTAAGATGGGCTGTCAGGATAGTATTTATATTTTGGAAATGAATAAAATACATCGAAAGCTGGAAACCCTTCGGGATAGTCGGGTAAACTTTGCATTAATGGACGACCCTATTAATGATTTGCAGAACAAGTTGAACAAAAGTTGGGCGGAAAATAATAAAAGAACCCATCCGCTGGAGCTAATTCATCAGGAAATTTCGAAAAGAAAGCAAGACCTTACTGATAAAAAAGCTCTGGAAATAATAGAAAAGTTGAAAGCAAATAATTACCTGCAAATTGAACAGGAAATTGAAGAGTTGTTACGCCAAAAGCCGGATCGGCTAAACTATTATTTTATTGGGCTTCAGTATTCTTTGTACGTAAATAGAGATACTACTCAGAGTTTGAAATATCTCAATTTTGTGATCGATAATCAGGGTAAGTACACATCACCTCTTTTGTTTAATCCTTTGATGATGCGTGCAGATATCAATATGATGAGAGATTCTAATCAATTAGTAATAGATGATTTAACGAAATCTCTTAGTAGCAAACCGGATTTAGTCCTATTTGTAAGAAGAGGAAATGCCTATCGTACCAATATGCAATACAAAGAAGCCGTACAGGATTTTCGGAAAGCATTGCAAATGTTTGATCATCACAGTTACAGGCAAAATATGGATTCAGCTATCATTCTTAATAAAGCTGCGTGGAGTCAATATTTAGCGGGTAACTATCGTCAATGTGTGGCTGCTGCCGATAGTTCGTTGCTACTTAGGCCTAATGATGGATATACCTATGATACGAGAGGCTCTGGCTATTATGGCTTAGGAGAATATGATAAATGCTTAGCTGATATGAATTATTCAATCCGCATGAATCCGTCGTTGGCCAATTCCTGGTACATCCGCGGATTGGTTTATATAAAGCAGAACAACAAGGATTTAGCCTGTTATAACCTCACCAAGGCCGCATCATTAGGTTGCAAAGATGCAGTGGAAGCCATGAAAGGTGTTTGCGCAGAAGATGAGATTAGAAAACTGGAAAATGACCGGCGATTTTCATCAAAATCCAGATCAAAGACTCCTGTCAAAGTAATTGGAACAAATATCAACTTTTAAAATCAGTAAAAATGAATAACATCAGTGTCAACACTCAACTAACTCAGCAACAATACATCAATGTCTTATACCTCCTCAATTACCGGCGTTTTGCTGCCTACACATCGCATATGGTGGGATTGATGTTTATGTTATCGTCTGTTGCTTTGTTTGCAACCACGGGTGAGACTATGTTCAGTACCTTTATTATTGGTGGGCTGGTGTTTTTGCTCAATCCGGCGCTGGTATACCTGAATGGCGTTAAAAGTTTCAAGCTGCCAAACAACAGAGTCACAGAGCCCCTGACCTTTACCTTTACTCCGGAACAATTCAGTATCAAGGGCGAAACCTTCGTTACCGAAATGACCTGGAACAAACTTTACAAGGTGGTAGAAACCAAAAACTGGTTGCTCATTTACCAAAACAAAGGCATGGCCAATGTGCTGCCCAAATCAGCGATCAGTGCCGAATTGCCCGAAATACGGCGGATAATTGGGTTAACCGGGATTAAATACAAACATTAAAGATTTCAACATGACCTTAAAATACCACACACAGGGGTTGATATGCCTGATTCTTAGTGTAACGCTTTTTGCCGCTTGCCAGTCGCCTAAGAATAAAACATTGGAGCAACTACAAGGCGTATGGTATATCGATTGTGACTCCATCCGAAGTGAAGATGATTTGCGAGGGTTTGAGTTTGTGAAGGATAAAGTATATGAACTTTATAACTGTGAGGCTACAACCACTTATGCGCGTATTCATCAGGATACTATGATTTATCGGGGCAGGTTTGAAAGTAGATATGATACTGTATTGATTCGTAAATTAACGAACAGTGCCCTTTGGTTAGAGAAACATAGACGCATCAGAAAGTATCATCATAGCCTACTTGAAAGAGACTCTACATTGAAATTTTTATCTATTGAAGTCAGACTATTAATTGATCATGATAAACCATTCATCATGATTCGAATCGATAGTATGGGAAATGTGATAGCGTCCCACATGATCAATCAACGTTGGATTCGAAAGAGGTATCGACTAATGGAAGCTGAAAAACAACAGATAGATAGTGCTTTTCAACAAAGTTGTATTGAAAAGTTTCAACGATTAGACTGGAGAGAGGGCTATGATGGATGGCCAAAATCAATGATTATTAGGTACAAAAACAAAAGTGTTGTGATACAAACCAAAGACTTAATGTTTCCACAAAGATTAAATCCATTATGTCACTTTTTGTTCAAATCTGCCCATTTACGGAAAGTATTTGTTCAAGGTAAATCATAAGATAAGTTGTAACCATCTTTTTTATATTAAGTATGTGATCGAAATTAATTGATAGTATCATTCTTTTTTCTTATCTGCCCCCAACCCCCTAAAGGGGGCTACGAAGCCCGAGAATTGTAGAAATGATCAGCATTTTGCTCGGCAAAAGTCCCCTTTAGGGGATTTAGGGGCGGATAAAATAGTATAAACTAATTTCGTTCACCTACTTACTATGAAAAAATTTGCAGGAAAATACCGTATTGATACAGCCCGAGCACAATGGTGGAATTATGAAAATGAAGGATTGTATTTCCTCACCATCTGTGTAGAAAATCAGGAATGCTGTTTTGGCGAAGTACAAGCAGTAGATGGTGTGATAAATATGTATTGCAACGATTTGGGCCAAATTGCGCAACGCTGCTGGGAAGAAATACCACAGCACTTTGCCAATGTGCTGCTGGATGCCTATATAATCATGCCCAATCATATTCACGGCATCTTGCAACTCACTGCCCCCTGTACAGACGCGATTTATCGCGTCTCCAAATCAGGCGCGATAAATTGCGCATCCACAAACGACGCAATAAATTGCGCATCCACAAACGACGCAATAAATCGCGCCGATACATTAGACGCGATAAATTGCGCATCAACAGCCGAACCAACCGATGCCGAACCAAATCACATCCCAACGGGCGGTATCACCGGGCATCATAACCCCATGTTGCACAACAATGTATCGCGTATTATCCGCTGGTACAAAGGGCGGGTGGCCTATGAATGTCGGAAAATATATCCTACCTTTGCATGGCACACACGGTTTTATGATATCATTATCCGCGATGAACCATCTTATCAAAACATGGCCAACTATATCCATGATAATCCGGCACGATGGGATCGGGATAAATTTCATCCCCAAAACAAAGAATCCGGCAAATAACAAATACATATGCAACAATCCGCTAAACTCATTATCTTTATTGGCCTGCTGATAGTTATTGCAGGCATTCTACTCTACTTTGTGGGCGATAAGCTGCACTGGTTGGGGCGTTTGCCCGGCGATATCAGGGTGGAGAAAGAGAACTTTAGCTTTTATATGCCCATTACTACCATGATACTGCTTAGTGTGGTAGTATCGGTACTGATACGTATTTACAAACATTTCTTTTGATCAGAATATGCCCTTTAAATCCCTTTTAAAGCAGTTTATATCGCAGTTTGATAACCTGTCGGCAGAGGAGGTCGATCAGCTATCGGAATTACTTCAGGTTGTGCAGTATCCTGCGGGAACAGTGTTGGTCAATGCCGGAGAAATATCCACTGCCTGTTATTTTGTGTTGCAGGGCTGTTTACGGCAATATCAGTTGGTGGATGGCACCGAGCGGACCACGCATTTCTACACCGAACAGCAGGCAGCCGTGTTGTATAGCAGCTACAACCAGCAAATTCCGGCTAATAGCTATCTGGCTTGTGTGGAAGATTCGGTGCTGATAGCAGGCGAAATGGCTGTAGAGCAAAGCATGTATAAGCAATTCCCCCAATTGGAGCAAATCACCCGAAGCATGATGGCACAGGATTTGGGCAAAAGTCAGGACGACTATGCCCGCTTTGTGACGCTGAGTCCCGAAGAGCGTTTCAGAGATTTGCTAAACAATCGCCCTGAGTTGTTTCAGCGGGTGCCTCAGCATCAGTTAGCCAGTTTTATAGGCGTTACACCTGAGTCTTTTAGTCGTATCAAGAAACGTATTTACGGGAAAATCTGACAGACTTTACTCCACTATAGATGAGCCAGATGGCAGCATACAATTCTCCCACAGCCATAGGTAGTGCCAGCACAGTTTCCAGTTGGCGACTTAGTTCCTGTGTGGAGGGGACTGCCCGCAAGCCATGAACCACCAAATAAGCAACTCCAGCCAACATGAGTAATACAGCAGTGAGTTTGGCTCCTTGGTGATAGCGAACAAATAGGTAGCCCCACAGTAACAGGTGTATTCCAAAAACAACTAATCCAACGGACCATACTGACAGAAATTGGCGACAACTGTTGTAGAAACCGGAAGCATTTGTTGCTGAAACATCCTTTATTTCTATGCGACTAAGGGCTATCAGTAGTACAATCAGATATAATATTCTGGTGAGAGCGACAGCATGTGCCAATTTTGAATGAAATGTTTTAGTGAGTCGGAAAAGACCCCAGGCCACTATCCCATCCAGAGCGGCAATAAGACTGAAGCAAGCAATAAATACAGTAAGTAAAAAGCTTTGTTGAAGAACATGTTGATAGGTTTCTGCGGGATTGCCTTCGGTATAAATGCTGGTAAATGCCCAGCCATACCCGATGCCTGCTATGATGGCCATAAGCACCAGTGAAGTACCTGTGTAAATGGCTGTTTTTGATTGATTCAATGTCATATCTGGTTTGTTTTTATAAGGCAAAAATACAGTTTAGTTTATATTCATCTTCTTGACTTAAGATAAGAAACGCATTTGACTATGATCCGGATTTACTATCGGGTTATTTTGTTTTAAGGATCTTTTATTGGAAGATATGGTATAAATATCGTATCTTTATACTGTTTTCTATCAATGAAAAATAAGCTACAGAACTAAAAAACAGATATGAACGAACAAAAAATCAAGCAACTCATTCAATTTCAACAAGGTGAGTTGGATGCTGTGGTACTTTATCAGCAGTTGGCCAAAGTGATGAAAGATAGTGAGTCTACTTCTCTATTTCTGCAAATAGCTGCTGATGAAGGCGGACATGCAGCTATTATCCGCAAAATAACTCAAGCGAAGCTAACACCCTCGCATTCCAAAGCACGTCTGGTGGTATTTCTTTATCGCCTGGTAGGACTGAAAAGATTATTGAAAATACTCTCAAAGGGCGAAAAGAAAGCTTCCATTGCTTATCAACCCTTTTTGAGTGAATATGCTGCATTGCAACAAATAGCCGATGAAGAACTGAAACATGCTGATTTACTAGCATTATTGGCCAATAAAATAGCCTGATAGAATCGTTATATAGTTTGCAAAGTGGGTGATGGTGAATCACCCACTTTGTATTTATACCATCGGTATGGATATTATTTATGTCCTGTACACGCATCCGGATGCTTAAAATTTATCTGCTTTTTATCGTTCAAATGCTCTTCATTCCCGTTGAAAGGCCGTACCTTTGTGCCATTATTTACACATCAAAATTGTGACTGCATATGATACAGGATATTTTCCCACATCGTTTTGATAATCATTACGAGGCAGAACTCATTCCCGGAAACAACGATACTATTTTCCATTATCAGGGCAATACCTTGCTGATGAAAGTGACTGGTGAAGAACTCAGTTTGCCCACTCTTCAGGATATAGGTGTAAAGCCATCAGAAGCCATTTTTCTGTTTCAGCTGAATGAAACAGCCTGTTTTCTGCTCAATGAGCTGGCAGAAGTACCTACCGGCATGGAATACAAGGAAATCAGTTTCTTCCGCACCATTGAGCAGCGCGAGATAGGTTTTGTGGCGCTGGTAGGCTATCATCTGAGCACCTGGTACGCACAGCATCAGTATTGCGGACGCTGTGGCAGCAAAGCTCATCATAAGCACGACGAACGGGCGATGGAGTGTCCGGCCTGTGGGTTAGTCAATTACCCCAAGATTTCGCCGGCCATCATTGTGGGCATTATCAGCGGCGATAAGATCCTTTTGGCGCGCAACAGCAACTTTACCGGAGGCTGGTATTCGTTGATAGCCGGTTATGCCGATGTGGGCGAAACACTGGAACAAACCGTGATACGGGAAGTGAAAGAGGAAGTGGGCATCGATGTTCGCAACATTCGGTACTACAAAAGCCAGCCCTGGCCCCTGTCAGGCTCCATGATGGTGGGCTTTCTTGCCGAAGCCGATCCCACACAACCCATCCGCATTGATGAGCATGAAATCACGGCAGCAGAATGGTTTGGTCGCGACGAACTACCCGCTCATCCCTCTAATGTAAGTATCGCCGGAGAAATTATAGAACAATTTGAAAAAGGAAAAATTTAAATAGTTTATAGTTCGTAGTATGTAGTATGTAGTTGATAGTATGAAGTGTGTTTTTTGAAGTTATTTGTGAGAAGCAAACAAATGAATTCAGTTGGTAATACACATATTATCAATAAAATAACCTTATTCAACAACACGCTACTTACTACATACTACCAACTACATACTACCAACTACTAACTACTAACTACATACTAAAAATAAACTTATGGCCAAAAAATCCAATCAACAGCCCTTATTATCACCAGAGAATTATATCCGACAAAAAGCGCGGAACCTGCCTGTTTATGAATGCCGTGTCAATCCGGACTGGAAAGAGGTGGGGTCGGCCAGTGTGATGATAGCCCGCAAACATGCCAATGGGAATCTTACATTTGCAACTTATCTGGTGGATGTGTTGTGTCTGGGAGTAAAAAATACCTATTACCGCTTCAATGCGGAGGAAAGTGAATACACCGAGCTGTTGGAATCGATGGAAGAGCTGGAAATGGAGGTGTGCGATTATGTGTTGGTACATAATTTAATGTATGCAGCCATTGAGTTTGCCTCCGATTATGGCTTTAAACCCGCCAAAGAATATACGTCGGTGACTCAATACTTATTGGAAGAAGACACCGACGAAATAGAATTGATGGAGATTGAGTGCGGCGAAGAAGGTCGCCCGGTTTATGTAATCACTGATGATTGCACAGATCTGGAAATCAATCAAACACTGTCTATGCTGGAGAAAACAGCCGGAAAAGGAAATTTTGACGTGGTGTATGAAAGTGATGAGGAAGAAGACGAAGAAGAATTTGATCAAGAGGAAGACGTGGAATATGGTACATATGCTGATACTGAAAATGATCGATAGATCAGAAGTTATTTTTCACTAACCTGATGTTGATTGTTTTGTGTAGTTATGAACAGATCATAGAAATACAGTCTGAAAATGAGTGGTTTGACATGTTGATAAGTGCTGTTGAAAAAATGTTGATAACATTGGTGCAAAAAACTTGCAAAACGCATATTCGCACTCTTATATTTGCATCGTGAGTTACGATTCACAAGATAAACAAGCAATTGTTTTGCTCTTTGAAATACTGATAACATCATAATAGTCAGAAAGGTAAAAAGACCAACTCCGATGATCGGAAATGCGTTCACTGAGTAAAAAAAGAGACTATTCTCTGCAATGTTGATATCTCCCATATTGTTGACCCGAATCAGCAATGAGAACCATAACAACAGCAGAAAATAAACTTCAGAATGACTCACGGGTATGCAAGAAGATCAGACTCAAAAATCTATTTGGTGTGTTTGACCAACAAACACAAACTTACTCCTGCGAAGGAGAAGAAAGCCGGGTAGTCGGGAAATGAAACTACAGAAAGCGGGCCTACGCCAATTGTAGATTTCAGGCCGCAAAAGTAAGAGCAGTAATGCTTCTGAAACATGCATTTAATCGTGCGTCCTCCACGGACACAAGGATGATTGCAGGTTCCTTACGACGATATTGCCAGTGAAAACTGCCTTCCATGCAGAAGGAAGCTAATCTCCCTTAGCTTTAGCAAAGTGGATACGCAGCATCTATGCACAAGAAACAGCTCAAAACAGGAAACTGTTCCAGTTGAAAGTAGCATAAATACCAATGAACAATGATCGCATGAAATTGTGACAAGTTCCGGGCGATGCAGAACAAAAGAATTAAAAGTCAGGAGTTATGATCAGGAGTCTGTTTCAGTGCACAAGAGGAAGTGGTTTCGATCATCGAAATTTTCATCCGGCAAATGAAATGTAGATTTCTTCAATTGGAATACTTCAGTCAGCATGAGTATTTGAAATTAAAACAACCAAACACCGCACACCATAAATGTATGGCCGGCTATGCGAAAGTCGAAGTCTCAACCATTCTTCGGAAAGAAGAACAGACCAAAGGCTCAACATATGCGAAAGGCTTTATGGCGATGAAGCGTAGCATAATTCGCAACACAGGGTGGTGGCAGATCGGAAGGACGAATGGAAGCTACGGACCGGGGATTTTTTAGTTCCGGGCCAGCGCAGCAACTACAGCTATGCGAATAGCCGGAAAGTCACGAAGAACTGTAATTAGTTTTCAATATGCAAATATTCGACAAAGTACAATTGATTGTATCTGCCAATATATTAGAAGAATACAAAAAAGACTCCATACCCTATGCTATAAAAAGAAAACCGATGAGTAGACGGCAGGTCGCATGCAAAAAAATACGCATGAGATATGTTGGGAGTTCGTCTGGAATTGAACTACAAACCTGAATAAATCAGAGTACGAAAGTCATAACGGACATAAATGAACCTACCCACAGAAAAGAGCTTTTGTTCTTGTCTGAAAACATAACGACTGAAAGGAAAATCGGATTTGCAAGGTCTTATCATTATAAAAAATCAGCCTGAAGAATAGTAGGGATGACAGATAAGATCTAATGCCGTCTTTTGATGATGCGGTAATCAGTAAAATAAAAAAGCAAACAAGCATGTTTATTATAAAGAGAGGGTGTTCCGTAAGGACACCCTTTCGCATTTTGAAGAAATTAATAGCTTCCGGCTTCAGCTGGAGCGAATATATAATATGCAAAAGAAAGAATTGAAAGCCATTCTGTTTGATATGGATGGCGTATTGGTAGATTCGGAAGAATACATTTTTGAAGCAGCGCGAAGGATGTTTGCCGGGCATGGTGTTCAGGTTCAGCCCGAAGATGCGCTCCCTTTTGTGGGAACGGGCGAGAATAGTTATATAACCGGAATAGGCAGAGCCAACGGCTTTGAAGTGGAAATTGAGCGCGACAAGGCCCGCACCTATCAGATTTATGGCGAAATTACGCAAGGCAAGCTTCATCCGCTGCCTGGTACGCACGAGTTTATAGCTCAATGCAAATCTATGGGGCTAAAAATGGCTGTTGCCAGTAGTGCCGACAGGGTGAAAATTGACATCAATCTGAGCGGAATTGGCTTATCGGCTGATACCTTTGATACAGTAATCAGTGGCGAAGACGTGGAGCGCAAAAAGCCATTTCCGGATATCTATTTATTGGCGGCAGAGCGCATAGGTATTGCCCCCGAGGAATGTATGGTGGTGGAAGATGCGGTGAGCGGTGTAAAAGCAGGCAAAGCGGCCGGAGCCAAATGCCTGGCACTGACTACCAGCTTCCCGCCAGAAAAACTCACCGAGGCCGACAAAATTGTAGATTCATTGGCAAGTATCAGCCCTGACAGCTTAATGGGTCTTTGGTTGTAATATAATCACAGTCAAACAGAAAGAACACATGACAAACGTTTACTTCGTAAATAGTTATCATGTGTTTTTTGTTGAAAAGATAGTTTTTTAGAAAGTTGGATGATAACTGAACTTAAAGTTTAAGATTTCGGATAAAAGAATTACATTTGCAAAATAGATGATCAAGATGATCGATCTCATTATCACAACTATAAATCTATAAATCACATGAACAGTACCTGGTTCTTTTTTATTTTTCTGAGTATTATTGGTGGAATAGTCTTTCTGAATCACTATTTTAGCAGGAAACAGGTTGTAAAACGAAAGCTTAAAAAAGCTGTAGGAATTCCAATGAGTAGTTTTCAAACAGGAGATGTTGCAAAAGTAGCAGGCAAGGTCGAATATCAGGGAAATCAGCTGATTGCTCCCTTGTCAGGTCGGCCTTGTTGTTTTTATCAGGTAAAAGTAGAGCGCATGGAAAGCTCTGGCAAAAGCAGCTCATGGCGCACCATCATTAAGGAAGAAGAATCGATGGATTTCTTTATCAGGGATGGTCGAAACCGTGCTTATGTAGAACGAGGTGAGTTGAAAGCCTATTTGGTACAAGACTGGAATACTGAATCGGGATTCAGACATGATGCCAACAGCAACATGGAAACGATCTTATCACGACACGGATATTCGAGCGAGAACTTTCTGGGCATGAATCATTCCATACGCTACCACGAAGGCGTATTGGAAATGGGAGAAACCATTGCGGCAGTAGGTCGTGGCGAATGGAAGCGCGGAACCGATGTGGGACTGAATACGCCGGAGCGGGTATTGGTCATTAGTGCTACGGATAAAGAGTCTGTTTATCTGAGTGACGATCCTGAAACTGTAGAAATCAATTATCAGGGACTTGCAGAGGTGCCTGGAGCAAAAATTGAAAATCAGCCTTAATTGTTCCTGATCGATATAAATGCTTACTATCAAGTACGAATCTGTGATATTTATTAGTTGTTACTTGATATTTTAAAAGATCATCAGCAAAGATTACAGAATTCAATGAATTTTCCACAGCACAAATGAATGAATATACCGAATAATTGTCGAAATTTGCAGCAAAAACAAAATATATAGTAATTGGATTGAAATCGAGCAATAAAAACAATCAAATTACACGATTTGCAACTTTCTGACAACATGAAGATATTTTTAGCATCACTTTTCTTAGCGGGAGCTTTATCCGTTACTGCACAAACAAACGACAAACCTACCATTGATCTTATTTACAAAAATGCATTAAGTAGCAAAACTGCTTATCAGAATTTGCGGGAATTGTGTGCAAAAGCACCCGGGCGACTGGTGGGTTCTCCACAGTCGGAAATCGCCATCAAATTGCTGAAAGCCAAAGTAGATGAGATACATCCTGATAGCTCGTATTTGCAAGCCTTCAATACCATTTCGTGGCGACCCAAAACACCTGCGCAAGCAATTTTAAAATACAAGGGCAAAACCACGGGGCTGAATGTAACTTATCTCGGTTTATCGGGCTCAGCACCAGTTGCCGGAGTGGAAGCTGGCGTGCTAGAAATACAACGGATGACCCAATTGGACTGCCTGGGCGAAGAGAAAGTAAAGGGTAAGATCGTGTTTTTCAATCGCCCGATGAACAACGGATTTGTAAATACTTTTGAAGCCTATGGAGATGCCATCGATCAGCGATCCATAGGCGCAACGAAGGCTTCTAAACTGGGCGCTGTGGGCGTATTAGTACGTTCGTTGGCCACTGAGCTGGATGACTATCCGCATTCGGGAGTGAGCAAATACCGTGATGGTGTAAAAGAAATACCCAACTTTGCAATCAGTACTAATGATGCCGAGAAACTAAGTGCTGTATTGAAATCAGGCGGTTCGCCCAAAGTTTTTCTGAAAGGCACTACCGAAAAACTCGACAATATACACACTGCCAATATCATTGCGGAATTGAGAGGTAGCGAGCATCCTGAAAAAATTATCCTGATTGGAGGACATATGGATGCTTGGTTCAATACACCAGGTGCTCATGACGACGGAGCAGGATGTGTGCAAATGATGGATGTGCTGAGAATTTTCAGAGAATTACACATCAAGCCTAAAAATACGATTCGATTGGTATTATTTATGGATGAAGAAATGTACCAATCCGGAGGTAAGGCTTATGCAGACTTAGTCGGAAAAGAAAATAAACAACACATAGCCTGTATTGAATCCGATGCCGGAGCGGCACTTCCTACCGGATTTGAGCTAAACGGTTCAGAGGCTAATCTAAAGAGTTTGAAAAATGTATCTCAACAATTGTCAGATTTTGGTGTATTTGAAATCATTCCCGGTTATGGAGGAGTTGATATTGATCCACTCAAAAAATACGGCTTTCCATTGATTGGCTTATTAAGCAGTAGTCAACGGTATTTTGAATACCATCACTCAGCGAACGACACGCCCGACAAGGTAAGCCGACGCGAAATGCAAATGGGGACAGCCTCAGTGGCCTCACTTGTATATCTGATTGACAAATACGGGCTTTAGCCAAAAAGCAATAAGTTCAGAGCGATTAATTACTCACAGAAGGGTAATTAATCGCTTTTTATTTTGAGTTCGTTGAATTTTTTATTTTGAATATTTTACTTTTGTATTGGCTAAAAAATAAATCAAATGAAAATAAATAAACTCATGCTTTTCAGTTGCGCATTGATATCAGGACTGACGGGCTACAGCCAACAAGCAACGACAGCATTGGCACCTAAAACGATAGTTCAGGAACAGGAAAAGACACTTCAAAGCCAATGGAAAGGCAAACGTGTTGCTTTTCTGGGCGATTCGATGACCGATAAACGGCGTGTAGGAACCACCTGTATCTATTGGGAATATCTCGTTGAATTACTGGGTATCGAGCCGAGTGTGTATGGCATCAGTGGCAATCAGTGGGACGGTATTTATAAGCAAGCATTGAAGTTGCACGAAGAAAAAGGCAGCAACATTGATGCAATTCTGATATTTGCAGGCACTAATGATTATAATCACAATACACCAATTGGTGATTTTTTCGCAGAAACGACCAAAGAAACCAATCATAATGGCACAGTGCTAACCCGAAAATACCGCACACCAGTGATGAACGATACGAGTTATTGTGGCAGAATCAATAAGGTAATGGACTATCTGAAAACCAATTATCCACAGCAGCAAATCATAATCATGACTCCCATTCACAGGGGGTATGCAAAATTCAGCGACAAAAATGTGCAGCCCGACGAGTTTTATTGCAATGGCAAAGGACTTTATCTGGATACTTACGTGGATGTTTTGAAACAGGCTTCGTCTTTGTGGTCGGTACCTTTGATTGATTTATACGCTATCAGTGGCCTCTATCCGATGGCGCAAAGCAATGCTCAATATTTCCATAAGGCGGATACAGACATGCTTCATCCAAATGCGAACGGAGACTATCGTTTAGCAAAAACTATCCAATATCAATTACTGGCGTTGCCATCAGGATTTGTAAAACAATGAAAAACAGAATATTATTTTTGCTGCTAGTGCTGATCTCTATTGGAGACGCCTTTTCAGCCAGACCTTTTCGAATCGCCACTTTCAATATCCAGAATTTCGGGAAAAGTAAACTACTAAAAACCGAGATTGTTGACACGCTTTCGCAGATTGTAAGGAAGTTTGATATAGTTGCCGTTCAGGAAATATCGGACATTAGCAATCAAACTGCCGGTGAATTTCTGAAAAAGCTGAATGAGGCAGGTGCTGTGTATAAAATGGCACTGAGTCCCCGCTCAGGGCGTCAGACCGATGATAAATCCAGTGGCGAACAGTACGTATTTTATTATAATTCAGCCACAGTAGCTCTGCTTGATACAGCTCTTTACGACGATTCGCAGAACGATTATTTCCAACGGGAACCCTGGACAGCGCAATTTATCCGGCGAAGTGATAAATTGTCGTTTATAATTTCAACTATCCATACTATGCCCGAAAGAGCCGTAGAGGAAATAGATGCGCTGAAGTATGTGGCCAAATGGATACCTGTACGGTTTAAGAATGCAGGCAACGTGATTTTTTGCGGCGATTTTAATGCCGGATGCAATTATGCTTCGCCGGAAGATTTAGCTTCCCTTGAAATCAGTAAACTACCCTGGTATTGGGTGATAAGCAACGACACCAAGACAAATCTATCCGCCAAAAGCGATTGTGCTTACGATCGTTTTGTGCTCACAAAATCTCTTCGGGACAGGGTAAGCAAATGGGACGTATTGCATTATTTTCATTCTAAAAAAGTATCGGATCATTGGCCGGTATATATCGAACTGAAGTAATGTGCTACAGTTCTGAACTTTTATTATTCCCGGTTGGTTTAATCACCTGCAAATAATCCAATATCCGATGGAGCTAACTCAACCAATGTGGCTGCTGGCCATTTTCTGTGCTTTTATGATAGGTATGGCCAAAACGGGCATCAGTGGACTGGGAACGGTCATTATTCCGCTGATGGCTTATATTTTTGGCGG
>JBJOOU010000136.1:0-6124 GCA_046051105.1 Bacteroidota bacterium
ATTAAGAATTAAGAGGCAGTGATAAATTATCACAAAAAGCCCCTGTTTTGATATAAATTTATTCTAAAATACATAATTTTTTATTCTTATGAAACCATCTCACATTGAGCACTTAGGCATCGCGGTAAAAAGCCTTGAAACAGCCATTCCATATTACGAAAACGTATTGGGATTAACATGCTATGCAGTGGAAGAAGTGCCTGAACAAAAGGTAAAAACAGCTTTCTTTAAGGTAGGTCAAACTAAAATTGAATTGTTAGAATCAACTGATCCTGAAGGACCTGTAGGTAAATTCATTGAGAAAAAAGGCGAAGGTGTTCACCACGTTGCATTTGCAGTAGAAGGCCTGCAGGCAAAATTGGATTTGGCTGCCGAACGCGGTGTGGCTCTTATCGATAAAGCTCCACGCAAAGGTGCTGAAGGCTTGAATATTGCATTTTTGCACCCAAAATCAACTTTCGGTGTACTAACTGAACTTTGCGAAGATCCAAACAAATAAAAAAGTAACTGGTAAATGGCCATTACTAATTTTATCGCTTAATTAGTTGACCACAAACCATTCTCATAAGAAGCAAAATGGAAAATCAACAAAAGGTAAAAAACCTCATCGATCTGCGCGCACAAGCGAAATTGGGAGGTGGTGAAAAAAGAATTGCATCTCAACATGCTAAGGGTAAATATACTGCCCGCGAACGTATCGAAATGTTACTTGACGAAGGTAGTTTCGAAGAACTGGATATGTTTGTAACTCACCGTTGCAACAACTTCGGTCTTGAAAACGAAAAATACCTGGGTGATGGTGTAATCACTGGTCATGGTACAATTGACGGACGTTCAGTATATGTTTTCTCAAAAGACTTTACTGTATTCGGAGGTTCGCTTTCGGAAACTATGTCGTTGAAAATCTGCAAAATCATGGACATGGCTATGAAAATGGGTGCGCCTATCATTGGTATCAATGACTCGGGTGGTGCTCGTATTCAGGAAGGTGTAACTTCATTGGCCGGATATGCAGAAATTTTCCAACGCAATATTATGGCTTCTGGTGTGATTCCACAAATCTCTGCGATTTTTGGTCCTTGTGCCGGTGGTGACGTATACTCTCCTGCCCTCACCGACTTTATTTTGATGACCGAAGACAACAGCTACATGTTCGTAACTGGTCCTAAAGTAGTAAAATCGGTAACTGGTGAAGATATTTCAACTGAAGATCTTGGTGGTGCTGACGTACACGCACGCAAATCGGGTGTGGCTCACTTCAAAGCTGAGAACGAAGAAGAAGGTATGATGCTGATTCGCAAATTGCTTTCTTATCTTCCACAAAACAACCTGGAAGAACCACCATTGTTCGAAAACACTGACCCTATCGACCGTTTGGAAGATAAATTGAATTCGATCGTTCCTGATAATCCGAACATGCCTTATGACATGAAAGATGTAATCCACGCTATTGTGGATAACGATGAATTCCTTGAAGTGCACCGTCATTACGCACGTAACATTCTGGTAGGTTTCGCCCGTTTTAACGGTCAGCCAACTGGTATCGTTGCTAACCAACCTAACTTCCTGGCTGGTGTACTCGACTGTGATGCTTCGCGCAAAGCGGCACGTTTCGTACGTTTCTGCGACGCATTCAACATTCCGGTTCTTACCTTGGTTGACGTGCCAGGATTCCTTCCGGGATCGGGACAAGAGTACGCAGGTATCATTACTCACGGTGCTAAACTGATGTTTGCTTATGGCGAAGCTACTGTACCTAAAGTAACTATCACTGTACGTAAATCGTATGGTGGTGCGCATGACGTAATGAGCTGTAAACAACTTCGTGGTGACTTTAACTACGCATGGCCAACTGCCGAAATTGCAGTAATGGGTGCTGCCGGTGCTATCGAAGTATTGGAAGGACGTGCAATTTCTAAAATTACTGATCCTGAACAAAAAGCAGCTTTCGTAAGCGAAAAAGTAAACGAATACAAAGAGAAATTCGCTAATCCATATCAGGCAGCTGCTTATGGTTATATCGATGATGTGATTGAGCCACGTAACACACGTTTCCGTGTCATCCGTGCATTCCAGGCTTTGGAAACAAAGAAACTGGTAAATCCTCCTAAAAAACATAGTAACATTCCATTGTAATCATTCAGAAATATGGCAACAAAAAAGAAAGCTGAAACAGCAAAAGAAACTGCACCAACTGGTGATGTTGCTGCTATTGCAATGGCATTGCACATGTATTTTGCGGAAGCTCATGATGTGGAAAGTAACGTGATTACTATCAAACGTATCGAAAGACGTTATTCTCCATGGAGTTCAAAAATTTATGGTATAATCAATCAGATCAAATAAAAATGAAGAAATTCAAATTCACAATAGAAGGCACTTCATACAGCGTGAATGTAAAAAACATTGAAGGCACTCAGGCTGAGATTGAAGTAAACGGAACTACTTACAACGTAGAGCTGGAAGAAGAAGTGCAACCACTGAAAACTCCGGTATTGGTCCGCAAAGAAGTAGTTACCAAACCGGGCGACAACAAAATCTCCGACAAAGAAGCAGCGGTTATGGCTTCGGGCAAACCAAGCTCAAACAACCTGAAAGCTCCACTACCCGGTAGTGTGTTGCGCGTACTGGTTACAGCTGGTACTGAAGTAAGAAAAGGCGATGTTCTTTTAGTTATGGAATCAATGAAAATGGAGAATAACATTCTGGCTGAAAAAGACGCTGTTATTCGTTCGGTTTTCGTTAGCGACGGTCAGGCAGTAATGCAAGACGACGTACTGGTAGACTTCGAATAATAAGTTGTAGTAAGTACTATATTTTCATGTAAAAAGCCCGGTGAGCAAATGTTCATCGGGCTTTTTCTATAGTAAGATTCGATATTAGGATGATTTCAACCCTATTGAACATCACAAACTTTAAACCGTTTTCACGGGATAGGGCTCTGTTTTGTGAAGGAATACCAGACGCTCAGATTGGAGTGTCCGGTATTTTTTTCGATATTAATTTTTAAAAGGGCACCTCGTCATTTCGTCCGCCACCTAGAGGGTTGTTGGGGGTAATCATAGCACCATCTCCGTAAAAATTAGCCTCAGCTGATGCGGAATTCATTTTCGAGGGAATCGTTTGATAGCCACCGTTTGCAAACGGATCGGCTTCGGCATCAAAATCATCCTTGTTCATAAATCGGGCATACTGACCTTTGAATCTAAGTTGTACATCACCAACAGCACCATTACGGTGTTTGGCGATAATAATTTCAGCGATACCAATAAGTGAATTACCCTGAGCATCTTCGGTAAGGTGATAGTATTCAGGACGATGAATGAAGCACACCATATCCGCATCCTGCTCGATGGCTCCCGACTCACGAAGGTCAGATAGCTGAGGGCGCTTTCCTTCCAAACCGGCACGACCTTCCACACCACGGTTCAGCTGTGAGAGAGCAATGATCGGGATGTCCAGCTCTTTGGCCAGTCCCTTGAGCGATCGTGAAATGATACTTACCTCCTGCTCGCGACTACCAAAACTCATCCCGCTGGCATTCATCAACTGTAGGTAGTCAATGATCAGACATTGCACTTTGTGTTCTTTTACCAACCGACGAGCCTTGCTTCGAAGTTCGAATACCGACAAACTCGGGGTGTCGTCAACAAAAATCGGAGCGTCAATCAGCCGTTTGATGGTTACGTCCAGTTTGTTCCACTCTTCCGGATCAAGACGACCGTTCTTTACCTTTTCCCCTTCCAATTCACATACATTCTGAATTAAACGGTTTACCAACTGTACGTTGGACATCTCAAGCGAGAACACGGCTACAGGGGTGTTAAAGTCGACTCCCATATTTTTGGCCATCGAAAGTACGAAGGCTGTTTTTCCCATTGCGGGACGGGCGGCCATAATAATTAAGTCGGACTTTTGCCAACCGGAAGTCATCTTATCCAAAGCATGAAAGCCCGTGGCCACACCACTGGCGCCCTGTTTGTTAGCGGCGGCTTGCATACGTTGTATCGCTTCATCAATTACGGGATTAATCTGTGTAACGTCCTTTTTCAGGTTCCTCTGCGATACTTCAAAAAGCAATCCTTCTGCTTCCTGCATCAGGTCGTCTACATCCGTTTTGTCATCAAAAGCTTTGGTCTGGATTTCTGTAGAAATACGAATCAACTCTCGCGCAAGAAACTTTTGTACAATAATGCGCGAGTGATACTCAAGGTGGGCTGCCGACGACACCTTGGCTGTAAGCAATGTGATATAATAAGGCCCACCCACTTCGTCGATATTGCCGCTTTTGCGCAACTGCTCCGTCACGGTGTGCATATCGATAGGTTCCTGATGCAATGCCAGTGTTGTTACGGCTTCGTATATTTTCTGATGGGCTATTTTGTAAAAGCATTCCGGTTTCAGAATTTCTGAAATCAGCGAATATGCATCTTTCTCAATCATGATCGCACCCAGTATTGCCTCTTCCAGTTCAGTTGCCTGCGGTGGAAGTTTGCCATATTCATTTGCCTGTATAGGAACAGGTGTATTATTCCGCTTCGTATAATTTCTTTTTTCGGCCATTCGTCAACTTATTCTGTTTGAGTTATAAAGTTCTCATTTCCCAGCATTGAAATGAGGGTTTCAAAATTACAAAACAAAATCCAATCCGCCATCATAAATTTATAAACAATAGGGCTCTGATAAATGTAGGATTCATGTTCATTTCGGGTTCAAAGTCTCTTTTTCAGCTACTGAAAAATGATTATCTTTGACTAATATTTAATACCAAAAATACATCCTTTCGAAAATGCTACTTTATCCCAATGCAAAAATCAATCTGGGGCTGAATATCGTTGAAAAACGCCCGGATGGATACCACAATATCGAAACCGTTTTTTACCCCATAGGACTGAGTGATGTGCTTGAAGTTGAACCTTCTGAAACCTGTACTGACTATAGTTTTTCGTCAGCAGGTATCGAAATTGAAGGTGACCCTGAAGATAATTTGATTGTAAAAGCCTATCATTTATTGCGCTCTCAGTTTCAATTTCCTCCTGTGGATATTTCGTTGGTGAAGCAAATTCCTTTTGGTGCCGGTTTGGGCGGTGGGTCTTCTGATGCCGCTTTTATGCTCAAGGCACTCAACGAAATGTTTGAGTTGAAAATAACACCATCAAAGCTAGAAAAACTGGCTGCCAAACTCGGAGCCGACTGTCCGGTATTTATTCGAAATAAACCTGTTTATGCTACCGGCATAGGCAATGTGTTCAGCAAGGTGAGTGTTGATCTGGCAGGTAAATTTTTGGTACTCGTAAAGCCGGATATTTTTGTTCCTACCCCTGAGGCTTATTCGCTTGTCGTGCCCCGCCCCGCAGAATATTCGCTGTTAGATGCTATTCAACAGCCTTTATCTGAGTGGAAATCATTGATTAAAAATGATTTTGAAGTATCAGTGTTTGCCAGGTATCCTGAAATAGAGCGAATTAAAAAACAGCTTTATGAGATGGGGGCCATTTACGCATCAATGTCCGGCTCCGGTTCGTCAGTCTATGGCATTTTTGACGAAGAGCCACTGAACGAAAATCAGTTTGAAGGCTGCTTCGTAGCAGGCGGATATCTGGATTAAAAGTAAATCTCTATTTTATTGTAAATCCGCTTATAGCACTGATTTTAAAAGCAAAATACCGATGGGTAAATATGCCCAAATAATTGCTTTAAAGCTTGGTAATTCGGGGAATTTATAGTAATTTAGTGCGTTTTTTTGAAAGTAATAAAATTAAAAAATAGATGATTGATCAAGACAGAATTATTAAGGTAAACATCGACGAAGAAATGAAATCTTCGTACATCGATTATTCCATGTCGGTGATTGTTTCCCGTGCTTTACCTGATGTGCGGGATGGATTTAAACCCGTTCACCGTCGCGTTCTTTTTGGAATGAACGAGTTGGGAAATAATTCGGACAAACCCTATAAAAAGTCTGCCAGAATTGTGGGAGAGGTAATGGGTAAGTATCACCCACACGGTGACTCTTCCATTTACGGAACATTGGTACGTATGGCACAGCCCTGGGCAATGCGTTATCCATTGGTTGACGGACAGGGAAACTTTGGATCGGTTGACGGTGATAGCCCTGCTGCGA
>JBJOOU010000137.1:0-28327 GCA_046051105.1 Bacteroidota bacterium
ATGAATCATATAAATTGAACAAATAAAACAAACTAAAAGCCTCCCCTGTGGGGAGGTTGGAGGGGCTTTATGTTAGAAATAAAAAACTTACATGCCAATATTAATGGCAAAGAGATATTAAAAGGATTGAGCCTGACAGTAAATGCTGGTGAAGTTCACGCGATTATGGGACCGAATGGTGCCGGAAAATCGACACTTTCGTCTGTACTTACCGGCAATCCGGCCTTTACAGTTACCGAAGGACATGTCACTTTCAACGGAAAAGATTTGTTGGACATGCCTGCCGAAGACCGTTCACGCGAAGGAATGTTCCTGAGCTTTCAGTATCCGGTGGAAATTCCGGGGGTTAGCATGGTCAACTTCATGCGTACTGCTGTGAATGAGCATCGTAAATACAAAGGATTGGAACCCATGTCGGCTACTGATTTTTTACGTTTGATGCGTGAGAAAAAAGAATTGGTGGAAATGGACAACAAGCTGACAAACCGTTCGGTAAACGAAGGATTTTCGGGCGGTGAGAAAAAACGCAACGAGATTTTCCAAATGGCAATGTTGGATCCAAAATTATCAATTCTGGATGAAACTGACTCTGGTTTGGATATCGACGCTCTGCGCATTGTTGCCAATGGAGTAAATAAACTGAAATCGTATGAAAACGCCAGCATCGTCATTACTCACTACCAACGTTTGCTTGACTATATCGTTCCTGACTTTGTACACGTACTTTACGATGGTCGCATTGTAAAATCGGGTACCAAAGAGCTGGCATTGGAACTGGAAGAAAAAGGCTACGACTGGATTAAAAAAGAAGTCGACGGGGAATAATCACCACTAAGACACTCAGAGCACTCTAAAGCACTTAGAAAAATGACCCAAAAGCAAGTTAATGAATTAGCTTATAATATTGTTTCTTGTGCTATCGAAGTTCATAAACAATTGGGGCCTGGTCTTTTAGAGTCAATATATGAAGAGTGTTTGGTTGAAGAACTTAGACTAAGAGGTTTTGAAGTGCTTGAGCAAGCGAAAATACCTTTAGCATATAAAGGGAAGCTATTAAAGGCAGAATTTAAGCTCGACTTGCTTGTAAATGATTGCATAATTGTAGAGCTGAAAGCGGTTGATGAAATTCATCCTGTACATAAAGCACAATTGCTTTCTTACCTCAAACTGACGGGAAAACCCAAAGGACTCTTGATTAATTTCAATTGTTCCAATATAGTTAGTAATGGATTAGTTCCTTTGGTGACAGAAAAATTTGCAAATCTTCCATTAGAATAAATAATAACATAATAACCAGACTTAGTGCTTCTAAGAGTACTAGGTGACTAAGTGGTAAAATGGAACAACAATATAAAGATTTATATACAGCCCACCACGAAAGCATTAAAAAGCATTCGTCAGCGGTGATTAATGCGCAGCGTGATGCTGCTTTTGATCGCTTTTGCAAGCTTGGCTTTCCTACGGTGGATCTCGAAAACTACAAATACACGGATCTGAAAGAACCGCTTTCGGTAGATTATGGATTGAACATCAATCGACTACCCATTCCGGTAAATCCTTACGACGTATTCAAATGCGACGTGCCAGGCATTCAGTCTTATCTGTTTTTTGTGGTAAATGATGGTTTTTATCAAACCATCGACCCGAAAGCACTGAAATTGCCCGAAGGTGTGATTGTGGGTAGCGTAAAAGAAGTTTCGGAAACTCATCCCGAATTGATCAAAGATTATTTCGGAAAAATGAGTTCAACCAAAGAAGATGGTTTAATCGCCTTCAACGGCGCTTTTGCGCAGGATGGTTTCTTCTTGTACGTGCCTAAAAATGTGGTGTTGCCAAAACCGGTGCAGTTGGTAAATATCATGCGTGCCGATGTTGATTTTATGGCGGTAAGTCATAATTTGATTATCCTGGAAGAAGGAGCGCATGCGCAATTGCTGGTGTGCGATCATACCGAAGATGATGTCCGCTTCCTGGCCAACCGTGTAACCGAAGTATTTGTAGGTGAAAATGCAACTTATGAGCATTACAAGCTGGAAAATACGAACGTGAAAAATACGAACCTTTCTACTTTGCTGATCGATCAGAAATCATCATCAACGGTTGTAGGCAATGTTGTAACTCTACACAATGGTGTGACACGCAATTTTATCGAGATTGATCTGGATGGTCAGAATTGCGAAACATTGCTTTGCGGCATGGTGATTGGTGACCAAAAACAACAGGTGGATAACTTTACGTCAATTCTTCATAATCAACCACATTGCCACAGCCGCGAGCTGTTTAAATATGTGATGGACGATGATGCGCGTGGTGCTTTCACCGGGAAACTGTACGTGGCGAAAGATGCTCAGAAAACCGAAGCATACCAAACCAATCGCAATATTCTGATGAATAAAACGGCGAAGATGCGCACCAAACCACAGTTGGAAATTTATGCCGACGATGTGAAATGTTCGCACGGAGCAACGATAGGACAACTGGACGAAAGTGCGATGTTCTACATGCGTCAGCGTGGTATTTCGGAAAAAGAAGCACGCTTGTTGCTGATGTTTGCCTTTACCAGCGATGTAATTGAAAACATCCGCATCCCTGCGCTACAGGATCGAATTAAAATGCTGGTAGAAAAACGTCTTCGCGGCGAATTGTCGAAATGCGAAGGTTGCGTGATTTGCCAGTAATGAAATAACAAACCTCGAAGCGTGCGAAGCACCTTCGAGAGTTTAAATACAAAAACGCTTTTGTGTGCTTCGCACGACAAAAGGTTTCATATTCCCGCAGATTGCGCTGAGATGATCTGCGTAGTTTGCGGGATTTTTATATTTACGATATGCCATTCTCACAAGAAATATTGAAACTAAAGCTCTCCGGAACATTGCCGGGGACAGCGTCGCACCTGAAAATGGCGCCGCCTCATCGTGCTGAGGAGCTAAAAGAAGCCCAGAACTGGATAGACGAAGCCCGTAAAAGTGCGGTAATGATTCTGTTTTTCAGAGATGAATTGGAGGTGCTGAAGATGATCGTTATTCGCCGGAGCGAGTATGTAGGTGTGCATTCCGGGCAAATTGCATTTCCGGGTGGGCGTTACGAAGAGGAAGACGGCGATGTGGAGATCACAGCTTTGCGCGAAGTGGAAGAAGAGATTGGAGTCCCGCGCGAAAAGATTGAGTTGCTGGGGCGTTTGTCCGATATTTATGTGCCGCCCAGCAATTTCCTGATCAGCGTTTTTGTGGGATATCTAAATGAAAAGCCTCAATATAAAATTCAGGAGCGCGAAGTGGCTGAAGTAATTGAAATTCCTTTTCGGGATTTTTATCAGTCGGATATTATTAAACAAAAAGAATTCTTTGTTCGCTCGCAAAATGCATCTTCTTTTGCTCCTTACTTTGATGTGACCAATGCGGAAATATGGGGAGCCAGTGCTATGGTCATCAGCGAATTGCTGGATGTGCTGCAATTGGATGCCAAAAAGTAAAGAAGAAATGATACCTTTGCACGCTTTTCATTGAACCGATATTTATAAATACAAAAAGAGATGACAGAAAAATTCCGCCTGAATAAGTTTATCAGCGATAGTGGCATGTGTTCCAGACGTGAGGCCGACCGATACATCGAAAATGGCCATGTGTATGTGAACGGACGCCGCGCCGAAGTGGGCACCATGGTGTCTAAACACGATAAAGTGATGGTGAACGGACACATTGTGGAACCCAAAGACGACGAGAATTTTGTATTTATGGCTTTCAATAAACCCGTGGGAATAGTAAGTACGACGGAGATTGGAGCAAGAGATTCGATCATTGATTTTATTGGTTATCACGAACGTATTTTCCCGATCGGTCGATTGGATAAAGATTCGCAGGGACTTATTTTTCTGACCAACAATGGCGATATCGTCAATAAAATTTTGCGAGCCGGCAACCGGCATGAAAAAGAATATGTGGTGACGGTGGACAAGCCCGTTACCGATGAATTTATCCAACGCATGGGTACCGGAGTGCCTATTTTGGGCGAAATGACCAAGAAATGCAAGGTGAGCAAAGAGTCGGTGTATGTGTTTCGTATTACGCTGATTCAGGGACTGAACCGTCAGATTCGCCGGATGTGCGAGTATTTTGGCTACGAAGTGACCAAGCTGGAGCGCGTACGGATTATGAACATTACGCTGAAAGGACTTCCGTTGGGCGAATGGCGATTGTTGGAAGGTGATGAACTTGCACAAATTCAGGAAGCGGTAGCTGAATCAAGTTCCGAAGCAAAAGGAAAAACCTCCGAATCAGCTCCGAAAAAATCAAATACGCAAAGCTCGCATAAGCCGCAAGCTTCTCATTACAAATCGTCCGAACGAACTTCGCAACCTGCCAAAAAAGACCGATCATCCGTGGCCAACCCTAAGGCCAAAGAACTCCGTGGTGGCGGACAATCCTCCAAACGGAGCGACTCTCCCCGCGGAGGCAAGTCATATGGAAAACCCGATGGCCGTGGTGGCAATAAAGGTGGACGACGGAGATAGAATTTTGAAAGGAATGAGCTTTTCTTCATGTGCATAAAAGTCTCAGATATAACAAAAGCAGACAGTGAATGTCTGCTTTTGTTATATTACCATTCAAGCAATTAATTTAGATCAATCCCATTTCGCGAAAGTACATGGCAGCATATCCATTATCTCGAACTGATATTTTATCAAGCACGTTCCTACGATGATTGTTTACCGTATTCTTACTCAAATTAAGCATTTGTCCAATTTCTTCACTCGAAAATCCTTTCATACTATATCGTATGATTTCAATTTCCCGGTTAGTGATATTACTATCCTTATCACAATACTTAAAGTTTTTATTCCTCACATCAATCACATACATGCCACGGGGTGGTGTAAGCGATTTAGAGCCATCCACTGAACGCAAAAAAAGTACCAGCTGGCCTTTTTCTCCATCATCATCGAGTATGATCTTATATTTAAACATCACTCGTTGATAATTACCTTCAAAATCCTTCAAACGACACTCAAACACGAGCACATAGCTCATAATATCATCCTGAATCTTATCTGAAATAAACATCAAAACAAATTCCCAGGCATGATGAAAATGAGACAGGTCATCTGGATGCATTATTGTCAAGAACTTATCCATATCCAGTTTTGGCTTAAAAAAATACCGAAAATCTGGATTGCGCACATTTAGAAATGTATAGGTATTTCGTCCCCGGTTGCATAATGCCAATGTTTGATTACTTGCCAACGCCATTTGCCGTAAATATTCCACCTTCTCGGGTGGAAACATATAGTCCGGATCGGAAAGCGGGGTAAATCTCTTAATTATATCTTTGTACAGCAAATTGACCCCATCATTTGTTTCTTTCATATTATCCTGCATAGCGAATCAAAAAATAAATTTTGGCCTTGTATTCCCCAAAAATAACAGAGCCAAAGGTATATTTACAAATATAATAATTATACGCTGATTCAAACCAAAAGTTGTGATATATCTCAAAAACACCCAATCTTTTAAGTTTTGAAGCTCAAAAATAGCGAGCGCTCGCTATTGCAAAGGTAAATAATGCACAGTAATTTTGCAGAGTAATTAAAAAATAAAACACATCAGCTTTTTCTTCCGCATTGAAAATATCTCAATAACTAACCGGAAAACGAACGCTGTATGTACATTTATCCCGAGATAATACCTTACCAATAAATATATCTGATTGTTACCTTAAACTTGTTGTGAAACAGGATTTGTATAGTGAACATTTCTTTTACTTAATCTACTATGAGAAAGGCATTAAAGTCGCGAACCCCAAATTCGCGACTTTTCTTTTTCTTTATTTCAGGTATTTCTCCAAAAATTGATCTTGCTCCCAAAGTAAATGCAGGATGTTTTCGCGGGCCACGTAGCTATGCTGCTCTTTGGGCAAAATGACCATGCGAGCCGGCGCTCCCAGTCCTTTGAGAGCCTGAAAATATCGCTCAGTTTGCAGTGTGAATGTCCCGGGATTGTTATCAGCCTCGCCATGCACCAGCAATAGTGGCGTTTTCATCTTATCGGCTGTCATAAAAGGTGACATGCGGTTGTACACTTCCGGCACATCCCAGTAGTTGCGCTGCTCGCTCTGAAATCCGAAAGGCGTCAGCGTGCGGTTATAAGCTCCACTACGGGCAATACCGCAAGCGAACAAATCGGAGTGCGTAAGCAGGTTGGCAGTCATAAACGCACCGTAAGAGTGGCCACCTACCGCAACCTTCTTGCGGTTGATATATCCCAGTGAGTCCACTGCATCGATAGCTGCTTTGGCATTGGCCACCAATTGGTCAATAAAAGTATCGTTTGGTTCTGTTTTTCCCTCACCTACGATAGGGAATGCTGCATCGTCGAGCACTGCATATCCGCGGGTAACCCAATACACAAAAGAGCCGTAATACGGATAGGTAAACTCGTTTGGATTGGCCGCAGTTTGCCCCGCACTGTTTCTATCCTTGTACTCGGCCGGATATGCCCAAATCAACAACGGCAGTTTTTCTTTTTTGGCCTTACGGTCGTATCCTGCCGGCAAATAAAGCGTCCCCGAAAGTTCTACTCCATCTGCACGCTTGTATTTAATCAACTCTTTGTACACGTTTTTGATGCTCTCGAACGGATTGGGGAAATGGGTGATTTGCGTTAC
The DNA here is from genome assembly GCA_046051105.1 of Bacteroidota bacterium. Taxonomy (GTDB): domain Bacteria; phylum Bacteroidota; class Bacteroidia; order Bacteroidales; family Paludibacteraceae; genus Paludibacter. The sequence goes on from JBJOOU010000137.1 coordinate 6,661, forward strand.
CTGATCCTTTTTGCGGAAATTACGGAAGTAGTAATTGGGATATTCGCTGGCCGACTGAATACGCACCAACGCTTCGCCTTTTTTGTAATCTTCGATATCGAAAATCTCTTCCATTTTGTCTTTGTAGGCCGACTGATACAGACGCTTGGTTTTCAGCGTCGTCAGGTTCAGTTCATCTATAAAGGGGAATTGCCCCCCGGGAGTATGCCCCTCACCTATGCGAAACAAATTTCCATCGGCAATGGCCAGCGTATATTTTCCATACTGATTTTTCCAGGTTTCGAAACTGCCCGGATCAGAATAAATATCCTGATAGTTACGATCGTTGATAATTTTCGGCGCAACATCAGGCTTCGACGGATTCAGCAGGTAGGTTTTCTCATTGCGGGTATCGTACCATTCGTCAGTGATGACGGCTGTCTCGGCATTTCCCCAAAGCACATTAGAGAATCGCTGAATGGTTTTCATCATCAACGCTGGCTCACTGACAAAAGGTGCTTTCCATTGATACAGAGCATCACGATAATCCGCTTTGGTTTGCGGGTCGCCCCCATCCAATGCTTCGGCGTAAAACAAAGTAGCTGGTTCGTCCAACCGCCAGGTCATGCCACGTTTACCCTTACGTACCGCCATAAATCCTTTGGGCAACACTTCGGAGAGCAGCACTTCGTTGACCGCTTTCACCAGATTGCCGGCCAGATCATACACCACCACCGACATCGGGAAGCGATTGAGCGGCACAATGTACGAAAATGGCTTGTGCAGCGTGGTTACCAACAAATAATTGCCATCGGGCGAAAATGCTTCCGATACATACATATCAGCCGATTTGTACAGCTCAGCCTTTCCGTTCAGATCAACAGCATACAATTCAGAAGTCGTCAGTGTGACGAAATTCACTTCGTCAGTGGCATTTTTCAACAAATCGGGATAGGTGCGGTTTTGCGATTTTGCACCATCGCTTACCGAAACAATCGGACCTGTGGGGATTTGCTTCTTCGCATCAATCAGCTCCGGGCGGTTGGTAGGCAACAGACGCACCAGAATGCGCTTACTATCGCGATACCAATTAAACGGATTTCCCAGATTGGCATTTACATTCGCTCCGGTCAATTTCGTAGCCTGAGCGGCAGCAATGTCCAACACCCAAAGCTCTACACCTGTGGCAGTGCTGTTGGTAAACGCAACTTTGCTTTCATCAGGTGCCCATGTAACAAAAGCGATACGGGGGTTAATCGGCAGTCCCTTAACCTGAACAGGTTCTTTTGCGGCTACTTTGCGCACTTTCAGGTTGTTGATGTAATTCATCGACGACGAAATATTTATTACCGGATTAATACGCATGCCGCCCATGCTCATTTCCTGTACGTTCAGGTCGTCCAACGACTTATAGGTGGGCCGATAGGTAAGCAACATATACTCTTTTTTAGTATCGATAGAAACCTGTGGAGCACGTTCGTAGTCGGCTAATTGAAGAATAGAGGATGGCGGAACGTGGTAGCCCGGATTATCCTGAGCCTGAAGATGTATTGACATGAATATTGAAGATATAATGAATAGCTTTTTAATCATACGACTAAAGTTTTTAATTGATCACAAAAATAAAACAAACTTTTCAATAGATATTACAAAAAAATACAAGTATTAAAACTTTTCTATTCGTTACATTTCAGGACAACAGGAACGGTATTTCCACATTGGAGACCAAAAACTTAGCGGATGATTTTATGCACATATAAAGTCATAAAATCCACATTATTATGTGTATATAAAATTAATTTAGCCGCGTTTTCAAAAAAATCTAATCTAATTAAAGTCACATGAAGAAACTCTACTCAACAGCAATATTATTGCTGTGTTTTTCCGCATTTATCCATGCGCGAACCATGTTCGTATCCACAAACGGCAATAACAGTAATACCGGCACCATCGATCAACCGTATTTAACCATCAATTACGCAGTGAGTGTAGTACAACCCGGCGACACAATTTATATCCGGGGAGGAAAATACATGCTTAGCGCTGGTATAAAGATCAAAGCTGCCCAAACCGGCAGAACTGATGCCCATATCTATATGTGGGCCTACAACAAAGAACGGGTCATCATTGATGGCAGCCAGATTCCACATACCGACGAAATCACATTTAAACAAGCACGTTGTATTTACATGAACCATGAAGCCAGTTACTGGCACTTCAAGGGACTGGAACTCTGTCACGCCAAAGACAACGGTATGAAGATGGAGGGCAACTATAATATTGTGGAAAATTGTAAATTTTACGACAACAACGATACCGGACTTCAAATTGGGATGTACAAAGATTTTACAATCGAGGAAACCAAATCATTACCTGCCGGCGATCCTCAGTTCAATCCAGGCTATCAGTTCTGCCGCGGTAATATAGTTATTAACTGCGACTCTTATTACAACTATGACAAAGTACTATACAATGGCAGCGCCGACGACGGTGGCGATGCTGATGGCTTTGGCTGTAAGCTATTCCCCGGCCCGGGAACCGAATATCATGGCTGTCGCGCCTGGAAGAATTCCGACGACAACTGGGATATGTACATGGTCTATCATCCGGTAATCATTGATAACTGCTGGGCGTGGAAAGCTGCCTTCGATTCAACAGGCGTATCCACCGGCGGTAATGGCAACGGCTTTAAGTTGGGCGGTGGTGGCACCGCAGGTGGAGCCGCATTTGCACAGTCAGTTGGAGCGCATCTGGTTAACAATTGCGTTTCGTTCGAGAATGCAGCCAAAGGTTATGACCAGAACAATGCCTACGAAGCCATGTATCTGTTCAACAATGTAGGCTGGGGCAATGCATACAACTATCGATTCCCTACTATTTTCCAATACGGAACCATGTATATGCGTAATAATATTGGCTTTAAGCCGGTTACGCTCAACCACGAATTTCTCTCGGCAGACAAAACCGGCTCGCAGGTACCCAACACCAGTTACAACAGTTGGACAACTCTGGATGGTTGCGATCCGTACAAAGACGGCAATAAAGTAAACGGAACAGCCGTTTATGCTAAGGATTATTCCTCCGAATTTAAAAGCCTCTCATCTACCCTGTTTTTAGCCGAGCGCCAATCGGATGGATCGTTGCCTGATAATGATTTTGCGAAGCTGAAAGACGGTAGTGTATTTATTGACAAAGGTGTGAAAGTGGAAAACTTTGCACTGGTACCCAATATCCCCGAGGCCAACCGGCCGGTAGGTTACGTACAACTACCGAATCTTACAATAAATTATAATGGAGTGAGTGCCGACATGGGGGCTTACGAAACCGGTATTTCCACTCAGGCTGGCCTTGTTCTTATTGAAGGTAGTGCTGCGCAAACTGTTTATACAGGTTCAGGCATCAGTAAAATTGTGTACAAATGGAACGGAGCGGCTACCGATGTAACGGTAACCAATCTTCCAGCAGGATTAACTGCTGTAAAAGACGCCGCGGTGAAAACAGTGACCATTCAGGGCAACCCTACCGAAACGGGGACTTACACCGTATCGACAGTAGGAGGTGTAAATACGGTATCACTTACAGGAACCATCACTGTAAGTACGCTTGCACCGGCAACACTGGTTTGTACGACCAACAATGCAACTCAAACCATCAATATTGGAAATGCTATTGCTGATATTGTATTCCAGATGGGTGGTGGTGCAACTGCATTTGAGGTAACCGGGTTACCATCAGGTCTGAATCAGTCGATCAACGGAAATACGCTGACCATTTCGGGAACTCCTGCTGCTGATGCAAATTACACAGTGAAAGCTACCGGTGGTATGACAACATTGACGATTAGCGGCAATATTATCCGTGTTATTCCTACCAAAGTGCTTACCGGCGACTGGTATCATATTCAGGACTCATTGAACGCTGTTCCTGCTGATTTGAGAGGAGTTATTTCTCTTACAAACGGGTCAACAACTTATCCGGTAGTTTGGAATCCGGGATATTCAGAGGCAGGTACAGTGCCTGCTGGTTGTACTATCGGCGCGGTGAATGTGGAACGCGGTGGTTCGATTACCTGGACATTGCCAAGTTTGGTTGATTTGCAGGTGAATATGTACTTTACCGGTTCGCGTACCATCAAAGTATCCTGGACGCAAAACGGCGTAACCAGTTCGTGGACATCTGCTTCGATAGCTAAAGGAACCTACACCGGCTATCATTTGATGGCACAAGCTGGCATTGTCGATACCAAATCGCCAATCACCGTTACATTTACCAACACTGCCACTTCGGGTGGAATCCGTATTTACGATTTCTACCTAAAAGTGTATGATCAGCAGACGGCAGCGCCATCTGTTTCGGCCGACAAACCCAGCTACACCATGTATCAAACCGAATCGACACTGATAGTGTATGGCGAAATTGCTCAGTTGAAGGTGCTCAATCTGGCCGGCGCCACAGTATCGCAGTCGATACTATCGCAGGTAGTAAGCACACACAATCTGAATAAAGGAGTATATCTGGTACAGATTCTGGATAAGAATGGTAAAACCTCTATCCAAAAATTCATTAAATAATTCAATCCACCGGCGTCAGCAAGCCTCCGGGCTATTGCTGACACCTTAATCGACATACTGATATGAAAAAAATCACACTCTTTCTCCTGGGAATATTGTTTTCCGTCGTTTCAGTTAGTTCACAAATAAGCGAGACCTTCGAAAGCGGTATGCCAACTGCGGCACCCTCTTCCGAAACCCCGGCCACTTTAGCTTCCGGCATATGGAAGTTCAACGGCGTATATGGAAAATCGGACAATGGCAGCAACCGTGCAGCCATGAATACCAACGGCTATCTGATTTCGCCGGCCATCGACAAACCTACTTCTGTGAGTTTTGTACACCGTGGTAGCGGAAGCGGCAAGGTAATTACGGTTTACAAATCCATTGATAATGGTGCCAACTGGACCAATATTGGTACCGCCACTGTCAGCTCGTCATCTACTTACGCACAAGCCAATATGTCGGTAGGCGAGGCTGGCACCAAAGGCGTTTTGCTGAAATTCGTTTGCGGTTCGGCCACTATTTATATCGATAATGTAACGATTACGGTATCAACCATGGGAGACGAACCTACTCAACAAGCAGCTATAACAGCTTCCGAAGTAACAGGTTCGTCTATGAAAATCAATTTCACGAAGGGAAATGGCGCGGGACGTTTGTTGGTTTACAGCAAAGGTACCGCAGTAAGTTGGGTGCCGGTTGATGGCACGGCCTATACGAATTTGCCCAAACTTTTGGACACCAATATAATGGCCGTTTGCTCTGGCGATAGCAGTTCGATAACTGTGAAAGGATTGGAAGCCGGCGAAACCTATCATTTTGCCGTTTTTGAATACAACGGTACCAACGACAACAGCAATTATCTAAGTTCAAGCATTGGGCGTTTATCGCAAAAAACGCAGGAAGTTGCCAGCATTACAGTCAATTCTTCCGCCATCAACTTTGGCGCTGTAAAAACGGCAACATTTACAAAACGTAGTTTTACTCTTTCAGCTAAATACCTGACTCCTGCCGATGGAAATATCACATTGACAGGATCGGCGGATTTTCTGATCTCCACACAGCCCGGATCCGGTTATTCCACCTCCGTTTCGCTGCCTTATTCTGCCGGAACATTGGCACTGGACACTATCTATGTTCAGTTTTTGTCCACCGCTCTTCAATCTTACAGTCACAACATGACTTTGTCTGGCGGTGGTGCATCTACTCAGATACTATTGCTGGGAACCGGCTCCAGCACCGACTCGAAGACCTACTATTTATCACCAACAGGCAACGACAGCGGCGAAGGAACTTTTGATTCGCCCTGGTACAATTTGCAAAAAGCAGTCGATGCAGCACTCCCCGGCGATACGATCATGCTACGTGGAGGGACCTACTATCCCAGCATGATGAAGGACGGCATAAAAACAACAGTACACATTACCAACTCGGGCACTGCAGCTAAAAAAATAACCATAAAATGTTATCCCGACGAACTTCCCATTCTCAATTTCAAAGATCAGCCAAAGAAATTAGGCATCAGAGGCATTCAGCTCAATGGCGATTACTGGCATTTCTTCGGGATACATATCACCCAGGCTGGCGACAATGCCATCAAACTGGAAGGAAATCATAACACCATCGAGCGTTGCACTTTCAGTTACAACGATGACACCGGCCTGCAACTGGGCTTTGGCCATGCCTTCTCCGATTCAGGCTTCGGCTCATCCAACGATGGTAGCCATTGTGCTTATAATGACATTATCGACTGCGACTCGTACCTCAACTGCGATGCCGACAATTATGGTAGCGATGCCGATGGCTTTGCCTGTAAAATGCACAACGGGCTGATGAATCGATTTATCCGATGCCGCTCGTGGGATAACGGCGACGATGGCTGGGATCTGTTCGAAACCGATTATCCGGTATATATTATCGACTGCTGGGCATGGGGCTCGGGGCGTGCCGAGAACTTTACATGGGTGCAGGCAAGCGGTTCGTTTCAGGGGAATGGAAACGGGATTAAGCTGGGTGGAAATGGCACCGGAGGCTCATCGAAAGGAAAACATGAAGTATGGAATTGCGTCGCTTTCAACTGCAATAAAACCGGTTCGGTAAAAGGATTCGATCAAAACAGCCACAGTGGCGGCGAAAAACTGGTGAATTGCCTCGCCTTTGGCTGCGGATACGATTTTATGTTCGAAATTGATGGCCCAAATTGTGAGTTCTACAACAATGTTTGTTTTGGCAATATTGAAATAGCTACCGGCAACAGCAATAGCAACAATGCTATGTTATCAACCTCCAACAAAGCATGGTCTAATGTTGTTCGCGGCTTTGGCGCTTCGGACTATGTGAGTCTGAGCGAAGACGATGCCAAAGCTCCCCGTGGTGCCGATGGAAGTTTGCCTACAAGGTTTGCCCGTCTGAAAAGTGGTAGCGTATTATTGGACAAGGGGAAATGGGTAACACCTCCTTTTACCTCAGAGTATCCATGGCTTAAACAAACCATTTATGGAGCAGGACCAGACTTAGGTCCTGTTGAATTGCAGGAAGGAACCATCAACACAGGGATACAAGTAATTATGACATTGAATTCGAAACTAAGCCTTAGCGTGTCTCAAAATTCAGACAGAAACGAAGCAATGGTCAGATTCAGCACTGCCAACAGTGGACGCGCCACTATCAATATTCTCAACATAAACGGTCAGATCATCAACAAATCTTACGAAGGACAAGCTGATGCAGGTGCGGAGTACTTTATCCCCGTAAATCTGTCAGCACTTAGCAATGGCGTCTATCTCTGCCAGTTGGTGGTGGGAAATACTTCCAAAACGGCCAAAATGATTGTAATCAGATAATTCTTCCCCGGCAACCTTTTCCAAAGTTTAAAACTTTGGAAAAGGTCTGCCTAATACAACGTCTATGAAAAAACACATACTTTATTTTCTGCTGATTTTGTTTTCCTCAGCCCTTTCTGCCCGCCAACTCTGGCTATCGCCCACGGGTAGCGACTCCAACTCCGGCCTGACACTTCAAACTGCCTGGCTATCGCCCAATACTGCATTTAGTAAATTGGTTGCAGGCGATACCCTTTGGGTGAAAGGAGGCACCTACACAGTGGATGTAACCGTAAAAGCGTCTAATCCGGCCACCAAAGCATCACCTGTGTTGGTGTCCGCCGTTCGTGGCGAAAAGCCGGTTTTCGATTGCTCGTCCATGCGGCATTATGGCAGCGAAGCGTCGACTTACAGAGGCATGGATCTACGTCAGCCATACTGGCGTGTGCGGGGGATCAAAATTTACAAAGCCGGATACAACGGCGTCATTATTGCCGGCGAAAACATTACGCTGGAAGGCATGACCATCCAGGAATGTGGTATGGACGGTATCGCACTGGCTGCCGGGGCGGTAAATGCCTACATTCTGAATTGCGACTCCTACCGCAATTGCAACGTAAGTGCTAACGGCGAAAACGGCGATGGTTTTGCTGCGAAAGAAGGCAGTGGCACTGTATTTCGGGGCTGCCGAGCCTGGGAAAATGCCGACGATGGCTGGGATGTGTACGGTGGCAATCAGCCTATATTGGTGGATAGCTGCTGGTCGTACGGCAACGGCGTGAATTACTGGTCCGACATGATCACCAGCTATCAGGGCGACGGTAACGGGTTCAAGCTCGGTGGTGGCGGCGGTGTCGACGGAAATGCTCCCAATGTGGTGGTGAATAGTTTTGCGCTCTGCAATGTGGGCAAAGGTTTCGACCAAAACCACAACTCCTGGGGCATTACCTGCATCAATTGCACCGGATATAAAAACAACGGGATGGGAAATTTTGCTTTCGAAGAAACGCCATCTATCGGAAAACATGTGATGATCAACAACCTGTCGTACGCCGGTACAGGGCAGGCAATTGTTGCCGGAAGTACCGAAACCACCAACAGTTGGAATTTGGGTCTGACGTTTACCGACGATATGTTCGAGAGCCTCACAGTGGCCGATATGCTGGTGGAGCGCGACTCGGATTACCGCCTTGTTGACCCGCGTATCAGTGCATTATTCAAATTGAAAAACACGAATCCGGCTATCGACAAAGGAACCGTTCAAACCACCATTCGACTAAAACCATTTTATGCTATCCCTTATTCAGGCGCAAAACCCGATTTGGGTGCAAAGGAATTTGTGTCAGGTGCATGGACTTACCCAACTCCCGATCAGAAGGATACCACAAAAACGGATACTACCACTACCGGAACCCGGCCTGTGGGAACCAAAACAATCATCGTAAACGTAGCTAGCCAGTTTACCGTTAAGACGGCAACTACCTCCACTGTTTGGGGTCCATTTTGTCTGGCCTCGGCCGAAAGTGCCATCTTCGACATGCAGGCGGTTGGTTCGTCCAGCGGTGCTGTCACCATGGAATTTTCCAAAGACAACAAAACCTGGGAACAGGTAGGAGCACAGGCTAAAAACGGCAGTACCAGTTGGATTACGGGCAAACTGATTGATCTGAGTGCCACCACAGCACCCTGGGGGCCTACCATCTACATTCGGTTCAACAATGCCAGCACCAAAGACGTCAACATCAAAAATCTGACGATCACCGGCACTTTGTATACATTAAGTGGAATGGAACAACTTAGAATGATTATGGGAAATGTTGTATCTGAGAAATTCTACAATTTCAACGGGCAAGAACTTCATCATACCCCCAAAGGACTTGTAGTAAAAAAAACAATCTATGATTCAGGATCAATAATTACGGAAAAGCTTAGAATACAACGATAACTTGCAACATCATGAAAACGATATTATTCACAGTGATGTTTCTCATCAGCCCCTCCATATTGATGGCAAGCAACGAAATTGTGGTGGCAAAAGATGGCAGCGGGCAGTTTACGACCATTCAGGAGGCATTAAACAGCATTCCATCTTCCAATGCGGAATGGAAAACCATTCTGGTGAAAAATGGATTGTACAACGAACAGGTTTCTATCGCTTGTAGTTATGTGGCATTGGTTGGCGAATCGCGCAGTGGCACACATATCGAATATAGTCTTCCACGGGCTGTGTGGTATGCTGCACATAGTGTAAATACAGGTACAGGTGTTATCAATATTGCGGGGAATATGCACGATATTGTTATTGCCAATATGTATGTTCGCAATACCTTCGAAGGCTCTGAAGACTATACCGAGGTGATCCGTACCGAAACGGGCACCACGCGACTTTGGTTTATCAATCTGGATGTGCTTTGCTTGTGGAAAGACACTTTTGCACCCTGGGGAAAAGCAGGAGGCATGTATTATGTGGCCGATTGCAGTTTTAGAGGAAGTATTGATGCCTTTTGTCCCAGAGGCTACTGTTACGCCATCAACAGCCGGTATACCGAGACCAAAAGCAGCAGTCCCATCTGGCACGAGGGAGTGGCTACCGAAGATCAGAAACTGGTTATTCAGGGTGGATCGGTTCACAGCGAATACAACAAAAACGTAAAACTCCAGAATTCACAGAACTACGCTAAATTCTATTACCTGGACGTACAACTCTCCGACAGCATTACTTCGCTGGGAACCGGTGCTACTACGAATTTCTACAATGTCAGCGGGCTTGCCGGATTAACTTGGTTTGCCAACTCGCTCACGCTGGCCGAACGAAAAAACATGGATGCTGCCTGGACTTTCGATGGAAAATGGGATCCCGAAAGCACCCTGCCGGCTGTTTTGCCCTATACAACCATTCCCCAACCTTACAATGGCAGGTATGCTGTTGCGGCGGGGATAACAACGCTGAAATGGATTGCGCCACGCAATGCAATTTCGCATAAAGTGTACTTTGGCACTTCCGAGCAACCGGGCTTGCTGGGCGAAACCACCGCCAACAGCCTGAATACTCCCGTTCTCGAAGCCAACAAAACCTATTACTGGCGGGTAAATACCCTTACCAACTCGGGAGAATTGCAGGGTGCGCTCTGGCGGTTTACCACCTCTGATAATATTGATCCGGTGACGCCTTCCACCCTGACCCTGATTGGTAAGAACAACCAAACGATTCTTATTGGAAATGCCATTGAGCCGGTGATGTATAAAATGGGCGGTGCTACTCAGTTTGCCACAACAGGATTACCTGCGGGCACACAGGCGGTATTGAAAAGCGATACCATCGTTATTTCAGGCACGCCTACCGCCACAGGCACTTACGCCTACAGTGTGGCCACCACCGATGCGCTGTCCAATGCAAAAGTGACTGGCACCTTCGTAGTGAAAAATCCCAACGATACGGTGCCGGATGCACCCACCGAAACGGATTACACGTCAGCACGGTTGGCTAAATACACGACTACTATCGATTGTAAAACCATGCCTCAGGAACCCGCCTGGGTAGTAAAAAGCGGAAGCGTATCGTGGTCGGCGGGTACGGGCTACAAATGGGGCAGCACCTCGGCTTATCTTACGCTGAGAGTCAGCGGCTGCACCAAAGTGGAATGTACCTTTACCAACAGCAGTACAACCCGCCCTGTTATCATTTCCGACGGTGGAAGCGGTAATGACAAGACGGTTTATCCCACGCAGGCCAATGTTGAAACAGTCGCCACTTTTATCCCGAAAACGACGGGATCGGACGATATCACTATAAAAACAACCGGCTCCAGCGGACAAACCGTGACCAAAGTTATTTTGTATGGAAATACCAGTTCGGTTTATGCTATTTGGCAAGCAGCACTTCAGCTGCATGTAAACAACGGAACGCTCACGGCTGATTTGCCTGTCGACATTTACAACTTGCAAGCGGGATTGATTGCCTCTAAGGTGAATCGAATCACTCTCCACAAGGGCATCTATGTTATTAAATATCAAAACCTTTATTCTAAAATCATTATCAACTGATTATATTTGCTTCGAATCCTATTTACTGAAAAATGTCACAACTAAAAACTCTTCTTATTACTCTCTTTTTTTCGTTTCTTTTGGTAGCCAACGCAAGCGCTGTCGATCCGTACTCCAAACGGATGGCCGACTCACAAATGGCTCGTAGTGGTAATATCACCAGCTGGGATTATCCCAACGGACTTTTTGTGGAGTCAGTACTGAAAGTGTATAACAAATACGGCGGTAACACGTACTACAACTATGCCCTTAATCATGCCAAAGCGGTAGTGAATTCCTCCACCGGCAAAATTGCTTCGGGTTACAGTTTCACATCTTACACGCTCGACAATATCAATCCGGGCATGTTTCTGATGCAGATTTACAATACCGAGCAGGCATCTCAATACAAAGTTGCTTTAGATACCTTGCGAAAACAACTCAGCAAGCATCCGCGCACCAACAACAGTGCTACCGGCGGGTTTTGGCACAAAGCGTCCTATCCGCATCAGATGTGGCTGGATGGGCTGTACATGGGTACCCGCTTTTATGCCAGCTACGAAAAGGCCTTCAACAACGGGGCAGCCTACGACGATATTGTCAACCAGTTTGTGCTGATACACAGCAAGACCTACGATTCTACTTATCAACTCAACTATCACGGATGGTCAGCACTCCCGACGGATGCCAATTCCTTTTGGGCGAATCAGTCGGCTCCCTATTTGGGATGTTCCAAAGAGTTTTGGGGGCGTGGTATGGGCTGGTATTTTGCCGCCTTAGTCGATGTGCTGGAAATACTGCCGGCGAATTATGCCCGCAGGCAGGAATTAATAGACATCCTCAATCAGGTGGCGGCTGGCATCAAACGCTGGCAAGACCCTACAAGTGGCTGCTGGTATCAACTGCTGCGCTACGACAACACGCTTACTTCCAACGGAACCAAGAATTATCTGGAAGCATCCGCCTCCAGCATGTTTACTTATGCCATGCTCAAAGCCGTTCGCCTGGGACTCATCTCCAAAACCGACTACCTCCCTTGCGCGGTAAAAGCCTATCAGGGATTGATTACCAACTTTGTGACGGCCGATGCCAACGGTGTTCTCTCGCTGAACCTGATTTGCAAGTCGGCAGGACTTGGCCCATCATCCAGTCCCTCGCGAGATGGCACCATCAACTACTACCTCAACGGCAGCGATGCCGGCGTAAAAGTATCCAACGACCTCAAAGGCGTCGGCCCGTTTATTATGGCCAGTGTTGAGTATGAGACCTATCAAAGTTCGCTATCAGACACACATTCAGTATCCGCAAATGCAATCAATATCTCTATTCATAATAAGATCATTTCCATTAACTCTAACGAAAACAAACTTTCTGATATTGTGTTATATAACTGTACTGGCTCAAAACTATATGCTTCTCACGAGCTCAGTTCTTCAGAAATTAATATCGATGCAACAAAATTGAAACGCGGAATATATATTCTATCAATAAATCAATCAGTTGTACAGAAAATTTCCATTTAAGAGGTCTATTTATCGAAGTTATTGTGTATTATAAACAACAAAAAGAGTTATGTTATGAAAAAAAAATTACTCTCATCGCTTTTCTCAAAAGCACTTTTCGGATTCTTTCTTTTATCGCTACCTGCAGGTGGTTTTGCTCAGGCCGTAGGTGATTATGGTTCTGTCGGAATCGGAAACTGGGGAACAGACGGTACGAATTGGGTTGTATGTGCTACTGCCGGACAGTGGTCGGATGCAACAGCTGCTACAGGTGCTCCGACTTCATCTACTAATGTTTGGATTCGTGCAGGACATACTGTAACGGCAGAAGCAACAGGAAAGGCATGTAAAAATCTAATTGTAGAAGCAGGTGCAACAGCCGGGTCAGGAGGAACATTGATAACATCAGCTGCATCGGGAGCAAACAATGTTGTCATAAGTGGAACTTTGGCAATTCAGGCGAATGCAAGCTATCAACTTGGAGGTACTTCCAGTAACTTTGGCACAGCATGGACAAATGTAACACTTGACAATGCAAGTACAGTAGAATTCACCGGTACTCAAACGTCAATGCCTATATCAACTTCAGGTACAATTACTTTTGGAAATTTGGTGTGGAGTGCTTCTACGGTAAGTCTATGTACTTCAAGCGCCACCTTAATATTGGTGGTAAACGGAAATCTGACGATCAACAAAACGGCTTCAACCTCTGGAAAAATTCGTGGTGCAACAACCAATTTTGCGGGTACTGCAACTCACATAGTATATGGTGATTTAATTATGAATAATAGTTCAGCATCTAACCATTGTTTGAGTTTGGTAAATGCAGCTCCATCACCGGCTAATGTCACTTTTGATGTTAAAGGAAATGTGTATCTTAATTCCGGAAGAATTACAATGTTAGAATCATCCGGATCCACTAATCCTACTGCTGTTTTGAATATTGGTGGTAATCTTACAATTGGAAGTGCTGCCATTCTTCAATATGGTAGCAATGCCGCTAACGCTGGTACATCAACAATTAACGTCAAAGGTAATATTGTAAACAATAACACATCTACATCTTCTACAGGGGCTGGGATTATAAAAAACTCGGGCGGAACTGGCTCATTCACAATCAATATGAATGGAACTTCAACACAATCATGGACCGGACTTTTTCCAGTTGCATTTACATCAACAACATCCAATATCAACATCAATAATTCAAATGGTGTGATTTTAAATACATCAAACACTGTAGGGAATACACTTACTTTGTCATCGGGTAAGTTGAGTATCGGTGCCAACAATCTAATTATTCCATCAACAGCTGTATTATCTGGAGGGTCATCTTCTTCTTTTATAATAACAGACGGTGTGGGAAAACTAACATTAAATGCAACAGCCGCCACCCCTAAACTTTTTCCAATTGGCGCATCAGCAAGCAGCTACGACCCTGTAACTGTAACTCCAACGTCAGCATCGGACTTTACAGTAGGCGTATCTTCCACTCTTTCTGGTAGTCCTGTTTATGGCGTAAGATACAATGCAAAAGAATGGTCAATTGCATCATCATCGCCCTCTTCAACGGTTGTCGCACTTACACCTTCATCAGTTGTTGAAAGCAGCGACCCTATCATTGGCTTATACAGCAGCGGTACATACAGCAATTCTGCAGCTACATTGAGCGGTTCTACTTTTAGCACCACCACCAATACTTTTGGCTCATTTGTCACCGGAAGCAATATCCTCACTACCGATATCGCAGCAATTAGCAGCAAATCGATCATCTCGACGAGCCATAATCAAATAACCATTCAAAATACAAAAGCAGGTGATACAGTAGCAGTGTATACGATCAACGGACAGTTGGTCAAAAAACTCACCGTTGCCGGAATTCAAAGTTCTTATACATTCCCTTCGGGCATATATCTTGTAAAAGTAAACAACACAACAACTAAAATTGTATTGTAGCATCCTTATAATCAATCTTCATACACAAAGAGCGTGTCTCCAAAATATATGGAACACGCTCTTTGTGTAAATAAATCTCCCACTCAACTATTTCCGTCCCAGAAATTCCAGAATAGCCTCCTCATCCATATCGGCATAGCGATAACTACCCACTACTTTCCCATTATCATATAGTACAATAAGAGGCATCACCCCTTTTGTCAGGTCAAGAAATTCCAGAACATTCATTTCGGTAGATTTAAATGAATGAATTTTCAACTCCGAATAAAATTTCTTAGCGTTATGATCATCATCCCACAGTACAAAAGTGAACCCATCATAACAGCTGGACTTTTTTGCCATCACATCAATACGTTGGGCTGCCAGTTTACAATACTTACACCTGGTACTCAGGAAACATAAAACCGTTTTCGTTTCAATCAGCTTTTTTGAAGTCGTTAGCTTTGTAAGACAGGGTTTACAATAATCAGCATTCTGTGTTTGTCCAATCAATACCACAGGAAAATTCACAACAAATCCGGAAACAACTCCAGCAACTACAATTCCTATCAACAGGTATAGCCTCTTCAATCTTCCCCATTGAAAGTCGGCTGTGATACTTTTTCTCAAAACAAAAAGTAATACCATCAGCACTAAATTTTTTACAAGAGAAAACTTGTTTGAGAACTGTATCAAAGTTCCAAAACAAAAGCACTCATCTGTCTTTGTAAATACCTCCAGATACAGAATAAAACCACTGAAAACAAGCAGTAACAATAATGTAAAGTCAATAACCCTCCTTTGGTATATTTGAGATAATAGAAGCAAAGCTATCACAACCTCCATCCCGATTATCAGTCGGGCCACCACTATTGACTGAACAAAACTCAGAATACCAAAGCTATATAAAAACTGTTGAAAGTACTCAACACTTATCAGCTTCGAAACCGCTGATACAGCAAATACAATCGCAACAAAAAAAAGTAATATTTTCCTAACCATATAGCATAAAAAAAATAAAGGGAATTACTAAGTAACCCCCTATCAAGAAAATTTTATCGAAGACTATTTACAACTAATTGTTTGAGTCATATCGCCTACAGTTGTTGTAGAATTTCCATCACTACATTTGTTTCCTGCATTATCTACAACAGTGGTAGTGGTTGAAATTGTAGAACCGCCAACATCCACAGTGCTTGTACAAGTACATTTATCGTTTGATTCCCCACAACTTGTGAATCCCAAAACTAAAACTCCACAAACTAAAAATGCGAATTTCTTCATAATGTATAAACTATATAATTTACTTGCCTACTCGTGAGCTTTTCGGCATCCGCTTGTTTTGAATAAAAAATATTGCATCACAAATGTAATTATAATAAAAACGCAAAACAAGAGCTAACGAAATATAATTATATATTTAAAAACATATTATTTAGTTTCTATGAAAAGAATATCGACCAGCAAATCAACTTTCACAGGGCAACAGTGAAAGTACACTGTCAAAACGTATCAACAATCAAACGCTTTCACTTACAAACTGTCGTCGCAGTAACATTAGCATCTTTATCAGCAATAGAAATATCAGCATTACTACAAGAGCCACCGCCAACTTCCTGCACCCTTGTAACTGAAGGCATTACCTCCTCGCCATTTGTAGTATAGGTAGTTACACATTCACACGTATTTCTACATGCAGATAACACTATGCAACTTAAGACTACTATAAATAATGATTTTCCAGACATGATTCTCTTACAATTAACCAGTTACCTGGTGAGTAAATATTACTATCCTTTAATTAGGAAACAACGAAAAATACAATAAGACAAGCACTTAAAAGCACAATCATTTAAAGAAATTATAGCCCGATTCATCAAGAACTTGCTTTGCAGACAACTGTACCAGAGAATAATACAGCTTTGTTTCATTTGGGCTCAAACTCCAGCTTTTATCGGCCTGATCATACACTCCATATTGCACCTGATTCATAATGTGCTTTGAACTGAAGTCTCCCAAAACATAATCACCGTTTTGAATATCTCCGCGCTTAAAATTACTATCAAGATATCCATACATCGTTTTAGAGTTCAGCTGCCATGCCGTGTTCAGGCTATCGCGAAGTTCCAGTTCCTCTGAAGCTATATTTCCCTTTGTATCATAACTAATTGAATACTTTGACACTGCCAGCCATCTTTCATTCAATGTATCGTTCTTGCTATACTGAAGGGCTATCAGTTTTTGATTTCTGTTGTATTCCGACTCACATTTTTCGGTACTCATCCAATCCTCTCCTACTTTATCAAAAGCCTGCACTACCGACAGCAGTCCATTTCCTGCGTAGCCATACTCAAACTTTCCGAAAGGCTCCCATCTGTTGTACATCCAACTTGACGCAACTTCTTCAAGCAATCGGCCATCTTTATATGTGAACTCATTTTTGACACTATATTCCCAACCACCATTACTAAACGAATAAACTGTAATATCAAGAGGTCCATTTTCGCCCCAGATATAGGCAGTCTTCGTCTGAAGACTATCGCTAAGTAGTGCGCCACTATAGGAATAGTCGGTCATTATTTCATAAGTACAATTACCAAATGAATCATAATTAAATTCCGACTTACTGGCTGTACGAAACAAAGAATCCTCTAAACTACACACTTTTGTCAAACAAACGACTTGCCTGCGAGTAACACTATAAGTAAAATACAACTTCTTATGCGCCCCGATGACACTGTCAATTTTGATTTTTTGATTGGATTGTTGCTGAATCAACTTCTGATTTTGATTTTTAAAAACCACAGAAGCGTGCAAAAGAGATGCAGAAGGTGAGTATCGCAACCCATAATCGTTGAAGATAGATAGGTGCGAATTACGTTCGGCAACCTGAGCACTCAACAGATACGGGAGAATGGCAAAAACTAAATAGACAAAAAAAACTCTCATAAACAAACTGTTATCAAAAAGCAGACCATGATTTTCAATCGACTATCTGGACAAAGATACTAAAAACATCAAAAAAACAGTATCCAAAAGTAGATTATCGCACCGAATTTCATCAACCCAATCGTAAAGAAGTGAGCAATTGTCGTACTGGATAACAAAGCAAGTCTTTCTTATACACTTGAAAAGTATAAAACAACCAAAAATAAGAAAAACTCATTCGCTGGCAACCTCAGACACATGGAAAGCATTACCTTTGCAGACAAATTCAGGAATAGAACTTTACAACAATTATGGAGATAGGACTATTAATTTTAGGTGTATTGGCTGGTGTTATGTCGGGGCTGTTTGGCATAGGTGGTGGCATCGTGATGGTGCCAATGCTGGTGGCGGTATTTGGGATGGATCTACTCAATGCCAATGCAACATCTCTGGCGGCAATGCTCCTACCAGTGGGTATTTTTGGCGTCATCAACTACTATAAGGCTGGTATGATCAATGTACGCAACGCGCTTTGGATTTCTGCAGGTCTTTTTGGAGGCTCTTTTATCGGCGCCGAACTGGCCGTTTCGGTGAATGTAGGATTGCTTTCTAAACTTTATGCCGCCATACTATTTTATGTTGCCATAGGATATTTTGATCTTTCAGCCCGATTCAGAAAAAACAAACCGCAGAATATCGTTACTCAGAACGACCAACCAGCCCCCAATGAGTTTTGGAAATTCATTTTACTGGGAATCGGTGCTGGTGTATTTGCCGGGTTATTTGGTAAAGGCGGAGGACTTGTTATTGTGCCGGCACTCGTAAAGCTATTCAAATATGATGCAAAAGCGGCCTCTGCTACATCATTGGCGGCCCTACAATTGCCTGTAGGCTTACCCAGCATCATCGTTTATGCCAATGATGGACATCTAAACATCTCCAATGCGGCGATCATTGCAGGAGGTATTCTTATCGGTGTGTTTGCCGGGTCAAAACTTGCTTTAAACTTACCAACCTCTATATTCAAAAAGGTCTATGCTGTATTTCTATCAGGAGTAGCAATATATATGGTGATCAAATACATATAGTACTGCAACCCATTCAAAACCCATCAAAGAACAAAAAAGAAAATAACCTGTCATTCAGTTGATTTATCCATCTGAATGAGAGGTTATTCTTTTATACAATCGGCAACACTGCTATTTGGCAATCACCTGCCCGCTACCCGTATTTTTCTGATACACAACTGGTGAACCATAATAATACACATTACCGGAACCAGAAAGTACTGCCACAAGAGTATCAGGCCGAACCATTGCATTTCCGCTGCCACTAATCGTACATGTAGCTCTGGAGGCCTTCATTGTATCAAAATACAGATTTCCGCTACCGCTCACGTTACAAGCCAGAGATTTTACACTACCACTGCCAGATATACTTCCACTACCTGTCACCTCACCGGTGAGCGCAGAAAGCTGTAGCGCCTGATTCATTCTGATAGAACCACTACCAGTGACAAGTAACTGATTCAAATCCTTTAAGCTGGCATTGACATCGATTGAACCACTTCCCGCACACACAATTGTAGTCAGAGAATCGGGCATCCAAATCCGCACCTTAGCAACACTATTCTTTACAACAGTGGATGCCGGATTAATGGACACTACGAGATTGTGCGAAGTCACTTTTACCTGCGTATATTGTATCAGGTTCTGATAGTCTTCAACTTCTACCCGATATCCTGTATCCCGGCTAATTGTCACATCAGCATTGGTCAAAAGGGTGATCTTCTGAAAATCACTGGCCACCCGGGTTTCATACTCAACATTTCCCTCGCCCTTCACTCCAAACATATCAGATACACACGACGAAAAGGAGAATGTCATCAACAAAAGACTTACAAAAACGGTTGCTTTTTTCATCACTACCTTTTAGTGTTAGGCTATCAACTCCTTCATGATCAGTGTCATCAAAGGCTGTACCGAATTTCCAATTTCCTGCACTTCTTCGTGAGTCACCTCTACTATTTTACCCGGCACTCCTAAATCCGTTACAATGGAAATTCCAAAGCATTTAATCCCGGCATGATTAGCAACAATCACTTCCGGCACTGTGCTCATACCTACTGCGTCACCACCTATTGCCCGGAAATATCGATACTCGGCTGGCGTTTCAAATGTTGGGCCGGTAGTGCCTACATACACCCCTTCCACCACCTTGATATTGTTTTTTGCGGCAATATCCTTTGCCTTCTGAATCAATTCTTTTGAGTATGCTTCACTCATATCGGGGAAACGGGTTCCCAACTCAGAAATATTCTTCCCACGCAATGGATGCTCGGGGAACAAATTGATATGATCCGTAATAATCATCAAATCGCCAATTTCAAAATCGGGGTGCATTCCTCCCGAGGCATTTGAAACCAGTAAAGTTTCGATACCCAGCGCCTTCATTACCCGCACCGGGAAAGTCACCTGCTTCATATCATAGCCTTCGTAATAATGAAAACGCCCCTGCATGGCCAACACATCAACGCCTCCCAGTTTGCCTACAATCAGCTTACCACTATGCCCTTCAACAGTCGACACAGGGAAATTCGGAATAGTTTCATACGGTATTTCAATCTTATCAGTAACTTGCGTTACCAGATTTCCAAGTCCTGTACCCAGGATAATACCCGTTTTGGGACTTGTATTTATTTTTGATTTTATAAAATCAGCGGTTTCTTGAATTTTCAACAACATAGTTTCTAATTTTTTGAATAAAAATTTCTTCCTGATTATGTAATATCCTCACCCTTACAGGCAAAGCATACGTTACTTCTTTCAATTCATCCGGAAATTCCGAACTTGATTTCATCCGTGCAGCATCCTTTTCAGTTACCAGCAACAATTTCTTTTCCATTTTCATGGCCGATAAGCGAGAAACGATTGTATCATAATCTTTTTTCTCAAATGTATAATGATCCGGGAAAAACATCGAATCGACATACCCACTATATCCCGCAAGATAATCTACGATTGCCTGGGGAGAGACAATACCTGCCACCAATAACACTGAGGTATCTGCAAGGTCTTCCACCGCCAAAGGCTCTTTTACATTTTCTGAAAAAACCGGCTGAATAGCATCATACGCATAGGTCGAAAAAAACAACAGTTGATTATCCCGCAGATTCAGTTCTCTCTCTATCAATCGCATACTTATCGCAGTCAACTCCGGCGGACACTTGGTAACCACCACCATATTCGCACGTTTGCTTCCCGACTTCCACTCACGCAACCGACCGGCCGGCATTACATAGTCACGCGTGTACAAATTTGAATAGTCTGTGAGCAATATCGAAAAACCGGCCTGAACGTACCGATGCTGAAAGGCATCATCCAATACAATCAGTCCGGGCGCAGGCTGCAATGCCAACAGTTTTTTTACACCCACTACTCTTTTTTCACACACAGCCACCGTTACCAGCGGAAATTTCTGTTTTATCTGAAAAGGCTCGTCACCAATGGTCATGCTGGAAGCACTCTCATCGGCCAAAACAAAGCCACGCGTTTTCCGCTTGTAACCCCTGCTCAAAACTGCTACCCGCCATTCATTTGCCAACTCACCTATGATCAATTCCGTATGTGGGGTTTTTCCTGTACCCCCAACGGCAAGATTTCCCACCGAAATTACAGGCACAGCAAAAGAAGTCGATTTCAGCAGTTCAATGTCGAACAACCAATTTCTGATCGCAGTTATTAGTCCGTAAATCAGCGAAAGCGGATATAATGCAATATGAATTTTGTACTTTTTCAATAGTATATCTCCAAAACAGGATGACACGGAAAAAGCAAAGATACTAATTTTCCGTATAAAGGTTGTATTTATATATAAAAACCAGCATTCAGGGCACAGGATCGTACCCACTTCCTCCCCAGGGATG
>JBJOOU010000138.1:0-58830 GCA_046051105.1 Bacteroidota bacterium
AAATTGGTTTCGAATTGATATTTTACTTCTTCCGACGTCGAATCTTCCACCGATCCGGCTATTCCATTACCGGCATTCGAAATCACTGCATCCAGACGACCGTTTTCGGCTATAATCTGATTGATGACTGCCTGAATATCCGATTCAATATTGACATCCATTTTTACAGGAATCAACTCCCCTACTCCATTGGCTGCTTTGCGGTTTTCGCCACCACGGCGCGATGCTGCATATACTTTATATCCCTGGTTCATCATCAGTTCGGCGGCTACCAAACCAATACCTGCACTGGCACCGGTTATCAGTACAATTTGTTTTTCCATTTTATGTGTTTTAGACAATAAGCTGCAAATATACTGATAATTAAACGTACTCTTCTTTCCACTAATGATATTATAAGCTAAAAGTTTTCTTACTTTTGCAGTTACATTTTGGTTACGAAAAAGATTTATGAAGGTATTAGTTACAGGTGCAAATGGCTTATTGGGCCATCATGTAGTGTTCAAACTGCTCGAAAATAAGCATGAAGTCAGCGTTATTGTACGAAATTCTCGCAACATTCACTTCGATTTAAATAAAGTGCGGGTATGCGATGGCAGCTTTACCGACTACCGTATGCTGAAAGCAGCTGCCGAAGGGTGCGATGCCATTATTCATATTGCCGCCGTTACCGATACTGAATTTCTACATTACGACGAATATACTCCTATCAATGTAGAAGCCTCGCAGCAACTCATCGATGTGGCCAATGAGCACGACATCAAACGATTGGTATTTATAAGTACTGCCAATACCATTGGTTTTGGTACAAAAACCCAGCAGGCCGACGAAACCTGGCCGGCTCAGTTCCCCTTTACCGAATCGTTTTATGCCCGCAGCAAAACCGAAGCCGAAGCACTTTTCCGGGAAGCTTCTCTCCTACCCGATCGTCATGTGATTATTCTCAATCCTACATTTATTATTGGTGGATATGATACCAAACCCAGTTCGGGTAAATTGATTCTTTTGGGTTATAAAAAGCATTTGATGGCAATTCCGCGCGGTGGTAAAAACTTTGTACCGGCTGTGGATGTAGCCTCTGCTGCCTGCAACGCTCTTACGCAGGGTCGCAATGGCGAGCGCTACCTGATTGCCGGCGAAAATATGTCGTTCAAGCGTTTTTATAAATTACAGAGCATTATTGGAGGTTATGATCAGCACTTGCTTATTCTGCCTGATTTTGTGATGCGTTTGGTAGGTAAATTTGGCGATTTTTTAGCCATGAACGAAATTAAAACCGAGCTTCGTAGCATGAATCTTCGCCAGTTGATCATTTTTGAGAACTACAGCAATGCCAAAGCCAAAGCCGAACTTTCGTTCGAAGAAAGCCCGTTGATTGATGCTATCCGCGAAGCCATCGATTGGTTTAAAAAACGGGGCAAAATCAACTAAAAACTATCATTTTAGTGATCGTAATATAAATATATTATAATATTTAGTGATTGTAATCACCAAAATTCATATTTTTTGGAAGATTACAATCACTTTTTTTCTTTCTAAATATCTACCCCTAAAACAGCTTTCAGTGCATAACCTACTCCAAACGAAAAGGCTGCTACACCCAAACTGATGACTGTCATTTCTGTAAATCGGGCTTTGAAATCCAGATCTTTGGCTGTTGAAATATAATAATTGAACCCAAAGATGATAAACACAGCTGTGGACAAAGTAATTCCCAATGCCAGGAATTTATTGCTGAGAGTAAGAAAAGGTAAAATCAAAAAGATAACCGTGAAGAAATAAGCTACGCCGGTATAAATGGCCGATTTTTTGGCTCTGTTATCCCCTTCGGCTTTCGATGAAAGGTAATCGGAAGCAGCCATCGATAAAGCGGCTGAAATCCCTGTCACCAAGCCTGCCAAACTGATTATTTTCGTATCGCCCAGTGCCAGTGTAAAGCCTGCCAATGCCCCGGTAAGTTCCACCAGCGCGTCATTTAGCCCCAAAACGATTGATCCAACGTATTGCAAACCTTCTTCGTCGAGCATTCCCAACAATTCTTTTTCGTGGCGTTTTTCATCTTCCGATATTTGTTTGGTTTCAGGAAAAATGTCGGCAATGGCATCGTAATTTTTTGATCCGGTTCCCTCCTTCTTCTCCATTAATTTCAATACGAAGGATAAACCCAGAAAACGCGCTAAAAGCACTGTTCTGAATATCTTCCAGCTATCCGGCTTTACGTCTACATTGGTTTTCGATTGCCAGAATTCGGCATGTTTCTTTTCCTCCCGGCCAATTTTTCTCAGTACTTCAGCATTATTTTTATCCTTTACCCTATCGGCTAACTGAGTATAAATATGATATTCAGTAATTTCGGCGCGTTGAGCACTGATGGCCAGTTTTAATATCTTTTGGTCCATAAGTAGTATGATTGAGTTTATATTGTTTTTTGTTGTTCGTACAAAAGTATATAGTTTTTATCAATAATATTCTGGTATTTCCAACTAATAAATCTATCTGATTATAAGAAAAATCTATTTGCTACTAAATTAATTAGCAAGATATTAAAAATACAATTTTAAGGCAGTAGCACGAATCAATAAAAATACTATCTTCGCTTTTCAGAAAAACACATAATTAGCATGAGAAAAGTACTGCTTTTCGTTTTATGCCTTTTGTTTTGTATTGAAAATCAGTTATCAGGCAAATCAAAATTTCTTGCTTCTATCCCATTCGAAGCAGTAGGCAGCTATGTGGTTATTCGAGTAAAGATAAACGATTCTTCACCGCTCAACTTAATTCTGGATTCAGGAATCAGAAATACCATTATTACCGAATTGCAGGAAGGTGATCATATTTCGCTCAATTATTCTGATGTAAAAGATTTGATGGGTTTGGGGGCCAATTCCGAAAACAAAATGGAAGCCTACACGAGCAATTTCAATACACTGTATTCAGGCAAGATTAAGCTTGAAAACAAGCAGGTATTGGTTTTGAAGGAAGATTTGTTTAACCTATCAAAGCACACTGGCACAAAGATAAATGGACTCATTGGCATGGATTTGCTGAAGGATTACATTGTAGAAGTAAATTACAGCCAGAAGCGGCTCAATTTTTATAATCGATCGTCATTTGTTTGTCCCAAAGGTTATGAGCAGTTGCCTTTAGATGTAGAATTGCAAAAGGTTTTTATTCAGCTTCAGGTGAGGCAAAGGGGAGATTCAATAAGCAAACCGGTGAAAATGTTGATTGATACCGGAGCCGAGCTAAATGCCTGGTTTCAGACCTATAAACCCAATTCGATTCATAAACCTTCTGTTTCACTCAGAGGTACAATAGGGCAGGGGCTCAACGGTGAGATTAGTGGTTATATAGGCAGATTGGAGCAACTTTGTTTTGGTAGTTTTTGTTTGAATCACCCGGTAGTTTCATTTCCTGATTCATTATCTATCAGCGAAATAGTTGGTAATTCGGACAGAGATGGCACTATTGGCAGTCAGATTTTGAGCAGGTTCAATTATATTATCGATTGCGAAGGTAAAGCATTCTATTTCAAGCCTAATTACAATTTCAAAAACAGTTTCTTTTATAATGTGGCGGGTATAGAAATTATGCAGATATTTCCAAACTTACCACAAACTGAAGTTTGGAAAGTATGGAAAGACTCACCAGCTGATATGGCCGGTGTGCAGGTAGGGGATGTAATTGTGGAAGTAAACGGGCAAAATTCGTTCGAATTGAATATGAATGAAATAAAGGGATATTTCCAACGTACCGACGGGCACAGATTGCGAATAAAGGTGATGCGTGAAAAACAGGAATTAATTTTTGATTTGGATATGAAAAGTTTGATTTAATACACGGATTATCAATCATATTTGCGTAAAAATGACCTTGTAAGCTCTTAATATAAATATTTTAGTGAGAAAAAGTTATCAACAGTTTGTAGATTCGGAAAAAACATCTATTTTTGCACTCCCAAACTCCGAGATGGAAAAATAATAACGCAAAATCATAATTAGCAATGAAAAGGACATTCCAACCTTCGCAAAGAAAAAGAAGAAACAAACACGGATTCCGTGAAAGAATGGCAACAGCGAACGGTCGCAGAGTATTAGCTGCTCGTCGTGCCAAAGGTAGAGCTAAACTTACAGTTGCTGACGAAGGTCGTCACAAAGGGTAACTATTCAGCTAAAACAGTATAAAGAAAGTAAAGACTTCCGGTAAGTTTTTACTTTTTTTTGTTTTAAGTCGGTTATAAAGCAATAAATTGCGTATTTTTGCGGGTTATATATTAAAATTATCTGGTTAAACACTCTGAATCAGCTTTGTCCTATGGATATTAAAAAATTCTGGAAGGAAACCTTTGGTGGTTTTGTACTAAAAAACATCCTTATTGCAACAGGTATAATTGTGGCATTAGGGTGGGGTGCACTTATAGCAGTCGATTTTTATACGCATCATGGCGAAACTGAAGTAATTCCGGATTTGAGTGGAATGTATGTGGAAGAAGCACAGGTTTTGTTGGCCAAAAAAGGTCTTTATCCACAGATAATTGACTCAGTTTACGTTCGTGGTAAAAAACTCGGAACCATTATTTCTCAGTACCCGGAACCGAATTCTCATCTTAAAACCAATCGTCCCGTTTATATTGTTATCAATTCGCGCAATGTACATCAGGTGGTTCTTCCTGAGTTGAACGATGTATCATTCCGTCAGGCTGAAGCGATGTTGCAGTCGGTAGGTATTAGTGTATCAAGCGTTGAATATGCTCCATCGGAATTTAAAGACTTGGTGATTGATGTAAAATATGGAGGCCGTGTTATTGGCACAGGTACCCGATTGCCCGAAGGTAGTTCGGTGATTCTGGTAGTTGGTAATGGCGTTGCCGATGGTGATGAGGTGCCAGTACCTGCTATCAAAGGAAAATCGCTTGAAGCTGCTACAGAAGCACTTGAAACAGCCGGATTTACCGTAGGAGCTATCGAATATGATGTTCCACCCAGTGGAAATGAAGATAAATACATCATTTACCGCCAAAAACCTGCTGCTGGTTCTTCATTAGCAACAGGGAGTAAAGTGGATTTATATTTATCTACTGATAAATCGCGCATGAACGAGATTTTTGAAGAAGATAAAAAATCAGAAGAGACAGAGGAACAATTTTTTTAAAATATCTTTAGCATCAATACCGTGGAAGACTTTTTAGAAGAAATAGAAGAAGATGAACTGGAAGTAGTGGGAGAGGATCAACGTGAGCTTTACGAACACTACAGATTTGTGGTAGACAAAGGGCAGGCACTTGTGCGTATTGACAAATACCTGGTCAATATCATGGCTGCCATTTCGCGTAACCGCATTCAGGATGCTGCCGACTGTGGAAACATTCATGTAAATGGTAAATCTGTAAAATCAAACTACCGGGTAAAGCCATTTGATATTATCACGATACATCTTGCTTACCCACCATCGGAATTTGAAATTATTCCGCAAGATATTCCCATCAAAATTGTATACGAAGATGATGACATCATTCTGGTGAATAAACAACCAGGATTGGTGGTTCATCCCGGCTTTGGTAACTTTGATGGCACACTGCTCAACGCTATAGCCTGGCACCTGAAAGATCAACCGGAATTCAATTTAAATGACTCACGCATAGGGTTGGTACATCGTATCGACAAGGATACTTCGGGCTTACTTTTGTTGGCCAAAACGGAGTATGCCAAAATGCATTTGGGCAAACAATTCTTCGAAAAAACCACTCAACGCCGCTATCAGGCATTGGTTTGGGGCAATGTAAAAGAAGATCAGGGCACTATCGTTGGAGCTTTGGCCCGCGATCCGCGCGACCGGATGCAGTTTACTGTATTTCCTGAAGGCGAAAATCCGTTTGCAAAACATGCTGTTACACACTATCGGGTTTTGGAGCGTTTTGGCTATGTTACTTTGGTGGAATGTAGGCTGGAAACAGGTCGTACGCACCAGATTCGCGTACACATGAAGCACATTGGCCACACACTTTTTGCCGATGAGCGCTACGGTGGACATTTGATTTTGAAAGGAAATACGTCTACCATGTACAAAGCATTTGTGAAAAATTGCTTTTACATATGTCCTCGTCAGGCTTTACATGCCAAAACGCTTGGTTTTGTGCATCCTGCTACCAACGAGTATATGCATTTTGAAAGTGAGTTGCCTCAGGATTTGAGCGAATTGATACAAAAATGGCGCGACTATGCCATTACACTGGGAATTCATCAGGTACCTGAATCAGCAGCCATTGAATTATAATTTGTTTATTATCACTCCTTTACAGGGAAATATATAGTTATGAAAAAAAATATTGCCATCGTAGCCGGCGGTGATTCGTCGGAAGTTGTTGTTTCGCTCAAAAGTGCAGCTGGACTGTATTCGTTTATGGATAAAGAGCGTTACAACGTGTATATTGTAACCATTGTAGGGAAAACCTGGCAGGTAGAATGGTCAGAAACCGAGAAAATTGCCATTGACAAAAACGATTTCAGCTTTGTGCGCGATGGTGTAAAAACTACTTTTGATTTTGCTTATATCACCATTCACGGTACTCCGGGCGAGAATGGTATCCTGCAAGGCTATTTTGAGCTGATAGGGCTTCCTTATTCGTGCTGTGGCGTATTGGCGGCGGCTGTTACCTTCAATAAATTTACCTGTAATCAGTATTTGAAAGGTTTTGGAGTAAAGGTATCCGAATCGATGTTGCTTCGTGTCGGCCAAACTGCTTCGGACGAAGAGGTGGCTAAAAATATCGGTTTGCCCTGCTTTGTGAAACCTAACGTAGGCGGAAGCAGCTTTGGTGTAACGAAAGTGAAAACCATTGATCAGCTTCAACCAGCTATCGAACGCGCGTTTGCCGAAGGAAATGAGGTAATGATCGAAGCTTTCATGTCGGGAACCGAAATTACCTGCGGTATTTACAAAACCAAAACGAAGACTCAGGTATTGCCTATTACAGAGGTGGTTAGTGAGAATGAATTTTTCGATTATGATGCCAAATACAACGGTCAGGTAAAGGAAATTACTCCAGCCCGATTGAGCCCGGCATTAACTGAGCGTGTTCAGAAACTAACGTCGGCTATTTACGATATTTTGGGCTGTAAAGGTATTGTACGCATCGATTATATTATTTCCGAAGGCGATGTAATCAACCTGTTGGAAGTAAATACCACTCCGGGTATGACAGCTACCAGCTTTATTCCTCAGCAGGTTGCTGCTGCCGGAATCGACATCAAAGAGGTGATGAATGATATTATTGAGAACGAATTAAATGCTTGATTCACAATGAAAACTTTCAATGAAATAACCCAGATTGTTACCACCGAACTTGAAAAAGTGAGTTGGGAAAAGGAACCCAAAGGATTGTATGCGCCCATTGGCTATGTACTTTCGATGGGAGGGAAACGCATTCGTCCGGCACTTACGCTGATGGCCTGTAACTTGTATCAAGAGGATGTTTTACCGGCAGTAAATACGGCGTTGGGCATTGAAATTTTTCATAATTTCACCTTGTTGCACGACGATATTATGGATCGTGCTGATGTGCGCCGTGGCAAACCTACCGTGCACAAAAAGTGGAACGATAATACCGCCATTCTTTCGGGTGACGTGATGCAAATTGCTGCTTATCAGTTTATTGCTCAAACTCCTGCTAATTGCCTGAAACCTGTTTTGGATCTTTTTTCGCAAACAGCTGCCGAAATTTGCGAAGGTCAGCAATACGATGTTGATTTCGAAACCCGCAATGATGTGCAAGCGGAGGAATATCTGGAAATGATTCGTCTGAAAACGGCTGTTTTGCTCGGTTGCTCGCTGAAAAGTGGTGCGCTGATAGGTGGAGCAGGAGAGGAGGATGCACAAAACCTGTACGATTTTGGTATCCATATCGGGCTTGCTTTCCAGCTGAAGGATGATTTGCTGGATGTGTATGGTGATGAAGCCACATTCGGCAAGAAAATAGGCGGAGATATCCTTTGCAACAAGAAAACTTATCTACTGATTCACGCTTTGGAATTAGCGCACGGAAAAGATGCTGAAGAACTTCAGAAATGGCTGAATGCAAACGATGAATCATCCCAAAATCAGAAGATTTCGGCAGTAACAGAATTGTATAACAAACTGGGTGTTAAGACTATTTGCGAAGATAAGATGAGCGATTTCTATACAAAGGCAATCGCAAATCTCGAAAAAGTGGCTGTTTCTGACAATAAAAAGCAAGAATTGAGAAAATTAGCTGCCAATTTAATGTCGCGAAACGATTAATTTTTTTATCTTTGTGGGCAAGTAACAATTTTCCGGTTGCAAATTAGTCGGTTTTTATTGATTTTTGTTACAATCATTCAACCGACAAAGGTATTTGATTACGAATAATTGATAATTGCACGTCTATGCCCTATCGTCGTCTTCCCAATACTGATCAGGCCCGATTACGCGCTTTGCGAGCTGCCATTGAGCAGGCCGACAAGGTGAATAATTTTGGCGATCAGATTGTCGCTTTTAAAACCATTCTTGATGCTAAAAGCTATCTGACTATTTTTGAAAAGCAGCTGATACAGTATCAGCAAACGCTTGAAAATCAGGTCTCAGCTAATAAGAAGTACCAGCAAATCGTTCATAATGCCCGTCTTTATATTTCCCATTTCATACAGGTTTTCAATCTATCTGTAATCAGGGGCGACATTAAAAAGGAACACAAACTTTTCTACCAACTTGATCCTGCAATTCATACTGTACCAGATTTGAGCACCGAATCGGCTCTGCTTCACTGGGGTAAATGTATTATTGATGGTGAAAATGAGCGACTTAGAAATGGTGGATTGCCTATTTATAACCCAACCATTGCAAAGGTGAAAGTGCATTACGAGGTGTTCAAAGAATATAAATCGACCCAAAAACTGCATCAGAACTCCACTACTCGCAGTTGGGAAGATTTAGTGAATCTGCGTGCCAAAGGAGATGATATTATCCTGGATATTTGGAATCAGGTTGAAGCGAAATTTAAAGACGAAAGGCCTTATTCTCGTTTAATAAAATGCCAATCCTATGGCTTGATATATTATTATCGGAAAGGTGAAAAGGAACTTACCAAAGCAGATGATTTGGTAGAAACGGAAAAGGCTCTTCAATGAGCCTTTTTTATTTTATTGTTTCTGAGGGAGTTACTATTATGTCCATGGCAATGTCATGTTTGGCTGCCGGCACTGAACTGAGCAGTTGAAAGTCAAACCCAACTCCAATTTTGGTTGGTTTCATTTTTTTGAAAAAACGATCGTAATAACCTCTACCACGTCCCAATCTGTTTTTAGCTCTATCAAAAGCAACGCCTGGAACGATAACTAAATCGACTTTCCCCGTATAAATTTCATTTAAATCAGGTTCCATAATCCCAAGCGTTTTCTGAATCATTTTACCGTCTTTAAAATAGCGTTTGAGCAGTAATTTTTCACCTTCAATGGCAGGCAAAAGAATGGTTTTACTGTCGCACCACCTTTGTATAGTTGCCTGAGTAGGCAATTCGTCTTTTATGGCCCAATAGATCAGAATTTCAGCGGCATTTTTGAAACAATCGAATGATTCTATTTGCTGAAAAACAGCATTTTCTGCATTTAAACGATCTTCGTCAGTGATTAGTTTCTTCTGAACACGAATCTCCTGCCTGATTCTTTTCTTATCTACCTGAACCTGAGCGTATCTTTTTGAAAAAAATGAAATTATTTCCGTTACTATTTCCGTCATTTAATTTCCTATAAATATTTGAAAGATAAGTTGTTATTACAAAGGTATAAAATATAAATCAATTTAAAACAAGAATATTCCTTTTGAATATTGAAAATTTATGACAGATGTGTTTGTTTATATTAAATATATTTGTAGTTTTGTTAACCTTTTGTCTTGCTTTTCCGTTTACACATTCAATTGTTAGTACTATGAGTAAAGTCTGTATCTCATTTATATTCTGCTGCATATCAATATCTTTATATTCGCAGATTTCCACCATTTTGCCTTCATCTGGTTCTGTCGGTTCAGCGTCAGTGGCCGATTCTCATCATTGGTCTGCTTTTAGCAATCCGGCTTCTGCAGGATATTGTGATTTTGCTGAGATGGGCCTACAGTACGAAAACAAATTTGTTATCAAAGAGCTTTCCACTAAAAGTGCGCAACTGATAGTGCCAAATAAATTATTGAATGCAGGTGTTTCCTTTTCTCAATTTGGGTATTCGCTTTATCATGAAACATTGCTTGGTGTAGCTTTGGCGCGCAATTTTGGCAATAAATTCGCTATGGGACTGCAAGTTAACTATTATGATGCATTTTCAATAGCTACCAACTCTCATAGTGCCGTATTTTTACCTCAGTTTGGAGTATCGGTGCGTTTTTCTCCTCACTTTAATTTAGGTTTTCAGACCTTCAATCCATTACAAACTTCTATAAAAACAGAATATGTAACTAAACTGATTCCGTCTGTTTTTAGTTTAGGGACGGAATATTATTTTACTTCCAATTTAGTATGGTGCACCCAAATTGATCGTGAACTGCATTCTAATTATCGTTTCGCTACCGGATTTGAGTATCTGATGTTGGACAAAATTACTCTGAAAATGGGTGGTTATGGAGCAGATTATTTAGTTCCTTGCATGGGTGTTGGGTTTAATTTTGGTCATATTAGTATGGGATTGGATTGTGATATTCATCCTTTGCTTGGATTGACGACCAGATCATCAGTTAAATATATATTTGGTTCAGCTAAGTAACACATGATGACTATGAAAAGGATTGTTTACTTATCACTTTTGCTGGCTTGTAGTACATTCAGTTATTCTCAAAATGCGCAAACTACTATTGAACAACTGATTGCAGATATTTTTGAGCAATATACGGCCGAAACGGAAACCAGCATTGATTATGATAGTTTTTACGAAGATTTGATGCAATGTGCTCAAAATCCGATTAATCTAAATCATTGTACTAAAGAGGAACTGAAGCGCCTACAATTTCTGACGGATATACAGATTGAGAATCTCCAGGCTTATGTCTATACAGTTGGACAAATGCAGAACATCTTTGAACTTCAATTAGTTGAAGGGCTCGATATGACAGATATCCGGCGCATGTTGCCTTTTGTGCGGGTAGGAGAGGGGCTGGACGAAAAACACAAGCTCTATTTGCGCGATTTTTTAAAATATGGAAGAAACGATTTGTTGTTCAGACTGGATAAGGGACTTGAAACGAAAGAAGGCTACAGAGTAAACGAGGATGGAACAGGTGCTGATGATGGTAATGCATCGGGTAGATATCTTGGAAATGAGCTTTATAATTCCCTGAAATACCGTTATCATTTCAGGGATAAGCTATTGCTGGGTTTTACGGCTGAGAAAGATGCCGGCGAACCATTTAGGGGTTCAGCGCACAAAGGCTATGATTTTTATTCGGCTTATGCCCAATTGAATAATACAGGGAGATTTAAAACCATTGTTTTGGGCGATTTTCGGGCGAATTTTGGACAGGGATTAGTGTTACATCCTGAGTTCAGTATGGGTAAATCGTCTTACGTACTGAATGTGACACCGCGTAGTTCAGGGTTGAAGAAATTCAGTTCTACCGACGAAAGCAATTTCTTTCGCGGGGCAGGAGTTACGTACACATTTCAAAAGTTCGAAATGACAGCTTTTGTATCCACCAAAAAGTTGGATGCCGACACCACCGGAGGCACTTTTCCTACCATTATCCGAACAGGTTATCATCGCACTCAGGATGAATTGGATCGTAAACATCGGGTTGGCGAAACAGTTATTGGAGGAAATATTTCGTATACCAATATGTATGTTCAACTCGGGTTTACTGCTGTTCATACTTCACTTACAGATAGTTTAAATCCCGATCGGGAAGTATACAATCATTTCTATTTCAGAGGAAAGCAACAAACATCAGCGGGAATCAATTATCGAATGCGCCTGAAGAAGCTGAATATCTTTGGCGAGACGGCCATGATGGGAAATGGAGCTTTGGCCACGCTGAATGGTTGTTATTTTAGTCCGGCTTCGCAAGTTAATCTGGTTGTGGTGCAACGTTACTACTCACCTGAATATGATTCGTTTTATGCGTCGTCGTTTGGCGAAAACTCACGGGTAAGTAACGAGTCGGGCATTTATCTGGGAGCCGAAGTGCGTCCGTTTCGTCGCTGGCGGATGGCAGCTTATGCCGATAGTTATCGGTTTCCCTGGCCAAAATACGGGGTAGATGCACCTTCTTTGGGAAACGATTATCTATTTCAAGCTGATTTTACTCCCAAACGTAATTTAGCGATGTTTTGGCGATTGCGCTATAAAATGTATCAGAATAATTTATCGGGTTCAGAGGCAACTATGCCAGTGATTATTCCTCACAAAAAGGCCTCATTGCGATATCAACTGAGCTATACTTCAGGTAATTTTAGCTTCAAAAATGTATTGGAAGGCAATCTGGTAGATAAATCAGGCACCAACAACTGGACGTATGGAATCATTGCCGCTCAGGATGTGAGTTACAGTTTTGAAAAAATTCCCCTCCAAATAGATTTTCGCTATCAGTTTTTCGATGCCACTGATTACGAGAATCGTTTTTATTCCTACGAAAAGGATGTGTTATACGCTTTTTCTATCCCGATGTATTACGGACAGGGAAGTCGATGCTACCTGAATTTGCAATACGACCTGACGAAAAAGATTACACTTTGGTTCAAAATTGCTCAAACGATATATGCTGACGATAGGGAAAGCCTGAGTAGTGGCAATGAAGCCATTTCTGGAAACCGAAAGACGGATGTAAGGTTTTTATTGAGATGGAAATTTTGAAAATTGTAATTAGACTTATATCTTAACTCATTCCAGAGTGATTCTTTCTTTTCATTTTGTAGTTATTTATCCTTATTTGACATCAATTTGCATCAGCAATCCTCCGAAAAATGATAATTTTATTGCAAATTTTGACCTGATATCAAAATATTTAGGCATTATTGCAATCTCGACATTGCAATGTGGCAAAAAATGAAGTATCTTTGCACTGATTTTCAGCCCGAAGACATCTTGCCTCTCGCCGAAACCCTTTTGAAACAGAATAAAATTTTTTGTGAAGCTCCTTTTTTGGGAGCTAAACGTGTACATATTAAAGTCTTAGAAGATGGATTTACTAGATCAAATTATGGCCAAAGCAAAGGCCAACCCACAACGTATTGTGTTGCCCGAAGGTACCGAAATTCGCACATTGAAAGCTGCGGATATTGTGTTGAAAGATAAAATTGCCAAGCTTATCCTGATTGGTAATGAGGCTGAAATCAAGAAACTGGCTGCTGAAAATGGTTTGACTAACATTGGCGAAGCTACCATCGTTGATCCGGAAACTGATCCTAAAATGGATGTTTACACCAACCTGCTTTTCGAAAGCCGCAAAAGCAAAGGGATGACGATTGAGCAAGCTACTACCTTGGCTAAAGATCCATTGTATCTGGGCTGTTTGATCATTAAAAACGGCGATGCTGATGGCGAATTGGCCGGTGCTCAAAATACTACCGGTAATGTGCTTCGTCCGGCTTTCCAGATTGTAAAAACGCTTCCGGGCATCAAAGTGGTTTCGGGTGCATTTATCATGTTTACTCCCACTCCTCAATATGGCGAAAATGGCTTGCTGATGTTTGCCGACTGTGCTGTAAATCCAAATCCTACAGCCGAAGAACTGGCTCAAATTGCAGTTTGTACCGCTGATACTGCCAAAGCTATTTGTGGTTACGAACCACGTGTGGCTATGTTGAGCTTCTCATCAAAAGGAAGTGCAAAACACGAATTGGTAGACAAAGTAGTAGAAGCTACACGCATTGCAAAAGAAATGGCTCCAGAATTACTGATTGATGGTGAATTGCAGGCAGATGCTGCATTGGTACCATCAGTAGGACAAAGCAAAGCTCCAGGTAGCAAAATTGCCGGACAGGCCAACGTATTGGTATTCCCTGATTTACAATCGGGTAACATTGGTTACAAAATGGTAGAACGTTTCTCGGGTGCGCAGGCTGTCGGTCCAATTCTTCAGGGTATGGCTGCACCTATCAACGACCTTTCGCGTGGTTGTTCGGTAGATGACATCGTGAAAATGATTGCCATTACTTCTACTCAGGCAATGAAATAATTCAAAGCTTGATCTTTAACTTGCTAACAATTAAAATATAACTATATGGCAGAAGAAATTATTGAAGCAATTGAGCGTTACGGACTTAGCAAACGTAACCGCAAACGTACGTTGTTTTCGCGTATCGGTGTGGTAGGTTGTGGCAAAGAAGGAAGCGTGATTGCAACCACAGCTGCTCTTAACGGTATGGAAGTGGTTTTTCTGGAACCAACCGAAGAGCGCATTGCACATGCATATTCGTTGATCGAATGCAAACTTGATAAAAAAATCGATAACTGGGGGTTGACTGTCAACGAAAAGAAAGCGATTCTGGCTCGTATTACAGGAACCACCAATTATGAAGATTTTAGCGGTTGTGATTTCGTTATTGAAGCAATTCGTTACGACGATAATACCGGTGAAAGACGCATTCTGCAACGTAAAGAAGTATTCAAACAATTGGAGAAAGTACTTTCAACAACAGCTATTATTGCTTCGAATGTTTCTACAGTGATTGTCACTGATTTAGCGTCGGAACTTGAGCATACTGAGCGTTGTATTGGACTACATTTCTTGTCAAATATCCCTGATTCAAACATTATCGAAATCGTTCCAGGATTGAACACTTCGGACGAAACTTACAACAAAGTTTGTCAGTTTGCCCGCCTGATTAACCATGAATTCGTTCAGGTAATGGAATCGGCTGGTTTGATTAGTATCCGTCTGTTCCTGATGCTGTTGAACGAAGCTTGTGGTATTTTGATGGAAGGTATTTCAACTGTGGAAGATATCGACCGTGTATTGACTGTAGGTTTTGGTCACCGTCAAGGGGTTTTCCGCACTGCCGACCAAATGGGTATCGAGAAAATCGTTAAACTGATGGATAATCTGTGGGACGAATATGGAAGTATCAAATATAAACCATCGCCTGTATTATTGCGCCTGTCTCGTGCTAAACACTATGGTGTAAGCACTGGAAAAGGATTTTATACTTACGACGAAGCTGGTAACATCATCAAATAAGAGGAGGATATTAGAAAATGAAGGTATTAGTATTGAATTGTGGTAGTTCGTCGATAAAATATAAATTGCTTGATATGGCAAGCAATACCGAAATGGCTTCGGGAGCTATTGAAAAAATTGGTATGAAAGGTTCGTTCCTGAAACACAAACGTCAGGATGGAGTGAAAGTAACACTGAAAGGTGAAATTTTGGAACACCAGGTTGGTATTGAATACATTTTAGGTGTTCTTACCAGCGAAAAACACGGATGTATCAAATCGTTGGAAGAAATTACCGGCGTTGGTCACCGCGTAGTACATGGTGGTGAAAAATTTAATTCCAGTGTGCTTATTACCGACGAAGTAATTCAAAAACTGGTTGAATGTATTGACATTGCACCTTTGCACAATCCACCCAATTTGGCTGGTATTCGTGCTATTGCTGAGCTTCTGCCATCTATGCCTCAGGTAGGTGTTTTTGATACAGCATTCCACCAAAGTATGCCCGATTATGCTTACATGTATGGTATTCCTTACTCATTATACACCAAATACGGCATCCGTCGTTATGGTTTCCACGGAACCAGCCACCGCTTTGTGTCAAAACAAGCTGCTGAATTCCTGGGATTGGACTACAACAACTCAAAAATAATCACTGCTCATATTGGTAACGGTGTATCAATCACTGCTATCGAAAACGGTAAATCGGTTGATACTACCATGGGATTCACTCCTATTGAAGGCTTGATGATGGGTACCCGTTCGGGCGACGTTGACTTGGGTGTGGTAACTTACCTGATGGAAAAAGAAATGATTGGTGCTCCAGGCGTTTCTACTTTGTTCAACAAACACAGTGGTATGTTGGGTATTTCGGGTGTTTCGTCCGATATGCGCGATGTACATAAAGCTGCTGACGAAGGCAATGATCGTGCTCGTTTGGCGCTGGAAATGTACGTATATCGCCTGCGTAAATACGTTGGTGCTATGGCTGCCGCTATGGGTGGTGTAGATGCAATTGTATTTACTGGTGGTATTGGTGAAAACCACGTTTACACACGTAAATACATCATGGAAGGATTAGGCTTTATGGGTGTAAAAGTGGATTACGAACTGAATGCAAAATCGCAGGGCGTAGCAGTAAAACTAAGCACTGATGAGTCCTTAGTTCACGTAGCTGTTATCCCTACCGACGAAGAATATATGATTGCTTCTGATACGCTGGATATTCTGAATAGTCAGAATTAATAGCTGATTTGCTTAAAATAATATTTCAAAATGCCTGTGGCTTATCGCTACGGGCATTTTTTTTAGCTAAAACTTTCCATTTTCCATTGTAATGATGAACAACTATTTTTTTGTGGCGTTGTGTGAATTCAAGTGCTAATTTCTATATTTGTACAGAAATGAAAAGACAAACGTTTGAATTATACAGAATTATTTAAAAATATCTAATACTATACTCACTCAAAAACGCATGAAAATTTTAGTTCTCAACTGTGGAAGTTCGTCTATTAAGTACAAACTTCTGGATATGGATACCAACGAAGAACTTGGTTCCGGAGCTGTGGAAAAAATAGGGATGAAGGGTTCATTCCTTAAGCATACGCGAAGAGATGGTCAGAAAGTGCTTCTGAAAGGTGAAATACTTGAACATCAATTGGGTATTGAATATATATTGGGTGTATTGTCGAGCGAAAAGCACGGCTGCATCAAATCGTTCGACGAAATAAACGGGGTTGGTCATCGCATTGTGCATGGTGGCGAAAAATTCAATGCCAGTACGCTGATTACCGATGAAGTAATTCAGAAAATCACGGAATGTATTGACATCGCTCCATTACATAATCCACCCAACTTGGCAGGAATACGTGCTATTGCCGAACTTTTGCCAACGGTGCCACAGGTAGCAGTATTCGATACAGCATACCATCAAACCATGCCCGATTATGCTTACATGTATGGTATTCCACATTCGTTGTATACCAAATATGGCATTCGTCGGTATGGATTCCACGGCACAAGCCACCGCTATGTATCGCGTCGTGCAGCCGAATTTTTAGGATTGGATTACAATAACTCTAAAATAATTACGGCTCATCTGGGCAATGGAGCTTCTATTTGTGCCATCAAAAATGGCCAATCGGTAGATACATCTATGGGTTTTACGCCCATTGAAGGACTGATGATGGGAACCCGTTCCGGCGATGTGGATTTGGGCGTAGTTACTTTCCTGATGGAGAAAGAAATGATCGGATCTGCATCTGTGTCAACCTTGTTTAATAAACACAGTGGTGTGTTGGGCGTATCTGGTGTATCGTCGGATATGCGTGACGTAGACAAAGCTATTGGTGAAGGCAACGAACGTGCCCGTCTGGCATGGGATATGTACGAATATCGTATTATGAAATACATCGCCTCTTATGTAGGGGTACTGAATGGTGTAGATGCAATTGTATTTACAGGTGGAGTAGGGGAGAACCAGACCGAAACCAGGGCTTATGTGTGCCGCCAACTGGAATATTTAGGGGTACAGGTCGATTACGAGCTAAATAAGGCCACACGCGCCAAGGAAATGCTTCTGAGCTTCCCCGATTCGAAGGTAAAGGTCTGTATCATTCCTACTGACGAAGAATTTATGATTGCTTCGGATACCTTGCAGATATTAGAAGGTAAATAATATCAGATCATTATTTGTTAAAAAGAAGCGAGAGAATTAATCTGATTCTCTCGCTTCGGCTTTTAAATAAACAATGTACTAATTCAAAAATTACTGGTAGGAAGATATATCTGGCTAAAATTTCATGATTTTCATGATACAAGCCAATAGTTGAGTTCTTCTTACATTACAAAAAAATTCAATAGGTAGTCAGGGTTATAATGTGCTTTGTAAACGTTAGAAATATTAGTTGAGAATAGAATATTTCCAAATCTGTAATAATTACTATATACAACTACAATTTTTAATGCCAAAAAGTTCTGAGTAGGATAAAAAAATAACAACAATCCGGTGTTTTTATATGTTTTATAACACGAATTTATGGTCAGAGAGCATTTTCAAAAAGAACGGGAACTACTGCATTTGCAATAAGTCCCCGTTCGCGCGTGAGAGTGATAGTGAACAGAACCTCTCTTTTTATACCTAATCCCTAAAAAACT
This sequence comes from Bacteroidota bacterium, assembly GCA_046051105.1. GTDB lineage: Bacteria > Bacteroidota > Bacteroidia > Bacteroidales > Paludibacteraceae > Paludibacter. The sequence goes on from JBJOOU010000138.1 coordinate 18,306, forward strand.
ATTTTGTATATATGTATCCGCCATCTGCAGATGGGTGCAGGTACCAATCCTTAGCTTGCGTTCCTCCCGATGTTGCCCAGGTGCTGAACTGTGGATATGCAGTTGAAATTTTGGTTTTCTCGGTTGGATATTTGTAGCTACCTACTGGTACCATAATGCTCCAAACCATATTATTTTCGTCTTTATAGCCGTTGGTAGCCGATTTTACTTTGCTGCTTGGATTGTAACCAGCCATGTGAATTTCGTGACGGTCGGTGCCGTTTATTTCGCCTACAATGCTGTAGAAATTCATTTTGTCGATGACTACCTGATCGGCGCTTACCGGTGTGCTAAACCCAAAACTGAACGTATAGGTGGAGCTGCTGTATTTCGGACTTTTCAGGTAGGTATTGGTGATTACCGGGCTACTTTTTCCAAACAATTTATGTACTTCAGGAAACAAGATGTAGTTGGCGTTTTGCTGGCCACTTTCGGCATAAGCTCCATTGTAAGTGCTGCTGAATGAACTGATGTTTTGCGGACTGACACCTTCGAATTGTAAAGCAGCTGCTACGTTTAGCGTGGAACCTGAAGCCAGCGGAGTAATGTCGAATGAAAGTGCAATTACCTTATTGTCAGCATTTATTGTTTTTTTGATATTATGGATTTTGAAGACAATGTCGTTCATATCGTAGTCGCCCATGTATGGCCACAAGTCTTCCATAGCATATACATACTGATTGTCTTCGCTTACTACCATCGGGAATTCAGGGTTTTGTGGACTACCACCAGCGCCATTGTTGATGCCGCCATTGTTGCAGCCAGTAGATGCTATAATCACCGTTGGACTTTCGACAAATGATACTGAATTACTCACTGATTTATAGTAATTGGCATTGGGAGTGTTGCCGGCTGCTAAACAATATTCCATTGTTCCTCCCAGAGTTACCGCTTGCCAAGACGATTTGTTGTTCAATTTCCAGATGCTGAATAATGGTTTGTCGGTAGCTTCCTGTACCCCATTAATTACAACATTGTAGTTGAGATTCACTCCGCTTGCAACTGCACTACTTGCTGTTCCACTAGTAGAAGCAATACGGAAAATAGCATTGCCATTCAGTGTGATATTTGTGTTATTGGCATAGAAATCCTGACATTCGATAATGGTACCTGAAGCACTGTTGATAGTGGCTCCTTCGTTAGCAAAGTCCTCACATTCAACGCTACAGTTGTTATAAAGCACGCCACCGCCTGCCGACATATCGTAAAAGTTGGTTTTGATATGTCCGTTGTTGTATATTATCGATGTATTGTTGTTGGTGCGCAAAGTACCGGTTGCTTCCAGCGTTCCGTTATTCACAAAGGTCGTATTGCTATTCATAATAAAACCAATAGAAAGAGTTACCGCTGAGGTGTTCGTAAAGTTGGTATTATTTGTCATGGTTAGTTGTGTGCCCTTCAGTGTACCGTTATTGTACATTCTGCCATTGCTTCGTACCTCATAAGCGGCATTAAGATTGGTTGTTCCATCGTTTATCAGCAGTGAATTGTAGCCAACTCCACCGCCCTGATTAATATTCAAGGATCCGTTAGCATAAACAGCCACTACAACACCAGATTGTTCAAAGGCTGCCGAAGTGTTGAAGGTAACTTTTCCTCCAGGTAAAACCACCAGTTTACAGTCGCCCGGAATATAAAATGATTGATTAAATACAACTTCGCCAGCGACATACAGTGCTGAGTTATTTTTCCATCCAAAGCTGATTGCCGAATTAGATACGTTGCTTGGTACAAAATAATTGGTTCCATCTAATGTTACAGAGGCTGAAGTCAATGTAGTGTAACTAACGGGAAGTGGATAGTCGGTTGATTTGGGATTAGCTACAGATGCTGCTTTTTGCACTACTTTTGAAGCCTGGCTGGGAGTGGTTACCGATCCAAAGTCGCAATTGAGCGATGAAGATGTACCTACACTGTATGCCTTTACTGAAGAGCGATTCAAAGGGTCAATCTGTTTTACGTACACCGTATTAAGGTGGGTTGGCAGTACGATTTTTGTAGCAAAGTCAGTAGTACCTTTAGCCACACCAGCGCACAAAAGGCTCGAAGTTGTATCGGTCGAAAACGGGTTGTTGTCATACACTTCTACCTTGTAGTAATATGCGTTGTTGTATTTGTCGTCCACGGTTACTTTCAAATCCACAGTTTGTGTGGTGGCAAAAAGAAAACCTTCAGCGGCCTTTATGGTGGTATCTGTATTGGTAGTGAATACTGAATCATCAATACAGCTGGTTACTATTGACGGAACGGCGATCAAGCCAGTTAGCATAAAGATGTTTAGAATTGATAGTTTGTATATTTTCATATAGTTTGTAAGTATGGAATAATTTAAATTTTCCATATAATTACAAGCTTTGTGCCAAATAGTTATATTGCTGTTTATCAGAATTATAATGTATTGATAAAAAAATAATCTCTTCGATATTGAAGATTATAACTTCAATAACAAAGAGATTAAGATGATTTTAGAGGATATAAATACTAGTTTTTGTAGATTATTTTTACAGTTTCCTTATGGAGGTGATTAGACACAGTAATCAGATATGTACCTGACGTAAGAGGAGTTTTCACCAATGATTTTATGTTTACTTTCAATGGGTTTGTATTCTCAAATTCTTGTTTTGCGATTAATTTGCCTCTCAGATCGTGTATTTCCAATAGATTGTATCTTTCTGAAGAATCAAAATTGACTTCAAAATCGTTTCGGATGGGATTGGGAGTCACTTGCAGTTTGGAGTTTACAGTTGATGGTGAATTGAATCCGGTGGATACAGTTTTTGATAGCTGATATACTTCGCTACCTGCCAGCAGAAAGCCTCCCAAGCCGAAATCTTCGAAATCGGGCATCTTGTCGTATGACAGCGGTTGTCCATCGGCAGGCTTACTACCAGCCGATTGAACATAGCCTAATGCTCCGGTGGTATGCAGCGCATCTTTCACCAATCCATTCCAGGCTTTTACCACAGCGGGATAGAAAGTGGCTGAATCCAGCAGGTTGTTGTTGATTCCCCAGGCCAAACCATAGGTGAAAAAGACCGTTCCGGACGTTTCTTTGCCTCCATAATCGTTAGGATCGCCCAGATTAGGATTCCAGAAACCATCGGTACGCTGAATGCGGATGAGTTTTCGGGCCATTTGGCGGAACATAGTCACATAATCGGCGCGATGTGGAGCAGTAGCTGGTAATACGTCCAGCGTACGTGTAAGCGCCGCAAAAACCCATCCATTACCGCGCGACCAGTAGATGGGCAATCCGTTGGTGGTTTTGTTTGGTGGCAGGTACACACTGTCGCGATACCAAAGCGAATCGTTGGCATTGTAAAGTCCTACGCCTTTGGCTTGCGAGCGGGTATAATTGAACAGGTCGTACATTTTTTCGAAGTACTTGCTGTCGTTTTTGATAACTCCGAACTTGGTAAAAACCGGCATGGCCATGTGAATAGCGTCAATCCACCACCAATCGTTCACTTTTGTAGAATTCACCATAGCGTCGATACTTACCTGCATGGTGGCAATGCGTTCGGTTTTAGTAGGGTCGAGCTGGTACAACTCGCAAAAAGTTTGTCCGCAGCATTGATTATCGGCAATGCGCGTAGCCACGGTTCCCACGTAGGTGGGTTGCCATTTGTGGTAAGTTCCCCAATCCACAGCGTATTTCAGCAGGGCAGCATCCTGCGTGAGGTAATAAAGCTGCATCAATCCTTCGTAATAGGTGCCGCGGGTCCAGAGGTTGCTGGGGCGGCTTTTATTTGTGACGATATTGGTAGTAGGATCGGGCCATTTTGCCAGAAAGTAATTGTTGGCCAGTTTCATCTGATCCAGTACCTGTTGTTTGGTGGGCAGGTTTTGTGCCTGCAAAACCATTGCTACGAGTAGCAACAGAATAGAAAAATGAGTTTTTTTCATTGTACTTTTATGTTATGAAAGCCGTTGATAAAAAATGAATTACGCGTTGTAAGCCCAGCACTTACAACGCGTAAAAGTAATGATATTTTTGAACGCTTATTTTATAAATTTCAGTACTCTGTTTGAATTAGTTTTGACGATATATGCGCCCTGAGGAAGTTTACTTGTATCAATGGTTTTTTCAGTAGATACCTGTATACGCATTCCCGACATATTGAAAACTTCCAGTTTTTGCATTTGGTTGTTATATAGTATATTGTTGTTGTAATAAACCGGGTCTTTTTCCGATGCCGCATTTACGCTGGTTACCTGATAATTGTATTTTGCAGTCGGGTTCAAAAGATATGCTGCAGCATTTTTAAGCACATTCACCGCATTTGTATTGAAGTAGGTAAAATTATTGTTTTCTACACTTAGTCCAATCATTAGGTATTTTGCAGCTGGGGTGTTCTGGAATTCATGAATTTGAATACCTGTGCCGGAAGTAGCAATGGTTTGAGAGGTAAATCCGGTCATTGTTGCTAAATCGCTGGCAAATTGAATGGCATTTGTATTCGCCGATGGCAAATTATCATAATAAGTAAGTGTGGTTCCACTAAATGTTACGTTATTGAAAATAGGATGGTTTTGCAAGCTGGTTTGTACGTCGGCGGCGCCCACTCCGGCAGCTGCGTTGCCTGGAGCGGTTGTCGACCAGTTCCAGCGTCCTGAATTGTAGAAAAATGCTTTCAGATTCAGTACAGGTTTCACCCCAATGAGTGCTTTGGAGGCTAGTCCGGTAGCATTGGTTCCCGATACGTTGGCATGGAAAACCAATAAATCATAGTTGCTATAAAATGCGGCAATATCAGCGGGTGCTGTAGCATCGGCATAAATGAAGTTGACAAAATAGTCGCTGAATGCTGAAAGAAGTAAATTATCGTAGGTTTCAGCTTTTCCATTCAGGCATAACAACCCGATGTTTTTCTTGGTTGAAATTGAGCTGATTACATTGTAAACTTTGGTGCTGTTGTCCTGAGCTGTAACGGTGATAGTAAGGGTATTGTTGGCAGCAAAGTCATAGTTGGTATTTGATGTAAAGTTGGCTGAGCCTGTTGTTGTGTTCAGTGTGTAAACCACTGGCCAATTGCCCAAAGTTCCGGTAAAACTTGGAAATTCGCAGGTAATCACCCCCGTAGTTTCATTGATGGTAGCTACCCGTCCATTAACGGTTAATGAAGTGATTGATTTTTCAGTATCAGGAGTGGATTTAGCCGTGATTGTTGCCGTATAATTAGTTGTAGTTGTGCCATCGGTTACCGAATAAATTACTGATCCGGCAGAAAAATTTTGAGCTCCTGTGGGTGTGAAGCCCGTAGCCGAAGCTATCGTAACATCTGGAGTTACGGCATTCAAATTGGTTCCATAAGGCATTTCGAGTGTAATTGTTTTTGCAGTTTGATCGATGTTTGCACTTGTTCCGTTAATCTTGAAAGCCGTAATTTGCGGCACTTTCGGAGCATAGGTGAATGTGAAAAATGAAGTCCAGGCGCTACTGCTATTCAATCCCTGTACAATAATTTTTACCGGCGATTCCGAATTTACGGCTACTTCATAGTCTTTGCATACACCGGTACCAGCAAGGGTTGTAGATGTGCCATCATTAATGGTGTAAGTCAATCCACGGCCTGAGGCAATGTTTGCATTGATGATCATTTTATCGCATTTGGCCAGATAAAAAGCGATGGTACGCCCACTTTTAATATCGAAAGTTGCAGTAGCAGTTCCACATTTTCCGGAAGTGCCACTGGCTGCAAAGTTGGCTACAGTAATCCATCTGTCGGTTTGAGCTTTTGCTTTTTCGGTTGATACAGCAGCGTAATCGAGGGTGATTGATCCTCCAACGGTGCTAAGATCGAAATTGATTTCTGCTTTTGCGGGAGATACAATGAGGGAAATGAGCATAACGATCCCCCAGAAAGTAATTTTCTTCATGATTTTTTTGATTAGTAATTGATTAATAAGGTAGTTGTAGAAAATAGCTGGAATTTTCCTGTTCCAAAGATACGGGCTGATTATCAGCAAATAAATGATTTTTTTGACGGTTGTAGTTTTCAATTTGATATAAAATGGAATAAAAAGTCCTAATTTATCACCGAAGTTCAACCCTTATTGCCGTATTTTTGTTTCAAAGTTTTATTTATTCATTATTAAAAAGGATATGGCATTTATCAATCAACCATTACAAATAAAATCAGTTACTTTTCCGAATCGAATCGGGCTTCCTCCTATGTGTATGTACTCCTCGCAGGATGGATTTGCTACAAAATGGCACACGATTCATTATGCTACACGAGCCATGGGTGGTACCGGGCTGGTGATACTTGAAGCTACGGCTGTGGCTCCCGAAGGGCGTATTACTCCTTTCGATTTAGGGATATGGAAGGATGAACATATAGAGAATTTGAAAGATATTGCCGATCAAATTCATGCTAATGGATCGGTGGCGGCCATACAACTGGCACATGCGGGTCGTAAAGCCTCGCACGATTCTCCTTCTGCTGGTAGCAAGCAGCTTTTGCCCGGGGCAGGAGGATGGCAAACAGTAGCACCATCGCCAATACCCTTTGATCCGGGCGAGAATCTACCAGTGGAGTTGAATCATGAAGGTATTCGTGCAGTGGTCAATGATTTTAAAGAAGCTGCGCGCCGGGCGTTGGAAGCTGGTTTTAAAGTGATCGAGATTCATGCTGCACACGGTTATTTATTGCAGGAATTTCTGTCTCCACTGAGTAATCTTCGAACCGACGAATATGGAGGGACTTTTGAAAACCGGATGCGCTTTTTGCTGGAAGTGATAGAAGCTGTGAAAACAGTGTGGCCGGATAATCTACCGTTGTTTGTGCGCCTGTCGGCTACCGAATGGGCAGAAGGAGGTTGGGGGATCGAAGATACTTTGGTGCTTTGCCGGAAACTGAAGGAAGTAGGCGTCGATTTTATCGATTGTTCTACCGGTGGTAATATTTATGATGCAAAAATACCACTAAGCCCAGGTTATCAGGTACAATTTGCAGAGGCAGTTCGTGCTACAGGGCTTCCTACAGCGGCCGTTGGGCTTATCACTACAGTGGAGCAAATCAATGAAATTCTGCAAAATGATCGGGCTGATATGGTTTTTCTGGGGCGGCTGTTGTTACGCGATCCGTTTTTCCCCATCAGGGCTACCAGTAAAACCGACACACCTATTCCCTGGCCGGTGCAGTATGTGCGAGGTAAATAACAAAAGAGCTTTTCCAGTTAACTGGAAAAGCTCTTTTTTGATGTATGATTATTTGTAAATCGAATTCAGGATATTTGCCAGTTGAATGCCACCGCGGTAAAGCATTTCATCCAGATTGTCGCTGAAACGGTAAGCGTAATGATAGTTGCTCGTGTCGGAATAATCATAGCCATAAATCAGGTTCCGAACTTTATAGCTTGCTTTAACTGATTCCAGCAGCGTGCATTTTTGAATCTCCGCTTTGCGTGGCCCGAATTTATCCTGCAAATACTGGCTGTATTCGGTGTAGGACATCCGGTTGTTGTCGATCAAATAACTGTCCCACAAAGAGTGTAGGTTGATTTTTTTGCCAAACCAGTTGTAATCCACAGAATTGCCTCCTTTGTCGTCTTTGCGCCCCATGTGCATTGGTTGATGCAGGTCTCCTGTAAAATGAATAATATACTTCAGTGCTTCAGCATTTTTCCTGTCTTTTTTCAGCACTTTGCTTAAAGAGTCGAGTGCAAAAAACAAATGCTCACCTTCCGCTTTGGGGTTATCCATCAGTTTCTTAATGTCGGCATCAGCCATGTTGTCAGCCAAATTTTGGTAATGCCACTGATAGCTGTAGGCGTATTTTTGATCGCTACGAATTTCGTCGGCCCAGGTAGCTTCGTACACCATTCCACGTTTGCCCAACACGGCATCAACCCCCTGGCGGGCTTTTTCGGTGAGGTTTTGATAAGCAATATCTGCAACGATCCGGTGTCCTACAGCATCGTAGGCCATAGCCGAAGCCGAAACTGCAAGAAGTATCAGCGATACTATTTTTCTGTTCATCTTCATTTTGAGCTTTTATTTTGTATATTTTCAGGGCAAAGTTAGAATATTTATTCAGAATATTCTTTTCGAAAATGAGGGCATAATTGTTTTTCAATGTTTTTTAATACAAGGTACATTCTAACCCAAAATGTGTCTTATTTATTCATAAGTATTAATAATGCCAACTTTTAGTTATGTTTGCATGATTTTTGAGTAACCATGTCTGAAACATCACTTTCAATTTTTATGAAAACATCTCTACTTTTTACTTTCGCTTTATTTCCCATCCTTGCCAGTGCAGTTGATACCGATCCTTATAAACCCGACAAAATGGGTCCTGTGCGCTATCAGGGGATGCAACTGGTTTTTAATGAAGAATTCAATTATACAGGAAAACCCGATTCTGCAGTTTGGAACTATGAAGTAGGGTACGCTCGTAATCAGGAATTACAGTGGTATCAGGCCGATAACGCCAATGTATCAGATGGCCGGTTGCTTATTGAAGCCAAACGAACCAGTTTTCCGAATCCCAACTACAAACCGAACAGCAACAGCTGGCGACACAACCGTATGAATGTGGAATATACTTCGTCGAGTATCACTACGCACGAAAAGAAATCGTGGAAATTCGGACGTTTTGAAATTCGGGCCCGCATTGATACCACCATGGGGGCATGGCCGGCTATCTGGCTGCTTGGGGTCGATTACGAATGGCCATCGTGTGGCGAAATTGATATGCTGGAATATTATCCGGCCAATAATACGCCGACCATATTGGCCAATGTGGTGAGCGGAACTACCCGTCGCTATGATGGCAAATGGAGCTCGGTGAAAGCTCCGCTTAAGCATTTTACAGCTAAAGATCCTGATTGGGTGAATAAGTACCACATCTGGCGCATGGACTGGACGCAGGATTCGATTAATCTTTATCTGGACAATGAATTGCTGAATGCTACACTAGTGAAAGAGACAGTCAATCCTGATGGAACCCAGCCTTTTCTACAGCCTCAATACATGCTTTTGAATCTGGCAATTGGCTCCAATGGTGGCGATCCATCGCGTAGCAAGTTTCCCATTCGTTTCGAAGTGGACTATGTGAGGGTTTATCAAAAGCAATAACTGAAATTTAGATTCATACAATTGAGTGCAAAAGGGAAAATATTAATACCTTTGCACTCAATTTTTTTTGTATAATAGCCGTCATTATCCTACAACCAACTTTGTATGCTTTCAATTTTTGATGATTATCATATCTATCTCAAACTCGAAAAGAATTTATCGCCCAATACGATAGATGCTTATGAACGTGATTTGAGAAAATTGACTGATTATCTGAATGATGCAAAAATAAAACCGGAAGAAGCCAGCACCGAGGTGTTGCGCGATTTTATTATCGAAATCAGTCAGTTGGGCATTAATCCTAAATCGCAGGCGCGGATTCTTTCCGGCATAAAATCGTTTTATCATTTTTTGATTTACAGAAATATACTCGATAATGATCCAACCGAGTTGATCGAAAGTCCGAAGTTGGGGTTGCATTTGCCCGAAGTATTGACGCTCAACGAAATTGATAATATGGTGGCAGCCATTGATTTGTCCAAGCCCGAGGGGCAACGCAACAAAGCCATTATTGAGGTGTTGTATGGTTCCGGCTTGCGGGTGACGGAAATGATAAATTTGCAATTGTCCAGGATGTACATCAAAGAAGGTTATATGCTGGTAGAAGGAAAGGGCAGTAAGCAGCGCCTGGTGCCCATTTCGCCACAGGCGGTGAAGCAAATTGAGCTGTGGATGATCGACCGTAACTTGCTGAGGATTCACAAAGGGCAGGAAGATTATTTGTTTCTCAACCGGCGGGGCTCCAAACTTACGCGTGATATGATTTTCAAAATTGTGAAAGATCTGGCCATGCTGGCGGGGATCCGGAAAAATGTGAGTCCACATACGTTTCGTCATTCTTTTGCAACACATTTGCTGGAAAATGGTGCTAACTTGCGCGCCATTCAACAGTTGTTAGGTCACGAATCGATTACAACGACCGAAATTTATACGCACATGGACGTACATTTTCTTCGAAAAACCGTCCTTGAATGTCATCCATTTTATAAGCATAAAAAGTCCGGTGGCCAATCCGAAGACTAAAACACAAAGCACACATTATTCATATTCTATTGATGATAAGTTCATTTTTATCCGATAAAATTAAATACATATTCATTTTACTTGTCTGTTTTTCAGCATTCCAATTAAGGGCTCAGGATGTTGAAACAGTGGTGGTTGGTCAGATACTTAACAAAGCTGATCGCACACCTATCCCGTCTGTCAATATTTATTTTAAAAACTCCGGCATCTCCACTCAGTCCAACGAAGAAGGTTATTTCATGATACGGACCCGTGAGCGCCACAAAACGCTGATTTTCTCGTGCATTGGCTACAAACAGGAAGAAATTCATCTTCGACCGGGTCAAAGTGTGGGTATTGAGGTCGGTTTGCAGGAAATAAATACCGAATTGCAGGAAGTATTCGTGGTGCCGGGTGCCAATCCGGCCAACGAATTTATGCGCAAAGTGAGGGTGCTTCGTCACAAAAACGATTTGAGTTGCTACCCGTCGTTTCGGGCTCAAACTACCGATCAGGACCTGGTGCTGGTAAGCAAATCCAACCAGATGTTTCTTACCCGTCATATCTTCGAGCAACTTCACAAGGGGAGTTTGCACAATATTGATTCTACCTTGTACACGCCTTTGTACATGGCCGAAACCCGACACGACCTACAGGGGAAAGCCCGCAAAGAAGTTGCGCGCACTATTTTTAATTCGCCCGAAAGTATCGTCAAGCTGCTGGAAAAATTTACCGGAAATGTTTCTTCGGATGTCAATTTTTACGACAATTCGGTTACGCTTTTCGACAAGAGTTTTGTAAGCCCCATGTCGAGCATCGGAAATCTGTATTACGACTTTTTTCTGGCCGATAGTTTACCCAATATTGATGGCAAAAGCTACGAAATCCATTTCCGATCCAAGAACAAAAAGAACCTGGCTTTTGATGGAAAAATGTGGATTGACTCTGCTTCACTGGCACTTACCGCCATTCAGGTCACGCTTCCTCCTCAAGCCAATATCAACTTTATCCATAATCTGAAGATTTCAAAAGTTTATGGCAATAATGGCTCCAAGCTCTGGGCGCCTCGCTCCCTGACGACTTCGATGAGTATGAATTTTGCCCTTATATCGGATAGTTTGCACAAGCATCAAGAGGTTTTCTTCAACCATAGTACCGATTATGCCTATTCTGATTCCGTGATTTTGCCTGATACTGCCCATTTTGCGAACAGCGAATACACAGTGGAAACGCTCGATTCGAAGCTGAAGGATTTAAACAATACGCCTCTGCTGCGCACTGCCCGTTGGATAGCCGATGTGGTACTTACCGGATATATGCAAATAGGCAAAATTGATGTGGGCAAAGTGCAACAACTGGCGCGTGTGACGGATCAGGAGGGGTTCAGGCTGAATGTGCCATTGCGCACCAACGAGCACCTCTGGAAAGAGGTTTCGATTGGTGGATATGCAGGTGCGGGAACCAAAAACAAAGAGCTGAAATATAGCGGATTTGGCGATTTTCGGTTGCCCGGAAAAATGAAAAAGACCGTAGGCATTAGTTATACTGACGATTATCGGCGAATTGATTACAACTACAATAATTTTCTCTATCTCGAAGATCCGTTGGTGACTGGCGATGAAGATATTGCATCTACTTTGTTTTGTCTTTGGTCAGCCGATAAACTCAACCGTCGGCGCGAGTTGCAAATGACCTATTTTAATGACTGGAACAACGATATTGAATCCAATCTTTATCTTCGCTCTCATCAACTATTTGCCAGTCAGGCTTTGCCGATGCATTCCATGGCCGGAAAAAACTATACATCGTTCTTTGTGCATTCGGCCACGGTGAACACCCGTTTTTCGTTTGATGAACGAACTTACGAAGATCATTTACAGCGCATTTATATAGCCAACAATCGTCCCGTTTTGTACCTGATGCTGGAGGGCGGACGTTATTATCTGAATAAAACCACCGGAAATTATGGCAAAATTAATGCTTCGTTAAAGCAATACCTGCATTTCGATTTAGGCGAACTGGATTATACAATGGAAACGGGTTGCATACTCGGAAAAGTCCCTTATCCATTGCTGGACATTCCTATGGGTACCGAGTCAGGCGGCTATGGTATGTATGGAGTGACGGTGCCTACGGAATCAGGCTCGGGCGGTTACGGCATGTACTCCTACAACATGATGGACTATATGGAATTCGGTTTCGATCATTTCTTTAATATACATAGTCAGCTGACTACCAATGGAATATTGCTGAATAAAATTCCGGTGATCAAAATGTTCAATCTCCGTGAATTAGTTTCTTTCAAAATGGCTTATGGTGGGCTTAGCAATCATCATCAATCGTTGCTCCAGTATCCCGACTTTTTGCGCACTGCCAATAAGCCATATATTGAAGCGGGAATTGGGCTTAGCAATATTCTGCACCTCTTCTCTGTGCAATCGGTTTGGCGGTTGAATAATCTGGATAGCAAAGGCATTTCCCGTTGGGGAATTCGCGTAGGCTTGAGTATTGGTTTTTGATGCTTTTTGAAAATCTTTTCGTCTGAAATTAAACCACTTATATATTTTTAGCTATCTTTGTGATAATGGTTTTCTTTCATGAAAATCGTTTCAAATCATTGTAATTTAGAGCATTAATATATACATTTCAAAAAATGAACACACAAGATCTTCAAATTGCCATTATCGGCGCCGGAAACATGGGTGGAGCTATTGCCCGTGGACTTTGTCAGGGAACATTGATTCAAACTAAGAATATTCGTGTCAGCGATGTATCTCAGGCCAATCTGGATGCACTGAAGGCATTCGATAGCGAAATAAATGTTACTACTTCCAACAAAGAGGCGGTGAAAGAAGCCGACATCGTGATTGTGGCCGTGAAACCCTGGTTGGTGGAAGTGATTGCCAACGAAATTGAAAGCAAACTGGACTACAAGAAACAAGTTGTGGTGTCGATTGCTGCCGGCGTAAACTTCGAAAAAATGGCCGATCTTTTCGATTCGGATGCTACCATGTTCCGAGTGATTCCTAACACCGGTATCGACGTTTTGCAGAGCGTTTCCACTATTTCTTCGTTCAAAGCTTCCAAAGAGCAGGAAGCGTTGGTGGTTTCCATTTTCAGCGAACTTGGAAAGGCATTTTTGGTGCCCGAAACGCAGTTGAACGCCTTTATGGCACTTTCGTCTTGCGGTATTGCGTATGCTTTCCGCTACATCCGTGCGGCTATGGAAGGTGGTGTAGAAATGGGTATTTATCCTAACGTAGCCAAAGAAGTGGTTATTCAAACCCTGCGTGGCGCTATCGATTTGTTGGAAGCGAATGATTCACACCCTGAAGTGGAAATCGATAAAGTAACCACGCCTGGCGGTATTACCATCAAAGGTCTCAATGAAATGGAAGCCAACGGATTTACCAATGCCGTTATCAAAGGCCTGAAAGCTTCACATTTGAAATAATAAAATCTCTTTTTGCCTTTTCCATAGTTCTGAACTTTGGAAAAGGCATTTTCTATTCTTCCCTTTTTCCTTAAATTACCGATCTACTACATATTATTACTATGAACACACAAATTAAACAAATTGCCGAACGCTTGCGGGGCTTGCGCGACGCTCTCGAGCTGACCATCGCTCAGGCCGCTGAAAAATGTGGAATTTCCGAAGTGGATTATGCCCGTTTTGAATCGGGTTCCAGTGATATTCCCATGAGTTTTATTTTTCAGGTAGCGCAGACTCTTGGTGTAGAAACATCTACACTAATTTCCGGACAGGAACCCCATGCCCTCTCTTTTTTCGTTACCCGCAAAGGAACCGGAGCCAGCGTAGAACGTTCAAGATTTTATAAATACCAATCCTTGGCAAATGGTTTCAGAAACTCTAAAGCCGACCCTTTCGAAGTAACTGTAGAGGCTCGTCACACTGATTTGCATCTGAATTCACACCCTGGTCAGGAATTTAATCTGGTGCTCGATGGTGCCATGGAAATCAACATTGCCGGAAATAATATTGTACTAAACGAAGGCGACAGCATTTATTTCGATGCCACCAAACCACACGGTATGCGAGCGCTGAATGGGAAAAATGTGCGTTTCCTGGCGGTGATAGTTTAGTCATCAACCACATAGTTCTGCATAGTAACTTAATTTCACATAGTGCTTTTCAAGAAATACATAGATCATATAGTTAATTGTGATTAGAATATAGAATTAAGAATAACTCAGAAATATGTAGACAAATTAGTTCATGATATTATTGGATGTGCGATTGAAATACACAAAGAACTTGGTCTGGGACTTTTAGAAAGTGCATATGAAAAATGCATGATTTTTCTTCTTGAAAAGAAGGGGTACAAAATTCAATCACAATTAGAAGTTCCAACTATATTTCAGGAATTGTTCGTGGACAGAGGTTTCAGATTGGATTTGTTGGTGGAAGACTTAGTGATTGTAGAACTCAAAGCAACCAAAGAGTTGACTGAAGTAAATAGACAACAAATATTATCTCATTTGAAACTATTGAAAAAACCTAAAGGAATATTGATAAATTTCAACTGTTCTAATATATTCTATGAAGGACAACAAACATTTGTTACAAGAGAATATTCAAATCTACCTAAAGAATAATCTATGTGTTCCTATGTTCAACTTTCAGGATTAAAACTAAGTGCAACTATGTTACTAATTTCAACTATGTGGTTGCACATTTTATCCCATATTTCGCCATTTTACCCCAAATACCCTTGTTTTATCCCCGTTTTTTGGCTCTGAATGCAGGTGTTTGTTTCTTTGCGACAGTTTTAAGACTCTTTGATAAATAATCCAATCATTATGATAGAAAATTTCCTTGCACAAACGGAATTTACCGACTTTGAAGACTTCAAAGCGAATTATAAGTTACAGGTACCTGAGAATTTCAACTTTGCTTACGACATTGTAGATGCCTGGGCAGCTAAAGAACCCAACAAACGTGCTTTGCTGTGGACCAACGACAAGGGCGAATGCCGGGAATTTACGTTTGCAGAAATCAAACAATATACTGACCAGACTGCTTCTTATTTCCAAAGTTTAGGAATTGGAAAGGGCGACATTGTGATGGCTATCCTGAAACGACGTTACGAGTTTTGGTTTACTATCATCGCCTTGCACAAAATCGGGGCTATTATTATTCCGGCCACTCACCTGCTGACCAAAAAAGACCTCGTATATCGCAACAATGCTGCCGATATTAAAGCTATTATTGCCGTAGGCGAAGAACCGATCATCACGCATATTAACGATTCTTTGCCTGAATCTCCTACTGTACAGATGTGTATTTCGGTAGGACCTACTGTGCCTGAAGGCTGGCAGGATTTCCACAAAGGAATCGAATCGGCAGCTCCGTTTGTAAAAGTGGAAAATGCCAACAAAAACGATGATTTGCTGATTATCAGCTTTACTTCGGGTACTACCGGCAACCCGAAAATGGTGACGCTGGATCATGTATATCCTTTGGCACATATCGTTACGGCTAAATACTGGCACAATTTGCATGAAGACAGTCTCCACCTGACCATTGCTGATACCGGATGGTTGAAAGCCGTTTGGGGCAAATTATACGGACAGTGGATTGTTGGTGCTTGTATCTTTGTGTACGATCACGAGAAATTTACACCAGCCGATATGCTGGAAATGATTCAGAAATACCGCATTACTTCACTTTGTGCGCCTCCTACCATTTTCCGCTTCCTGATTCGCGAAGACGTGTCGAGCTACGATTTGTCGTCGCTGGAATACTGTACCATTGCTGGTGAAGCCTTGAACCCTGCCGTTTACGAGCAATTTCTGAAATTGACGGGCGTACAACTGAAAGAAGGTTATGGACAAAGTGAAACGACCCTGAGTATTTTTACATCGCCATGGACGCAGCCTAAACCTGGCTCTATGGGACTTCCGAATCCGCACTACGATGTAGATTTACTTACTCCCGAAGGCCGTACTGCTGAAGTGGGCGAGCAGGGCGAAATCGTTATCCGTACCGACAAACATTATCCTGAAGGACTTTTCAAAGGCTACCATCGCAATGCCGAACTAACAGAGAACGCATACCATGACAATATTTATCATACGGGCGACGTGGCCTGGCGCGACGAAGATGGCTATTTTTGGTTCGTAGGTCGCAACGATGATGTGATCAAAAGCTCGGGATACCGCATTGGCCCATTCGAAGTGGAAAGTGCGCTTATGACGCATCCCGCTGTAGTGGAATGTGCCATTACTGGCGTCCCTGACGAAATTCGCGGTCAGGTGGTAAAAGCCACTATCATTCTGGCCAAAGAATACAAAGAAAAAGCTGGTGATGCGTTGGTAAAAGAAATCCAGGAACACGTAAAAGCGGTGACTGCACCTTACAAATATCCACGTATTATTGAGTTTGTAGAGTCATTGCCCAAAACCATCAGCGGAAAAATCCGCCGAACGGAAATCCGTGCCAATGATGCAAAATAATTTTGTGTAGCAAATGAAAAGGAAGCTGAAAATCAATCAGCTTCCTTTTTTTGTGTCATATAATTTGAAAAATTAGTCTACAATCACCTTGCGAACCAGGTTGTTTGTTTTCACGATATACATTCCTTTGCGAAGTGCTATTCCTTCGGATGCATGAACGGGGGACTGTGCTATTTTTACACCTCTGATATCGTATACCTCGAATTCAGCACTACCGGATACATATATTTTACCCTGATTGACAAATACATTGGCCGCGTTTATCGTTTTAGTATCAGTAGATGTTGTCAGTAAGCTTGTGCTGATTCTCCATTCTGTGTTATTGGCAGCTACCCAGGTTTTATCGTCATACAGTCGGCTGTTTGCCACCAAAACGTCGCAACCCAATACTTTCCCCGTAGCTGTGTTCAGTAGGGTAGTAGTGCCATTGCTTTGTGTTTGTATCACCCATTTGGCATTGGCCGACGGATATCCATATTCAGTATCCCAACCGCTGCTCGAAACTTTTGCCAAGGTTCTGTATAAACTATCCTGAAGCACATACATGGTATCAATTGTTGAAGCAGAATTGATATTGGCTCTTCTGAGAATAAATTTCTGAGAATCAAAACTGCCTACATTGGTCAAAGCAGGATAAAGTGTGGATGAATGAGATCCGATGACCAATTGACTGGCTACATGTTGAATATAATATCTTGTTGCAGGTGCAACGGCTACCAAGTCGATGGTGTCAAGCGGAGTACCATTTGCTCCCTTCAGATATAGTTTACCAGTAGCATCCTGCCCTAGACTGGTTTTTACACGTACAGGGATGGTTGAATTAACGAAATCAGCCAATAGAAATTGAGATTTTTCTAATTCAAAACCACTTGTCACACTCGCAAATACTGTATCTACAGTGTTATTTACAGAAGCTACAATTACAGGATAGTATTTACTGTTTGTTTCAATCGAAACCTTTTGTTCGTATACAGATATTTTCGGTTTTTGATAGCTTACACCTATTTTCTTTATCAATGTACCACCAACTGTGTCTGTAGTAATGATTATAGAATCTGTAGCCCCGATGCTGGCAGTTTTGTTATAGGTAGCTGTGATGCTTACTCCACAAGGCGCATCTGCAGGCAAAATCTCAGTAGTACTAAGTGTGATACCAGCTGGTGCGGTTAAAGTCATTTTATTTGGTAGATTTACTCCTACCACTTTAAAACTTGAACTGGTGGTTACATTGTTTACTGTTACCGCACTTACTGATGGTATAACCGATTTTTTGGTAGTTGGCACAAGTGATAAATCAGCCAATCCAATCAAAGTTCCATTAGTGGAGCCGCTACCTGAAGTTTGAGCTACCTGAAGATAATAAGTACCGGTGGTAGGACATGTAAATGTAAAGCTGATTGGTTGTAGAAGGTTTTTAGTCGCACTCGGGTAGGTATACGACTGACTGGCAATGATAGTACCTCCTGTTTTTGCGGTAGAAATGGAGAATAAATAAGTAGGTGTCGATCCGTTTGCCCACCATTCATATTTTCCACTAAATGTATAGGTCTGACAGGCAGTAAGCGAAAATGGAGTGACTGTAGTGGTAGTACCATCACCTTTTCCTAAACTCAGTACCGAAGCCCAATAGGTTCCATCCCAACGATATAAAAATTCACGGCCGGAATATATGGTAACCCCATCGCTATAATAATGCTTGGTAGCAGTGGATGAGTTTACATCCATAAACCGTACGCCTGTACCATTGGCAGTGCCCCAGGTTGCTGTAGTTAGGGTTGAGCTCCAGCCCCACTTGTTGGCCTCAGTGTTGGCTATTCCCGTTTGATTTAAGCCCGTTTGATTGCCCTCCCAACCGGCGATTATATTTTGGGCTGATACCTTTTGTATCATCATGATTGCAACGATACATGATAGTAAAGTAAATACTTTTCTCATAAGCTCTGAATTTGATTTTTTTTTCTTGAAAGAATGTTTGCACAAATATAGCCTGCTTAAAAACACATAATAGGATAAAATAATGTCATTATTGAATAATAATATGCTATATGACATCAATATGATTGTATTTGGTGTTTTCTGGTAGACGAAAGTAAAAATGGATAGGTTGTGGTATGATAAAAATATAAATACCTTTTCCGAGGAGTTTTTAATTTTTCGGCAGTCTTTTTTCTATAAATATACCATCATTAATCAGCCTAAATAAAAAATCCGTAATTTTGTAAGGCACTAGTTGCCGAATTTTAGCATAGATATAAATAATTGAAAATCCATGAAAATAGTAAATCTATCGGATAATAATTCCGTCTTAAATCATTACCTCAAGGAAATCCGCTCAGTTGACATTCAGGGCGATCCGCTTCGTTTTCGTCGTAATTTGGAGCGTATTGGCGAAATTATGGCCTACGAAATGAGTAAAACCATGCATTACAGCACCGAACAGGTTCAAACTCCGCTGGGTATTGCTCCCACCAATGTGATCGACGAAAAAATAGTGGTTTCCACCATTCTGCGTGCCGGATTACCTTTTCACCAGGGTTTTCTGAGTTATTTTGATCGTGCCGAAAATGCCTTTGTATCAGCCTACCGCAAATACAAGGATGCATTGAAATTCGATATTTTTGTGGAATACATCGCTTCGCCCAGCCTCGAGGGCAAAACGTTGATCATTACCGACCCGATGCTGGCTACCGGTAGTTCGATGGAACTGGCTTACGGAGCTTTGCTTACAAAAGGTAAACCGGCTCATGTACATATTGCCACCGTCATTGCCAGTAAGCAAGCGGTGAGATACATCAAAAAACATTTCGAAGGAATGGGCATCACTTTGTGGACAGCTGCCATCGACCCTGAGTTGAACGAACATTCATACATCATCCCCGGACTGGGCGATGCTGGTGACTTGGCCTACGGAGAGAAATTATAAGCATACTTTTGGAACCTATATAAAAGAAACGACCTTCATTCAATTCGGAATGAAGGTCGTTTCGTATTCCCCTAAGGGTTAGGGGTTCTGATTATTTCTTGTAATAAGTCAAAGCTTCCGGCAAGTATTGTTTAATCTGAGCAATACGGGTAGCATCGCTGGGGTGAGTGCTCATAAACTCAGGAATGGAGCCTTTTGAAGCATCCGCCATGCGTTGCCAGAAGGTTATTGCCTGATTGGGATCGTAGCCGGCCATAGCCAGAAAGATAAGTCCCAAACGATCGGCCTCTAATTCGTGTTTGCGCGAATAGGGCAGCATAAATCCGTATTGAGCACCGATACCGTAAACAGAGTTCACTACAGCCTGCGTAGCGGTTGATTTGTTTGAAACTGCCAATCCGGTAAGTGCAGCACCATATTGAGCAAGCATTTGCTGGCTCATACGCTCGTTGCTGTGTTTAGCTACCGCGTGGGCAATTTCGTGTCCCAACACCACGGCCAGTCCTACTTCGTTTTTGGTTACAGCCAAAATACCGTCGAATACAACTACTTTTCCGCCAGGCATACAAAATGCGTTCACAGCAGTATCTTTTACCAGATTAAATTCCCAGGCATAAGTCGCTGCATCGGCTGCCATGCCGTTGTTTTTCAGATAAGTGTCAACAACGAAAGCCATCTTTTGACCCACTTTCTTCACCAAAGCTGTATTTACTTTGTCAGATGAAGCCGGCACTGAGTCGATAAATTGTTTGTAGCTTTGAAAACTGGATGTCAACACCTCGGAGTCCGACACTAAACTCAATTGTTTTCTGTTGGTAAGTAAAACGGTTGAACACGAAACCAGTGCCAACGCAATGATTAAATAAAGTATTCCCTTTTTCATAATAATATAATTTTATATGTGTGTTTCAATTTCTAGTGCGAATCGTTTATCTTTGCAAAGATAACTATTCATTTTTATTTTGGAACATAAAATTTGAATTGATTACAATACCCTTAGCATTTCAATGAAAAATGATTCAATCGATTAATAAAATAATAAAATACTGGAAATCAATACTGGTTCTTCTATTGATTCTCCATTTATCATTCGCATCCCCATCCGAGTTTAAGAAAATTCCTACACTTTTTGATAATGAGGACAAGTTTATACATGTATTGATGTATATGGGGCTTACTACCGTATTAATGTTTGACGTAAGTCGGAATATGAAGAGATGGGCTGCAAAACGAAACCGGATATTGCTTATTTGTATCGCTTTTCCGGTTGTAGCAGGCGGTGTGATTGAGATTCTGCAACCCATCATTTCCTTCCCCCGTACTGCGAGCTGGTTCGATTGGTTGGCCGATATTTGGGGAGTTTTGCTGGGTTGGTATATGATGAAAATTTTGTTCCGTCTTTTGAAAAGTCACCATCAATAGTTTTTTATCCTTAATGTCTGATCTTGCTATGAATGTAGAACAGCTTAAATACCAAATTGGTATCACACTTATTAAAGGTGTAGGAAGGTTTACGGCCAAAAATCTGATTGCTTATCTGGGGAGTGCCGAAGCAGTGTTTCATGAAAACCAGAAAGCACTGGCTAAAATTCCGGGTATCGGAGAGGTTATTTCCACCGAGATCATCAATCAGGCACAATTGGTACTTCCGCGTGCTGAGCAGGAAATTGAATTCATCATTAAAAATAAAATTCGCACAAATTATTTTGCCGATAAAGACTATCCTTATCGACTGAAGGAATGCCCGGATGCTCCCATTATCCTCTACAGTAAAGGAAATTGTGAGTTGAATAATGCCAAATTTATTGGAATTGTAGGAACACGTAATGCCACCGAATATGGTAAGGAGTTGTGCTGTAAATTGATAGCGGATGTTGCTCAGAATATGCCCAATGCAGTGATTGTAAGTGGATTGGCCTATGGAGTGGATATTTGTGCGCACAAAGCAGCTCTGGATGCCGGATTATCCACAATTGGAGCTATTGGTCATGGGTTGGATCGAATTTATCCCGCTACGCATCGATCTACTGCCGTGAAAATGCTGGTAAATGGTGGGCTTGTGACCGAATATATGAGCGGTACGAATCCTGACCGACAAAACTTTGTGCAACGCAACCGGATTATTGCAGGATTGTGTGATGCATCGATAGTAGTGGAATCGGCCGCTAAAGGGGGAGCGCTGATTACTGCCGAACTCGCCAACGACTACAACCGAGATGTGTTTGCCTTCCCCGGCCGTATTGGCGATGAATATTCTGCTGGTTGTAATATGTTGATAAAAAGCAATAAAGCCACGCTAATAGAATCAGCCAACGATCTGATGAAATGCATGAACTGGGACATCGCAGCCCCCGATAAAGATAAAAATATTCAAGTATCTTTGTTCCCCGATTTATCGGACGAAGAACAAGAAGTGGTAAGCCTTCTCCGCAAATATCCCGATGGGGTTCAGGTAAACGAGCTGGCCATTCTGCTGAATAAACCTTTTAGCAAGGTATCATCGCAAATGCTGGAAATGGAATTTAAAGGCCTATTAAAATGCCTGCCGGGTGGCATTTATAAGATTTTAAAATAGTAGCTGATAAAATATAAAAATTAAAATGCATCAGTAGTCTGTTGTCTGACTACTGTTGTCGGAAAAATTAATGTACACACGAGACGAACTAAAACAACTCAAAAAAGAATTCTGGGAAGGATTCGGAACTTATTGCAGCGAAATTCCGGCGCTAAAACGTCGTAAAAGCAAGTTTATGCTTTACAACACCAAAATGAAGGGTGTGGAAATGAAATTCGATGCTACCCGCGATGGAGCATATGTCATTTTGGAAATCAACCTCTCCGACGAACAAGCCCGACTGGAACGCTACGAACAGTTTGAAGCCTACAAATCCATCATGGAAAAACAATTTCCCGAAGGACTGATCTGGGACTTTGCCTACGTGCGCGAATCAGGCGAGCAAGTTTGCCGGATTTATACCTACAAGGCGGGTATTGATATCCACCGTCGCATCCATTGGATGGAGTTTTACAAGTTTATGTCCGAAGAAATGCTAAAGCTCGAAAAAGGATTCCGCAAGGTGAAAGAGGCAATTGAATAAGTATTCAATCGAAAAACTGCGATTTTTTTTCGGGCTAGCATCCATTTATGAGCTGGTGAATTTTCATTTACAGCTCTTCTTCTTAGTGTAAAAGTCTTTTTGAATATTCATGTGCATATTGTTTGTTTACGTGGAATATTATTTCATTTACAATCAATTAAAAAAACCGAAAGCGGTGTAAATCAATCCGCTTTTGTGTTGATACAATAAGTATTTTTTTGTAGTTTTGCATCCCATAAATAAACGTAAAAACGGAACATGGAAAAAAAGAAAATCAAGAGAGCTTTAGTATCTGTTTATCATAAAGATAAACTCGACGTAATTATTCAAAAACTGCACGCCGACGGAGTAGAATTTATCTCTACCGGAGGAACACAAACCTTTATTGAATCACTTGGTATTCCATGCAACGCTGTTGAAGATTTAACCGGCTATCCATCCATTTTGGGCGGACGAGTTAAAACTTTGCACCCAAAAGTATTTGGCGGTATCCTGAATCGTCGCGATTTGGCGGATGATCAATCGCAAATAGCTGAATACGAAATTCCTGAAATCGACCTCGTAATTGTAGACCTTTATCCATTCGAAGCTACTGTAGCTGCGGGTGCTGATGAGCCTACAACCATCGAAAAAATTGATATCGGCGGTATCTCGCTTATCCGCGCAGCTGCTAAGAACTTTAAAGATGTAGTGATTGTGGCTTCGCAGGCACAATACGAGCCATTTTTGGAACTGATTTCGGCTAACGACTCGGCCACTACGCTGGAAGAACGTCGTTGGTTTGCCAAAGAAGCATTCGGAGTGTCTTCGCACTACGATTCGGCTATCTTCAACTACTTTGATGGCGACAACAAGAGCGGTTTGCGTTTGACTGAAAACAGCTCAAAATCGCTTCGTTACGGCGAAAATCCTCACCAACAAGGTACTTTCTATGGCAACTTCGACGATATGTTTGAGCAGCTTCATGGAAAAGAGATTTCGTACAACAACCTGTTGGACATCGATGCTGCTGTGAATCTGATCAGCGATTTCGACGACATTACCTTCGCTATTCTGAAACACAACAACGCTTGTGGTTTGGCATCACGCCCTAATCTGGTAGATGCCTGGCAGGATGCTCTAGCAGCCGACCCTGTTTCTGCTTTTGGTGGCGTGTTGATTGCCAATGCTGTAATCGACAAAGCTACTGCTGAGGAAATCAATAAAATTTTCTTCGAAGTAATCATTGCTCCGGATTATGATTTGGAAGCATTGGAAGTACTTCAACAAAAGAAAAACCGTATCATCCTGATTCAGAAAGAAGCTAAACTGAAAACTCAACAGGTTCGTACAGTGTTGAACGGTGTTTTGGCTCAGGACAAAGATGCAAAAGTAGAAGTGGCCGAAGACCTGACTGTGGTGACTGAAAAAGCACCTTCAGTGGAGGAAATTGAAGACTTGTTATTTGCCAACAAAATTGTGAAACATACGAAATCAAACGCGATTGTTTTCGCTAAAAACAAACAGTTGTTTGCAAGTGGTTTAGGCCAGACATCGAGAGTGGATGCATTGCGTCAGGCGGTGGATAAAGCAAAATCGTTTAATTTTGACCTTAACGGTGCGGTGATGGCATCGGATGCTTTCTTCCCATTCCCTGATTGTGTTCAGTTGGCATTCGAAGCAGGTATTACGGCTGTGATTCAACCAGGTGGATCGGTAAACGACAAGTTGTCAATCGAAAATTGCAACGAAAACGGCCTGTCGATGGTGACTACCGGTTTCCGTCACTTCAAACACTAATAGCTTCTGTATCTTCACTAATAGGGATACATTAAAAGATATAACAAAATAAACGACTGGCGGCATCGAATTGTCGTTAGTCGTCATTTAAGACTAAAAAATATGGGACTATTTTCATTTACACAAGAGATAGCGATTGACCTTGGTACGGCCAATACGATTATCATCCACAACGATAAAATTGTGGTGGATGAACCATCTGTGGTAGCCTTGGACAAACGTACCGATAAGCTGATTGCTATCGGAGAGCGTGCCCGTCAGATGCAGGGAAAAGAAAACGAAGGTATCCGCACAGTTCGCCCATTGCGCGATGGTGTGATTGCCGACTTCTATGCTGCTGAGTTGATGATTCGTGGTATGATCAAGATGATTCCTACTAAAAACCGGTTATTTTCACCTACCCTGAAAATGGTGGTATGTATTCCTTCGGGAAGTACCGAGGTGGAAATTCGTGCGGTACGTGACTCGTCGGAACATGCCGGAGGACGCGAAGTGTACATGATTTACGAACCCATGGCAGCTGCTATCGGTATCGGTATCGATGTGGAAGCTCCTACTGGCTGTATGATCGTGGATATCGGTGGAGGTACTACCGAAATTGCGGTTATTTCGCTGGGTGGTATTGTGTCCAACAAATCCATCCGTATTGCGGGCGACGACCTTACTACAGATATTGTGGAATACATGGGACGTATGCACAACATTAAAGTGGGCGAGCGTACTGCCGAGCTGATCAAAATCAACGTAGGTGCGGCGCTTACCGATTTGGAAGATGCACCTGAAGATTATATTGTTCACGGACCTAACCGTATGACAGCCTTGCCAATGCAGGTGCCGGTTTCGTATCAGGAAATTGCCCATTGTTTGGAAAAATCGATTTCGAAAATTGAAGCGGCTATCCTGAGTGCATTGGAACAAACTCCGCCGGAATTGTATGCCGATATCGTTCAACGCGGTATTTACCTGGCAGGAGGTGGAGCATTGCTTCGCGGACTGGACAAACGCTTGACCGATAAGATCAATATTCCTTTCCACATTGCTGAAGATCCATTACGTGCAGTAGCCCGTGGTACAGGTATTGCCCTGAAGAACGTGGATAAATTCTCGTTCCTGATCCGATAAAACTGATTAAAAATTTTCGACCGACACATGGAATAACTGTGTCCGTCGAAAATTTTTCGTCTTAATAAAACACACTTTTTTCTTATTCGGCTATTTCGTAAGCATGAAGAATCTTATCAATTTCCTGATACAATACAGTGTTGTGTTTTTATTTCTGTTTTTAGAAATAATATCGTTCAGCATGATTGTGAGGGAACATAAGTACCAGAGTAGTGTGTTTCTTTCGTCGAGCAACAATATGGTGTCGACGATGTACGAATGGAGCAACTCAGTGGTTGAGTTTTTTAAACTGAAAGCGGCCAATGAAAACCTTTCGGAAGAAAATACAGCGCTCAAAAACCAGATTATTCGTCTTCAAAATGAGTTGAGTACCTTGCGTACCGATGATAAAGATTCGGTACATTTCCGCATTCCTCCCGAGATGGAGTACGAATTCATTTCGGCTAAAGTTATCAACTCGTCTACCAATAAATTACAGAATTATATTACCCTCAACAAAGGTGCTCGCGATGGTATCCGCCAGGATATGGGCGTGGTAGGCGACGAAGGCGTAGTAGGTATTATTAAGACGGTAAACGATAAGTTTTCGGTAGTAGTGCCTATTCTGAACCCGAAACTGGAAGTAAGTACCAAATTTAAACGCAACAATTACAGCGGCCCGATGATTTGGGATGGTACTGATTATCGTTTTGCCAGTTTGAAGGATATTGCGCGCCACGTACAGCCGATGCTGGGCGATACGCTCGTGACCAGTGGCTTTACCAGTACTTTCCCAGAGGGTATTCCGGTGGGTTATATCGAGGACTTCAAAATTAAACCCAGCGATGCTTATTTTGATATAAAAGTGAAGCTGGCTGTGAATTTCAGAACCCTCTCGCACGTAAAAGTAATTGATTATAAAAACTTCAAAGAGCAGAAGGAGCTTGAAAAAGCGGCGGAAGAAACTACTAACTAGCTGGGGAGATGCCTCTGGATTCGAAGTTTCGACAGTCGTAACTGCCGATTTGGACTTAATTGTAAATACTAAATAAGAAAGATGCCTGTAGCACTTCAAAATATATTCCGATTTCTTTTGCTGGTACTGTTTCAGGTATTGGTACTGAACAACATTCAGTTTTTGGGCTATATCAATCCTTATATTTACATTCTGTTTATTCTGTCGTTGCCTTACCGAATGCCGCGATGGATTACTTTGGTGTTGGGTTTTGCAACAGGGCTCATCATCGATATGTTTGCAAATACAGGAGGTATTCATGCTTTTGCCACAGTGATGGTGGCTTTTTTGCGTACCGGCACTACCAACCTGTTTATCGCTATTGATGAAGGGAACAATCCTACGCCCTCCTTTCATACCTTTGGGGTAAATGCATATCTGAAGTATATGATTTTGCTGGTGTTTGTTCATCATGCAACTTTGTTTTTGCTCGAAGCATTTACCTTTGCCTCTTTCGGGCTGCTGCTGGGTAAGATCGTATTAAGCTCAGTGGTGACCATTCTCATTATTTTGGGCATTCAATCATTAAATAAACGATAACCAATGATTAATGATTCATTGCAGGGCAGAAAGACAGTGGTGGCTATCATCATGTCGGCTGTAATTGTAGTGTATATACTTCGGCTGTTCACTATCCAAATTCTTGATATCAAATACAAGGAGGGAGCCGAGAGTAATGCTTTTCTAAAGAAAACGCTTTTCCCTCCGCGTGGATTGATTTATGACCGTAATCATAAGCTGTTGGTATACAACAAACCTGCTTATGATATTGCACTGATTATGCGCGAGGTGCGGAACCTTGATACCCTTTCTTTTTGCGCAGCGCTCAATATTGATAAAGCTGCATTTATCAAACGAATTGCCGATATAAAGAAGAATCCGGGTTATTCGTCCTACACTCCACAGCTGTTTATGACGCAGCTGAGCATCGAAGATGTGGCTACTATACAGCAATCGATGTATAAATTCCCTGGCTTTTATATCCAAAATCGTACTTTGCGTGAATATACCTACCCGATAGCTGCCCACGTGCTGGGGAGTATTGGCGAAGTGTCGCAACGACGGATGGACAAGGATGAGTATTACAAGCGTGGTGATTATTGTGGACGTGACGGAGTAGAATATACTTACGAAGAAGCTTTACGCGGCGAAAAAGGAGTGGAAATTCTGCTGCGCGATGCGAAAGGCCGCATCAAGGGGAAATACGAAAACGGAAAAGAAGACATTGCACCCCGCGCAGGGAAAAACCTGACATTGACGCTGGACATTGAACTGCAAAAACTGGCCGAAAGCCTGATGGTAGGCAAGGTGGGTAGTATTGTGGCTATTGAGCCGGCTACAGGCGAGATTTTAGCGATGGTGTCCAATCCTACCTTTAATCCGAACTTACTGGTAGGACGTCAGCGATCAAAGAATTATATGGAGCTGCTCCACGACCCCACCAAACCATTGATGAACCGTGCCACGCAGGCTTTGTACCCTCCGGGGTCGTCGTTTAAAACCGCCGAAGCTTTGGTTTGCCAGCAAATGGGAGGGATTAATGAACATACTTATTTCCCTTGTAATGGGCATTCATCCTGGCCAATTCGCTGTACGCACTCCCACGGGTCGCCGGTGAGTCTGCTGAGTGCGGTAGAAGAGAGTTGCAACCCTTACTTCTGGAATGCTTTCAGAGCTACGTTGGAAAAAGATGGTTATGGCCCAAGAAATATCAACTTCAGAACCCGCTACGACGAATGGGCCGACCGGATGAAGAGTTTTGGATTTGGCGAAAAATACACCGACGGGGATATTTACGAGCAATCGCGCGGATACATTCCTACTCAGAAGTTCTACAACAAAGTATATCGCTCTGAAAAGGGCTACCGTGCTATCACTATTCGTTCCAATGCCATCGGGCAGGGAGAAGTATTGGCTACACCACTGCAAATGGCTAATTTGATGTGTGCAATTGCCAATGTGGGGCATTATGTTACCCCTCACGTAAACAAATGTGACTCGCTGAAAAAGAAAATACATTATTGCAAGGTAGATAAGAAGTATTACCCCATCGTATTCGAAGCCATGTGGCGTGTATTCGATTCGGGAACGGCCGCTGCTTCCAAAATACCGGGCATCGATATGTGTGGAAAAACAGGTACTGCGGATAACAGCCACGGTAAACCGCACTCCATCCTGGTGGGATTTGCACCGCGGGTACACCCTAAGATTGCTGTTGCGGTAGTGGTGGAAAATGCCGGATACGGATCGATGTTTGCAGCGCCAATTTTCAGTTTATTGGTGGAACAATACCTGAAAGGAAAGATAGAAAGAACAGCTTTATTGGAAAAAACCCAAAATACAGTCACCAACAGTTATGTCAAGGAACGTTAGTATAAAATATGCATTGGACTGGACTACTGTAATCTACTACGTAGTTTTGGTGGTGATGGGCTGGATAAGCATCTATGGCGCCAGTTACAATTTTGATCAGGACAGCTTGTTCGACTTTAGTCAGCGGGCTGGTTCGCAAATTATCTGGATTCTTACGGCCTTTTCCATAGGGGGAATGTTGCTGCTTGTAGATTCGCGGATGTACGACTTTTTTGCTTATCTCATCTACGGACTGGCAATCTTGCTACTGATACTTACGATTATTGCCCCGGCATCTATTGTACCCGATATCAAAGGATCCCGGTCGTGGATTGTATTAGGGCCGGTGAGGTTTCAGCCGGCCGAGTTGGCCAAAATAGCCACTGCACTTGCCTTGTCAAAGTTTATCAGTTCCTACAATTTCAAAATAAAAGGCTGGGGCGACCTTCTGGTGCCGGTAGGGCTTATTATGTTCCCCATGGCGCTGATTGTACTATCGCACGAAACCGGTTCGGCGCTCGTATTTGTGGCTTTTTTTCTGATGCTTTATCGCGAGGGAATGAACGGAATCGTGCTGCTGTTGGGCTCCTTTGCGGTGGTGCTTTTTGTGGTGGTTATCCGCTTTAGCACCATCCCGATACAGGGCGACAGAGGCACCCTGGGTTTTGTGGGAGCGATGATCATTATTTTGCTGGTGCAACTGTTTTATGCCCTGTTTGTAGGCAGGCATACCAAAGAAGCGCTACGGCTGCTGGCAGGTGTAGCTGTTATCGGGCTCGTTGGTTTTGTCGTCAACATTTGGTTCAACGTAAGCTACAATTATATTTCCATCTTTGCCGTAGTGGCTTCGTGTGTGTATTGGGCAGTGGTGGAACTTTTCCAACGCTACAAACGCTATTGGATGATCGTTTCGATATCCATCGGAGCTGTTTTGTTTTGCTTCTCGGCCGATTATTTGTTCGAAAAAGTGCTTCAGCCTCACCAACAAATTCGTATCAAAGTATTGCTAAACATGGAAGACGACCCCACCGGAGCAGGTTACAACGTTAACCAGTCGAAAATTGCCATTGGTTCGGGAGGATTCTGGGGGAAAGGTTTTCTGAACGGTACGCAGACCAAACTGAAATACGTGCCTGAGCAGGACACCGACTTTATCTTTTGTACCGTGGGCGAGGAGCATGGTTTTTGGGGTTCGTCTCTGGTACTTATTGTGTATTGGCTCTTTCTGATGCGGTTGCTCAACATTGCCGAACGGCAGCGCGAGGTTTTCAACCGTGTATATGCTTATTGCGTGGCCAGTATCTTCTTTTTTCACCTCACCATTAATGTAGGAATGGTATTGGGAATAATGCCCGTAATCGGTATCCCATTGCCCTTTTTCAGCTATGGCGGTTCCTCGCTTTGGGGATTCACCATACTGCTGTTTATATTGCTTCGGCTCGATGCCGCCCGAAAGGAACGCATGAGCTAAATAACAAAATACATCCCTTTTAGAATTTCAGTTCCAAAAGGGATGTTTTTTTTCAGGAGAAAATCTTCAACTGAATGGAGAAAGTCGTTTTCAAAATGGATCGAACGACCTTCTGAACGGAGAAAGTCTTATTCTGAACGGAGCGAATGACATTCTGAACGAGGATATTTAACTTCTGAACGAAGCGAACGACCTTCTGAAGGATGAAAATCGTCTTCTGAAAGGATCGAACGACCTTCTGAACGGAGAAAGTCTTATTCTGAACGGAGAGTACGACATTCTGAACGCCTTGAATTACCTCCCATCCCTTAAAAGAAAAATCCTCATCAGAACAATGTCTGAAGAGGATTTCTTGAAAATAATATAGTAAACAAATACAGTTTAAAGTTCGCAGGCGATCGTTCCATCAGCATTGAAGAACACCGCTTTGTTTTTTACGCTGTCGGACTTCAGATACACTTTGTACTCGATGGTGCCATCGGCCAATGTGTAAACTGATCCACGGGTGCGCAAAGTATAGTCGGCAAACGAGCTGGTTACTGCAGTAAGTACAGCCGTAGGGAAGCTGGCCGAAAGGGCTCTTACACCACTCATTACAAAGATTCCGGAAGAATTGAATACAAGTTTCACTGGCTCTTTTGTTGAATCGCACACCATTACTGAAGTTACAATCCCCGAACACAGCGTGTCTTTTTGAGCATGAATGACCTTGTAAGAGGCGTAATTAGCGGCAATGTAGTCGTTGATAGTCGTTGATAAAGAATCAATGGCTACTTCATTATGTCCGTGTCTCGGATGGCCATGTTTGCCTTTGGGTCCGTGGTGTTTATGGTCGCGGTGTGCGGTAGAGTCGGAGGTAGCCAGGCTATCGGCTGCCAGTCCGGCACTGGAGTTATTGGCGTACGCTATTACGGAACCGGTTGTTTTCGAAAAAGTAATCGTTTCGCCGGTATTGAGCGTGGCTGTTACCAACGAACGAGTGGAACTGGTCGAAACTACGGTGGTAGAAGGGTAGTTGTCGGCCACATAGGCTGCAATTGAACTACCGGAGGTGCTGGAAGCACTGGAGGACACATCGTCGCTGGTGGAGCACGATACCATTACTGCTGCTAAGGCAAGTAGAGAAAAAAAGATCTTTTTCATAATGATTAATTTTTAATAAATGTTTGACATCTTGTTTTTAATTATAGCATTGAGTAACGATGTTTCATTTTCATGTTTTTTAATTTTTGAGCAAAAATATAGCGTCAGTTCCGGAAGAAAAAACAAATTCAGCGGATTATCATTTCTCATCAGTAAAAGTGCCAATCACTATCGTGTAGTAGGTCAAAAAATCAGTCAATCCGGCTTTATATTAGCATAAAAAACACTAAACAGGAGCGATAAAAAACGATAAAATCTATTTAATTGAAAGGTCATTAGCAATTAAAATTGTATTTTTGTGGTTATGCCTCGAAAAAGGCTTTTGAAGCATAAGCCAGCAGCTGGTACGCGTTATAAAACAGCTTGTAAGCATATTGCCAACAGAATTTTATAGAACTACATAACAGGAAGAACAACAAAACTATCACATGCAGATCAACATTGTAAACCGCTCAAAACATTCGCTGCCTGAATACGCTACAGCACTATCGGCTGGTATGGATATTCGTGCCAATATCGACGAACCGATCACGATGAAACCGCTGGAACGAAAATTGATTCCCACAGGATTGTTTATTGAGTTGCCGGCAGGTTACGAGGCACAAATTCGTCCACGTAGCGGGTTGGCTATTAAAAAAGGAATTACGGTGCTAAACTCGCCCGGAACGATTGATGCCGATTATAGGGGGGAGATTTGTGTGATTCTTGTCAATCTTTCGGCCGATGAATTTGTGATCAACGATGGCGAACGTATTTGCCAGATGGTGATTGCCGCTCATGCTCAGGCCGAATGGATAGAAGTGGCCGAACTGGGCCAAACCGATCGCGGTGCGGGCGGTTTTGGACACACCGGCAAACACTAACAATACGATGTCGCCATTGTGGTGGCATTTTAAACAAGGGACTTATTGCTTATGCGCAACATATCTATCGGGCTATTGCTGCTGGCTGCCACTACTTGTATGGCGGGCCGTAATGCAAAGCCAACCACTGTCAGCAGGCTTTCAGCAGCCGATCAGCGACAGTTTGACTATTATTTTTACGAAGGTTTACGGCTAAAGGATAATCAAAGACCCGACGAGGCGTTGCAAATGTATCGCTATTGTCTGAGTTTGGATTCGCTCAACGGTGGAGCCAATGCCGAAGCGGGCATTTTGTATGCGATGGCCGGAAAAACAGGCGAAGCAATACATTGTATGGAGCGTGCAGTAAGCGCTGATTCCCGCAATTGGTGGTTCAATTTGCAGCTTATTTCGCTCTATGGCGAAGAGAAAAAATGGAAAAAAGCCATTGAAACGGCAGTTGCCCTGCAAAAAAACTATCCCAACAGGGAAGAAGTATATACCATGCTGGCTACATTGTATCAGCAAAACAAGCAATACGATAAAGCCATTGCGGCGCTGGACAGACTGGAAGCATTGGCGGGCATTGATCAAAGCACTTCGTTTCAGAAATTTCAGCTCTACATTATGTCCAATAAAGCAAAGAAAGGCATTGCTGAAATAGATAAGTTGGTGAATAAATACCCGACTGATAGTCGCTACAAAGTGCTGAGGGGCGAAATTTACATGCAACAGCAGATGCCAGGCAAAGCATTCGAAATTTATCAGCAGGTACTCAAGTCTGATCCGCAAAATGCGACGGTGTATGTGTCGCTTTCGGAATATTACAACCAAAAAAGCCAGCCCGATAGTGCACTTCAGGCCATTGTAATGGCTTTGAAAGCAGACGGACTGGAGCCGGATACCAAGATACAGATATTGGATCAGTACGTAGAAAAGCTGGTACGCGACTCTACCCGCTTTGTGGAGACCGAAAGTCTGTTTAAGCTGTTGGTGGACAAATATCCGCTCGAAGAGCAGGTGCATAGTTATTATGCTAAGTTCCTGCAGTATCAGAAGCGCAACAAAGAAGTGATTTCGGAACTGGAAACAATGCTGAACATCAATTCGAAAAATACGCAAACCTGGCTACGCCTGATTCAGACTTATATTGATTCAAAGGATTTCAAGCAAATGCTTGCCGTGGCAGACAAAGCATTGCTGACTCTGCCAGCGGAACCAAGTCTGTATTTTTATAAAGGCATTGGGCTGTTTCAGATCAACGACTACAAGGGCGCTCTTGAAACATACAAAGCAGGGTTGCCAACAATTGCCGACGATCAGTTAGCGTTCAAGAGCGATTTTTACGCTCAAATAGGTGATACTTATTTCAAAATGGAGCAAAAAGATTCTGCTTTTGCCAATTATGAGAAAGCATTAGAGGCGAATCCCAAAAACGTGATGGTGATGAACAACTATGCTTATTACCTGTCGTTGGAGAAAAAAGACCTGAAACGAGCCGAACGAATGAGTGCCAAAACAGTGGAGTTGGAACCTAAAAACAGCACCTATCTGGATACTTACGCGTGGATTCTTTACCAACAGGAGAGCTATACGCTGGCAAAATTTTACATAGAGCGAGCGGTGGACAACCTTAGCAACGAGGAAGAGCATGGCGTGGTACTGGAGCATTATGGCGACATCCTGTGGATGACCAGAGACGATGAAAAAGCAATGCAATTCTGGAAAAAATCATACGAGTCGGGCAATAAAACCGATGATTTGAAAAAGAAAATTGATAACAATGGATGGAAACGTCCTGAAGAAACGAAATAAAAAATTAAACAATACAATCCATCCTCAATGAAAAACAAAATAGTATATGTAGTAGCCAGCGCAGTGATCCTGTTTGCCAGCTGTAAATCTACCAAACAACTAACCAAAACTGAGCCTGCAAAAAAAGCAAATCCTACCGTAAAAGTGATTGACGAAGTGCAGAAAAATCAGCCTCAGTTCAAAACCGCTAATATCAACAAACTGACGCTGGACTTGAATGTAAGCGAGCGCCAATTGAGCGTGTCTTCCAGTGCAAAAATCCGCAAAGATTCTGCTATTTTTGTATCGTTTCAGGTATTCGGCATGGAGCTGTTTAAAGCCGAAATGATGCCCGATAGTATGAAGGTGATCGATAAAATGAACCGCAAGTTTTATGTAGTTGATTACTCATTTTTCCAGAAAAAATTTGGAGTAGATGCTGATTTTTACAGCATTCAATCTTTGCTTACGGCTCAGCTTTTCTGCATCGGTCAGCGACAAATATTGGCGGATAGTTGCAAGATCGAAGCCGGAACCGATGGCACCAATACTCTGTTATACGATAGCCAAAGAATGTCGCAAGCTACCCACATTTCGGCTCAAAATATGATTCAGGAAGTATTGATCAAAGCCAAAAACAGTAGCTATATTCTGAAAACAAATTACTCGGAATATACCAACCTGGGTGGAGTAAACTTCCCGCAAAAAATCAGTTTGGTGGCCAACAACGATAAGCAAAAAGCCAGTTGCGACTTTTCGGTTCTGAAAGCTGAATTCAATACCGACATCAAGTTTCAGGCAACTAACACCGAAAAATATACACGCGGACAAATAGAACAATTACTCCGCAAATAGTACAAAGAAGATACTGATAATACTGAATATAAATGCAATCAAACGCTACAAACCGGATTTTTATACTCATCTTGACGGTGGTGCTGGGGCTGTTTTCGGCTCAGGCGCAAACCGTGAAGGAGTTGGAACAACAACGAAAACAAGCGTTGAAAAATCTGGAAACGACTAAAAAGCTCCTGAACGAAACCAAAAAATCGCAATCCAGTTCGATCAATAAGCTGAACATTATCAGTAAAAATATTGATGAACGAAAAACGATGATCAAGAATATCACCACCGAAATTGGTGCACTCGAAGATCAGATACAGGTGCTGGATTCAGAAAAAGTGAAGCTCGAAGCCGAACTGGTAAAACTAAAAAACGACTATGCCCGATTGGTTCGCGAAGCACATTACAACCGGAGTGTGTATGCCAAAATCATGTTCGTTTTGTCGGCAAAATCATTCGATCAGTCGTTTCGTCGCTTGCGTTATTTGCAGGAATATTCCGATTACCGGAAGAAACAAGTGCGCCAGATCGAAGCTGTAAAAGTGCAGATTCAGTTGAAAAATGATAGTCTTACACACCATAAAACTACCAAAGTAGAAGTGGTAAAACAGAAGGAAGTGGAGACACAAAACCTCTCAAAGGATCAACAAAAAGAGCAGGTTTTATTGTCGGATTTGCAGAAGAAAAGCAAGAAACTGAATGCCGATTACAAGGTACAACAGAAAAAAGCTGCCGACCTGAACAATAAAATTGCAGCCATGATTGCTGCCGAAATCAAGCGTGCCGAGGCCAAACGTGCCGCCGAAAAAGCCAAACGAATGGCGGAGCAAAAAGCCGCCGAAGCCAAACGATTGGCCGAAGCGAAGAAAGCTGCCGAAGCCAAACGCGAACTGGAACGTCAGAAAAAACATGCCGCTGAGGAAGCCGCCAAACGACTAAAAGAAGCCGAACAACGGGCTGCAAAAGCCAAAAGTGAGGCCAATGCAGAAGCTCTTCGGGCTGCCAAAAAAGCCGACGAAGAAGCCAAAGCTGCTGCTAAAGTAGCTGCCACCGAAACTAAAAAGGCCGAAGAAGAAGCCAAACCGGTGAACACTTCATCGATGCTGTTGCTGACCAAAGAAGAAAGCGTGCTCAATGGTGGTTTTTCGTCCAATCAGGGACGTTTGCCATGGCCAACTTCCAGCGGTTTCATTAGCGGACACTTCGGTATTCAGGCGCATCCGGTGCTGAAACACGTGACAACTAACAACAAAGGAGTGTACATCCAAACCCCTTCAGGAAGTTCGGCTCGTGCCGTTTTCGAAGGTGTGGTAACACAACGATTCGCAATTCCGGGCAGCAATAATGCGGTAATCGTACAGCACGGGAATTACCGTACCGTATACGCCAATCTTACCGATATTTTTGTGTCGGTAGGGCAGAAAATAAATGCCAAACAAGCCATTGGACGTATTTATACCGATGGCGAAAACGACAATAAAACAGAGCTGTATTTCCAGATTTATAACGGGAAAAGTTTGCTGAATCCCGAAGGTTGGATCAGTAGATAAAAGCGCCCTAAATCCCTCATAAGGGGGCTATAGGTCTGATGAACGATAGATATTTTCAATACAAAAAACTAACATAACATTCCCCTTTAAGGGTTAGGCTAGATTTTTATGGAAGAAGAAATAGTAAACGAATTGCAACAAGTGGACTATGGCGATAGCAACATTATCACCCTCGAAGGTCTTGAGCACGTGCGTCGCCGTCCGGGTATGTACATCGGTAAACTGGGCGATGGTACTCATGCCGACGATGGTATTTATGTATTGCTGAAAGAGGTGCTCGACAACTGTATTGACGAGTATCGGATGGGCGCCGGCAAAAACGTGGAAGTAAAAGTGAAAGACGGACACGTGGAAGTTCGCGACCACGGTCGTGGTATTCCGCTTGGAAAAATGGTAGACGCTGTTTCTATTATGAATACTGGTGGTAAATACGACTCCAAAGCGTTTAAAAAGTCGGTAGGTCTCAACGGGGTGGGTACCAAGGCCGTGAATGCGCTGTCATCCAGTTTTATTGTACAAAGTTTTCGCGATGGTCAAAGCCGTCGTGCCGTTTTTGCTCAAGGTAAAATTGTAGAGGATAGTGGCATTTTTGATGAACCAAATGCTCAAAACGGGACTTATGTTTACTTTGTTCCGGACAATACTTTGTTCCTCGATTTTGTGTACAAACACGAGTTCATCGAAACCATGTTGCGCAATTATGCGTACCTGAACACTGGGCTTTCGATCAATTTTAATGGCAAACGCATCCTGTCAAAAAACGGGTTGACCGACCTGCTGAACGAGAACATGACTTCCGAACCGCTTTATCCGATCATTCACCTGAAAGGCGAAGACATCGAAATTGCGTTTACACATAGCGACCAGTATGGCGAAGAATACTATTCCTTCGTCAACGGGCAGCACACCACTCAGGGAGGTACCCACCAAAGTGCTTTTCGCGAAGCGGTAGGGCGTACTATCAAGGAGTTTTACAACAAAAATCAGGAGTTGGCCGATATTCGCAACGGGATTATTGCTGCCATTGCTATCAGCGTGGAAGAGCCAGTGTTCGAAAGCCAGACCAAAACCAAGCTGGGTTCGCGCGATATGGCACCAACTGGTGGACTGTCGGTGAGTAAATTTATCGGCGATTTTTTGAAACGTGAGTTAGACAATTATTTGCATCGTAATCCGGACACTTCTGCGTCGATGTTGCAGAAAATTCAGGACTCAGAAAAAGAGCGCAAAGCCATTGCAGGCGTCACTAAACTGGCTCGAGAACGTGCAAAAAAAGTAAACCTGCACAATAAAAAACTGCGCGATTGCCGTGTACATTTCAACGATAATCTGACCAAAGACGAAAATAAAAACCGCATGATTCAGGAATCGTGCATCTTTATTACCGAGGGAGATTCGGCAAGTGGATCGATCACTAAAAGCCGCGATGTAAATACACAAGCGGTATTTAGCTTGCGCGGAAAACCGCTCAATAGCTACGGACTGACGAAGAAAATTGTGTACGAAAACGAAGAGTTTAACCTGCTTCAGGCGGCGCTGAATATCGAAGACGGTATAGATAATTTGCGCTACAACAAAGTAATTGTGGCTACCGATGCCGACGTGGACGGTATGCACATCCGCTTGCTGCTGATTACGTTTTTCCTGCAGTTTTTCCCCGATTTGATCAAAAAAGGACACGTACATATTCTTCAAACGCCGCTTTTCCGCGTGCGAAACAAGAAAGAAACCATTTATTGCTACTCGGAGGAAGAACGTGTTGCTGCTATTGCAAAACTTGGAACTAATCCCGAAATTACCCGATTCAAAGGTTTGGGAGAGATTTCGCCGGATGAGTTCAAGCACTTTATTGGCAAAGACATTCGTTTGGATCAGGTAACGTTGAAAAAAGAAGATGCTGTGCAGGATTTGCTGTCATTCTACATGGGCAAGAATACCTCCGAACGCCAGAACTTTATTATCGATAATTTGGTGGTGGAAGAGGATGTGTAGGGCATTTATCCCCGATGTAAATCAATAATACTGAAAAAGAGG
This sequence comes from Bacteroidota bacterium, assembly GCA_046051105.1. Classification (GTDB taxonomy): domain Bacteria; phylum Bacteroidota; class Bacteroidia; order Bacteroidales; family Paludibacteraceae; genus Paludibacter. The sequence continues at coordinate 56,854 of JBJOOU010000138.1, forward strand.
ATGGTCATTGGAGCATCCTCTTTTTTTATTGCAAAATGAAGTGTAGTGGATTTTTTTCTACATAAATGAATGTTTTTTTAGTAGCATATTGTAAGTTGTTTTATATATTTGCCAGCGTTGAAAGACTAAAATCTAATAGCCCTCATTATTGAAAACAGATTTTTATATATTATCTGACCTGGTTAATGGCTCTTCGGAGGCATTTGAAACGGTATTCAATGATTTTCATGCTCGTGTGTATCATTTTATACATTCGTGTGTATTTGATAAGGCTGCTGCTCAGGATCTTACGCAAACGGTATTTCTTACTATCTGGGAACATCGAGAAAGCATTGATCCAACCCGCAATATTACTTCCTATATCTTCACCATTGCCAGAAATTGTGTGTATCGTTATACCGAACGGGCTATTTTGTCAGTTCAGTACAAGCAGCAATTGCTTCTGACATCAGACGACTTATTGTATGATGATCAGGAGGACAAGATGGATACTCAACAGTTGGAAGATTATATTTGGTCGTTAATTGAAAAGCTGCCATCTTCGCGAAGAGAGATTTTTATATTGAGCCGTAAAAACGGTTTAAGTAATAAGGAAATTGCTTACCATTTATCTATCTCAGAAAAAACAGTAGAAACTCAGATTACCCGGTCGATACATTTCCTTAAAAAACACTTGAAATCGCATGTTGCTTTGATGGGATTGGTGTTTTTTCATCTTTCATAATGTCATTTATTGGAAAAAAATGAATTATTTCTTCTAAGCTTGTAGGGGGAATTGATGTTTCACGTATATACATTTATAGCATGGCAAAACAAAGCTTTCATATCATCGAAAAACTATTGCGCTCGGAAGCCACAGAGGCAGAGCAAAAAGCCGCTCAACAATGGCTGAAAGAGGGATCTTTCAGCGAGGAGGCTGATGAGCATTATCGTCAAAAATGGCAGGAAGCTGAGCACGCAATGGTGGATGAGGCCCTGAGGTTGGAGATGCTTGAGAATTTGCGTGCACAAATAGCGCCGGCGCAAACTCAAAGACGAAGGACTATCCCATTCCGGCGGATTTACCAATCGGTTGCTGCAGTGCTTTTGCCAGTTGTGCTGGCTTTCAGTATTTACCAGATGTACAATAGTTCATTGGGCACCAGACGAAGTAAGTCACCAAGTATAGTGAGTGTAGAAAACGGACAGAAAGCACGCATGACATTACCGGACGGCACCAAGGTCTGGATTAATTCAGGTTCTACTCTGAAATACGATAATCTTTACAACCAATCCGAAAGGATGATTAGTCTCGATGGGGAAGCCTATTTTGAGGTAGCCAAGGACAAAACGCGTCCTTTTATCGTACATACTTCCCGGATGGACATACAGGCTGTAGGAACTGCATTTGACGTAAAAGCTTATACCAGTGAAAATAGCATAACTGCTACACTAATAGAAGGAAAAGTGAAAGTGTCGGGCGATAAATTTGAGACTAACCTTCTCCCCAACGAAAAAGTGGTGTACGATAAATTGACTGCCACATACAAGCACATATCAGTAGAAAACGCTAGCTTCTCGTGTATTTGGAAAAATAATAAGCTGGCTTTTGAAGATGAAACACTGGGCGAAATAGCCGTGATTCTGGAAAGAAATTATAATGTGGATATCGAATTCGAATCAGAAAGAATTAAAAATATAAGGTTTTTTGGTGTAATAAAGAACAACAGTTTACAGAGTGTTCTTCAGTTAATTGCTTTGGCCTCACCGGTAAATTATTCGCTCGAAAATTCAAAAATTATTTTTCGACCGGACCGGAAGGAGTAACCCAGTTGAGAATCGCATCGGATGATGCATGTTTATTAATCCTTAAATTTAAATGCCTATGAGTTTTAGAAGCCCTCCATGATCACACATAAAAAAGCGGAATAATGTTGCAGCACTATTCCGCCGGAAATCAGCATTTTTAGTATTGTCCCTATTCTTTGATACCGTCCG
>JBJOOU010000139.1:0-15747 GCA_046051105.1 Bacteroidota bacterium
CGAATCTTATATAGTTTATTGCATTTTGTAATGTTGGCATTTCAGGATAAGTGTCTTCATAAAATAGTCCATCACCTCCCATCCTATATCTAAATGTAGACATTAAAATCAAAGTTAAATACACAATAAAAGTAAAGAGTCCCCTTCCTCTATTATAATTTTTTATATCAAAAAAGTATGAACAAAATACCAATAAAACCAATATAAAGAAATAGAGCATAACTTAGCTATTTGGTTAACAATAGAACAACTCCCCAGAATAAATTCATTGAATCAATATAAATTTCACACAGATATTTATCTACTCTCAGTACCAAGAAGTTCTTTTTTATTTATTATTATACTACAATATACGATTTCACATAAATTTGCAATTGACCAAGCAATTGCCATTACAATAATACCATTGTATATGTATAAACCAGCCACTAAGACAAGAAAGAAAATTGAAAAAGAGACAATCTGATTTTTGATAACATAGGCAAACTTATTTTGGGGAACAAATATGAAGTTTATAAATGCGCTCACCAACAAATATGTCATAATACTAAAACTCAAAATAACAGCTATTAAGTATGCATCAGGTAATTTATCTCCCCCGAGAAAAGCGACTAAAGGTTTACCAAATAAAATAACAAAAGTAATAACTAATGAGCCTAAAAGAGTTTCAAGTTTCAATATCTGCTTTATAGCTTTTGTTGTAGCATTTGTAGCTATTTTAGGAAACAGCGCGCCGTTGATGCTTGATACTAATATTTGTGGTATGGAAAAGATTTTATAAGCTAAATCATAAACTGCAACATCTCTCATGCTAAAAAAAGAGCCAATAATTACACTAATGCTTTGTTGCTTGATAGCCGTAAGCGCATAAGAACCAAAAAATGGAGAAGCATCCTTGAACCAACTATATGTTTCTGAAATTCGCAGCAATTCAATTTTCAACTTATGTTTATAAACAATTATGTAAGTTGCCACAAACGAACCTAAAACCCCAGACAAAGAACTGATTAATGAAAATACAAAAACATCACCACTTTGATTTACCAATACAAAAATAAATGGAATTGATATTAGTTTAAATATCAGCTGTATAATGGTAACAATGCGCATCTTCTGTATTCCCTGAAAGTACCATTGTGGTAAAAATATATTTATCACAGTCTGACTAAACAGAACTATAAGTATTTTCATATGTATATGCAAAAGTGGCACAAACCAAACAACTACACCAAAAATGAAAATAGATACAATTTCCAAATATACTTTTGCTGTAAATATACACGACATTACTTTTGACTTTGTTTTGCTACAATCATTGTTTTGAGCAATTATTTTAGCAGCAGGCAAATCAAAACCAAAAGAGATAAATGTAATAAAATAATTTATGACCGAGAACCCAAAAACGTAGGTACCATAACTTTCAGGCCCAAGTACCCTAATCAGATATGGATAAATCAACAGATAGAAAAGGGAGTTCAGAACTTGCAAAACCGTCATGAAAAAGTAATTTTCTATTACTTTCACATTATTCTTTGTAAGTTCTTTTAATGTCTGTATTTTGTTTCTCATATATATAAATGAGCTATTTATCAATAAAAATTGATTCAATAGCTCAATTAGCCAGCAAATATTATTAATTCAAAATTACTCTTACTTCAAGGAGTTTTTTATCAGCCCATTCATCAAAAGTAGTAGTATCGCCAGCATTCCTGCGATAAATCCACCTATCACTATCCCTTTGATTTTACCCAATCTTTCCATTTCGAGTGGCAATATGGGTGCATCAATAATCTGAACGATGGGAGTTTCACGCATCATATCCAGTTTCAGGGTTTCAAGGTTTTTGAGTACTTCTGCATATACTGTAGCATATAATTGAGCGTTATTCTCCTGTTTCACTCTCGGTACGCCTGCTAATTGCATAGCCGGGTTGATATTTACAGCTGAAAATCCGGCTCCTTTGTATAAGGCACTTTCATACAGTCTATGAATAGAATCAGCTTTGGCCTCCATCATTACTATGTTAGCTCTGCTATGCGAGGTTCTTGTTTGCTTGTAGAAATCGTAGGTATTCTCCATCAGCTTTTCCACAAATAATTTGGCGAACAGTTCATTTGTACTTGTAAAATCTACATTTACAAAACTCAACTTTTTATCTTTTCGTGCAATTGCAAGTTGTTTTGGGGCAACCAATTGTTTGTAAAAACTAAACAATACACTATCCTGAACGCGTGTAAATAGCTTACGGTCTTCACCTACCCGAAAATTAAGTTTAACCATATCCGGGTGTTTGGTATCTTTAGCCCAGGCTGTTCTGAAGTCTTTTACCTGAATAAACACATCAGCAAGAGTTTGTATCTTCCCATCAAACTGTACCGGACTTAGGAGAGTATTTTCAATGGCATGACGCGACTTCAGTATTTCCAGCAAATTATCACCACTAAATGCATTTTGACTCCCCCCCATCAATCCGCCAAAACCAAAAGATGAAGCTAAATCAGCCAGACCACCACCTCCGGAACTTTTTTCGACCAAAGCAAACGATAGGTGAGCTGTATATTTGGGCTTTGTCATTAATGAAGCTGCCAAGCCGAGTCCACCACCTATCAAACCGCAAATGCTTATCACGATCCATTTAGACAATAGGTATTTCCAGTAGGTTTTGACAAGTTGAATAACTTCAATTAATGATATTTCATCGGTTTTTGATCCAACCTTTTGATTTACTTGTTCCATCAAGAGTTTATTTTTGCAAAATAGAATACAATAATGCGACTACAGAAGTTATAGAAGTCAGAATTCCAACAGATTCAGCTGTAGTCAATCTGTTTTTTATTTCAACAGGTTTTTCTGGCACTACAATACGTGCTCCAGCCCTTATTTTAGGATAGATTCTAAAGCCCAAAAAGTGTTTAGTGCTCTTTGCTGATCCATTAGCATACAATACAAATATCTGCCCCTTATTGGCATTTGAAGTAAAACCGCCCGAACTGTTGATATAATTCTTCAGCGACAGATTCTTGTCATAACGAACCAGAGTAGGAAACAACACCTGCCCTATTACTCTCACAGTTTGTTGTTCGCGGGGCACATAGATGATATCGCCTTCTTCCAGTTTAAGATCGTATTTACTGCCAGGATGATTCATAATATCCACCAGATTCAATGCAACTATACCATCTTTATTAAAGATCTGATCTGCTACATCAACCCCTGAAAGTTTCGTTTGGATAGAATCCATTTTTGAGTAGTCTGACATTGAGTTTACTCCAGCAGATTTCAACATATTTATATCCAAATCTTTGCTTTGATTGGCTGATAATTGATTCTTCACGTTTTGTTGCATGGCTGCATTCAACCGTTGTTCAATGGGGTTTGTGCTTTCCGAACGTATCAAAAAAGCTCCTACCGGATGTGCATATTGTGTGTATCCACCAGTACGCTGAATAAGATCGGAGATTTTTTCTGCTTTTGAAGTAATATTGTAACTTCCGGGATGCAAGATTTCGCCCTCTACACGTACCATTCTCACTCCTTCGTACCCGGAAATTGACCTTACAACCACCTGATCACCGTTTTCAAGCAAAATATCACCCGATCCATCTTTGAAATTCATATCCTTATCCAAGGAGAATTTCATCACGAGAGATTTGATATTGCTTGTCGCCAGCATTTCCTTATTTTTAACCGGACGAATCAGTTCGATAGAATCAGTAGCAGCCATTTCGGTAAAACCTTTGGCTTTGAAGATCAAATCTTTCAGTGTAATATTCTCTATTAAGGAATAAATCCCCGGATTTTTCACTGCTCCGGAAATAGATACCTTTTGTCCCTCTCGGAACTCAAACAAATCCTGAATTACAATTTCATCATCTTTCTGCAAAGCAATGTCCTTTGCATCGCCTGATAATATTTTGGCCAAATTAAAACCTATGATTTCAGGAATTTGGTTTTCCTTTTTGCGATTGATATAGGCCATGTTCAGGTAGGCATTTTCTTTCAGTCCATCCGCTTTCTGAACAAGTTCTTTCACAGTCATTCCATCGGATAAAGCATAGGCCCCAGGGCGTTTTACAGCTCCGGTTATATCTACACGATTTTCAAACTTACGATATACGGACGTCACCAAACAAGAGTCACCACTGCTAATGGGGAAGTTTTGATAATTTTTGGCACTGAGATCAACTACGGTTTTTCCTTTTTCGGTCAGGCGAAATACAGTTACTTTTGATTTGTCAGCATCATCTGCGTACCCACCAGCAAACTGGATAAGATTGTACATCGTTTCGCCCTGACGGAGTTGGAAAATTGCCGGATGTTTCACCGAACCATCCATAATTACCTTTGTTTTGTAGGGTTCAATTTTGATGATATCTTCATCGTGAAGCAAAACGTTTTCACCCAAAACTCCATCCACAAGAAAACGATAAACATCCAGGTGAGCAATCACTTTGCCTGAACGAAGTACTTTAATATCGCGCATCGAACCGATTTCATTCGGCCCGCCACAGGCATACAAAGCATTAAAGGCGGTAGCTAAAGAAGGTAATGTATACGTTCCCGGACGTACTGCCTCACCAACTACATTTACACGGATGCTACGGATGCTGCCCAAAGAAATATTGACGCGGGTTTCGCCACTGGGAACTCCCATATATACTTTCGAAACCTGATTTCGGATAATGCGGGTAGCATCTTCTATCATCAGTCCGGCCACTTTTACAGGACCAACATTAGGAATTCTCACCATTCCTTCCGGACTCACCTTCAGCTTATAGTTAGCTTCATACAATCCGGAAATATCAATGAGTACTTCATCATATGTTCCCAGTACATATTTCATCGGGGTGGCAATATTCAGTTTCGGTTCAAAACTAATATTCTGATTAGAAAAAAGATAAGCACCATAATTGGTCAATCTTTTTTTTCCCTGAACAAGAGCCGGCTGCACTTTTGTAACCGAATCAGCCGATATTACCGACCGTGGAATTACTGTTGCCCCCCCACTTTCGGCATCGGGTTGCACACTGGTTGTGCTTTTTCCGGCCATGTATTTCATATACATTTCTTTTTGAGCCGGAGTTAGTTTGCTTAAGTCCTGAGCGAATAAGGTGGATGATACGCTCAAAAGAAGGAATAATTGCTTAAACTTATTCATGAAGTGAAAATATGTAATTAGATTTCAGGGCAGCGTGTATTACAAACGGCTATCTACCCAGCGACGATCAACAACGGCCTTTGCATCAAATACAACAGAACCATTGCTATAATATTTTTCAAAATCGAATGTAGTAAATTCATCGTGCGAAACCGCTAAAATGATGGCCTGATATTCTTTCTGCGAATCAAATGAAGGAAGTATATCCACCCCATATTCATGTTTTACTTCTTCAGCAGAAGCCCATGGATCATAAATATCTACATTTAAACCAAAATCACAGAGTTCGTTATAAATATCTACCACTTTTGTGTTACGAATATCAGGACAGTTTTCTTTAAAAGTGACACCTAGCATTAAAACATTGGCACCTTTAATTGTTTGACCTTTGTGAATCATCAACTTCACCACCTTATTAGCAATAAAAGGAGCAATACTGTTATTGACGTGACGACCTGACAAAATAACCTGCGGTACATAACCCAACGATTCAGCCTTGCTGGCCAAATAATAAGGATCAACACTGATACAATGTCCGCCAACCAAACCCGGACGATATTTCAGAAAGTTCCATTTCGTTCCGGCTGCCTCTATTACATCATTGGTATCGATGCCAACTTTATCGAAAATTAGGGCCAGCTCATTTACAAATGAAATATTCACATCACGTTGTGCGTTTTCGATAATCTTGGATGCTTCAGCCACTTTCAGGCTGGGAGCTTTATGAGTACCAGCTGTAATAATAGAAGCATATAGCCCATCTACCGCATCAGCGATTTCAGGCGTAGAGCCAGAAGTAACTTTCTTGATTTTAGTGAGGGTATTTATTTTATCGCCTGGATTAATGCGCTCTGGACTGTAGCCAGCAAAGAAGTCAACATTGAATTTCATTCCGGATACTTTTTCGATAACCGGAATACAATCCTCCTCGGTACAACCAGGATAAGTCGTTGATTCATAAATAACAATATCATCTTTGCTTACCACCCGACCGAGCATTTGCGATGCACTGATTAAAGGACGTAAGTCCGGCATATTAAATTGATTGATAGGCGTTGGCACCGTAACAATGTAGGTATTATAGCCTTTAAGATCTTCTTCATTATACGAAAAAGAAAGTCCCGACTCCGGATTTACAGCACGTATATCCATTGCGACTTTCATTCCCTCCAAATCGGCCTCTAAAGTATGATCATGTCCGTTCTGAAGTTCTTCTACACGGGTTTTATTTATATCAAAACCAAGTACTTTGTATTTTTTTCCAAACTCAATAGCTAAAGGTAAGCCAACATAACCTAAACCAATAACTGCTATTTTATGATCTCTCATAATAATGATGTTGTTTTATTATTAGTGATTACTTTTTTAAACAGATGTTTGCAAAGATACAACAAACCTTTTAAACAACTAAACGAGATGCGTAAAAATAGCATCAGAATCATTCTGAAAAAGCTACATTTCTGTACATGTCTTTACTCAAACGTTTATCACCAATAACGAATAACGCATAATTATAGATTTTATTGCCATACGAGATTAATCAGTCTACATTTGACCATAGAAAAATTCAAATTCAAGAAATTTCAACCAGAACTACTACATACTATATGAAATTGGAAATCTTCGCAAGTGAAAAGCAAAATACAACTTGAAATAGCAACTCATCTCTGGCGGAACCTCAAAATACACTTAACATTTATCAGGTCATCGGGGACGGAACAGTTAAATACAAATCGTTTTTTGAGGTCAACGCAGGCGGAACAGTTAAATACAACTTGTATTATCTACTCATCGCTGACGGAACCTCAAAATACACTTAACACTTATCAGGTCATCGGGGACGGAACAGTTAAATACAAATCGTTTTTTGTGGTCAACGCAGGCGGAATAGTTAAATACATCTTGTATTATCTACTCATCGCTGGCGGAACCTCAAAATGCACTTAACATTTATCAGGTCATCGCGAACGGAATAGTAAAATACAAATCGTTTTTTAAGGTCAACACAGGCTTGTATCACCAAAATTTCCGAATCCCTAGCCTCATTTGGACGAATATTCTTTCAATACCGAATCAGACAAGTAATTTAAAATGATTCTTTTAGTAATTTTGCATGCAACAAGATAAAATAAATCGCATGAATCAAACAGAATATTTCCCTTTAGTTACCGAAGATGGTGAAGTAATAGGCAAAGCAACCCGTCAGGAATGCCATTCCGGTACATTCTGGCTTCACCCGGTAGTACATTTGCATGTTTTTAATTCTAATGGAGAATTATATCTGCAAAAAAGAAGTGAGACAAAAGACATTCAGCCCGGTAAATGGGACACCTCGGTGGGTGGACACATTGATTTTGGAGAAGAAACAGAGGTTGCCCTCAGACGGGAGGTGCGCGAAGAATTAGCAATCACCGAATTCGAACCTGAATTTATCACTCGGTACAAATTCACATCCAAACAAGAATCAGAGCTGGTAAATGTCCACCGCACCACTTACGATGGTGCCATTTCGCCTGATCCGGTTGAAATTTCAGAAGGCCGGTTCTGGACGATTGACGAAATAAAGTCAGCGCTGGGAAAAGAGGTTTTTACACCTAACTTTGAGCAGGAATTTATCAACATCATTTTACCTACTCTCGGTCAATAATCAAGAATGACACTAAAATCAGCATTAAAATCCCTAACGGCAGAACTGTTTAGTTTTATTCGGAAAGATTTTCATAAGGCTTCGTATCTCTACACTTTCGCACTCATTGTTGCCTTAATTATTATCAACTACAGCACCGGTTTTTATCGGGATGTAATGAAACCAACTTACGCATCGGGTGATTCGATGTGGGCATATCCGTTATTTTATGCCGTGATGTACTTTATTGTGGCCATCCCTACTCTACTCTTTCAGAAAGATTATCAGTTACTTCAGGATAGAAGGTTCTACCTGAAAAGCCTGTTCTTTATCGGGTTTTACGGAGCTAGCATTGGGTACTTTGGATATCGCAACTGGGAATTTGCGGGGTTTTCGGATCAGGAGAAACTGCTGGCCATCAAATTTATATCGCAATTAAAAGGAGCTTTCTTCTATCTTATTCCTGTTTGGATATTGAAGAAAACGGTAGATAAACAGGTGGAAGGCATATACGGACTGGCTCGAAGCAGTAAACATATCAATGCCTATTTGATGCTATTTTTAATGCTCTTACCTTTTTTGGTACTCACCTCCTTCACTCCCGATTTTTTATCTGCCTATCCACAATTCCGGCCATGGTTGTTCGAAGGCTCATTTGGCCTGCCAAGCTGGATCTACACACCCATTTATGAATTGGGCTATGCCATCGATTTTCTGAAAACGGAACTCGTTTTTCGCGGAATGCTGATTATTGGCATGGTCAGCATTATGGACAAGAAGGCCGTGCTACCGATGGTAGCTATGTATGTGGTTATTCATTTCGGGAAGCCGCTTGGCGAAACGATTTCATCTATTTTTGGTGGCTATATTTTGGGAGCACTGGCTTACCAGACCCGGCACATTTGGGGAGGGGTGATTGTTCATATCTGTATTGCAATGACCATGGAAATCATGGGATTTCTGCAATATTACGTTTTAAAATAAAAGCGGTTGACTGAAATTTTCAATCAACCGCTTCCTTCTATATTATTGTTGGAGCTTATTCAGCATCCACCTCTTCCAACTCAATCATCAATGAATCTTTAGGAACCTTCACTCCTACCTGCACATTAATGCTTTTGATTTTAGCTGTAAAAGGCATTTGAATACGATTTTGCATTTTCATCGCTTCCAAAATTAAAAGCTGATCGCCTTCTTTTACAATATCGCCTTCTTTTACAAAAATATCGATGATTGTTCCGGGAATGATCGATTGAATTTCGAACGGACTCGGATTGATCCATGGCTTGCGGGCCTGATATTTTTTGGTAAGAAGCGTTTTGTATTTACGGGCTGTAACTGCAAAGTCAACAAATTCTTGTTTTTCTGCTTCCATGTTTTAAACGGATTAAAGTTGTTTGATTTGCAATTAGAACGGAGGTACTCCGTGTTTTTTAGCCGGACGGTAATCGTCTTTGTTTTTAGAAACTTCAAGAGCATGCAACAACAATTCGCGTGTTTCCATAGGTTCGATTACTGCATCGATATAACCTTTAGAAGCAGCTACGTATGGGTTGGCAAATTTGTCGATATACTCCTGAACTTTTTGCTGACGCATTGCATCTTCGTCTTCCGCTTCCATAATTTCTTTACGGAAAATGATGTTAGCAGCACCTTCTGGTCCCATTACCGCAATTTCTGCACTTGGCCAAGCAAACATAAAGTCGGCACCCAGGTGGCGCGAGTTCATAGCGATATAACCACCACCATAAGCTTTACGAAGGATAACCGTAATTTTAGGTACAGTAGCTTCAGAGTAAGCATAAAGCACTTTTGCTCCGTGACGAATCACACCCGCATGTTCCTGGTCAACACCTGGTAGGTAACCCGGCATATCTTCAAGCGTAATGATAGGAATATTGAAAGCGTCGCAGAAACGGATGAAACGAGCTGCTTTGTCCGAAGCATCGCAATCCAATACACCCGCAAGATACAATGGTTGGTTTGCTACAAAACCTACAGTTTCGCCATTCAGACGGCCGAAACCAATAACGATATTGGCAGCCCACAATTCCTGAACTTCGAGGAATTTCGAATCGTCGGCAAGTGCATAAATAATATCACGTACATCATAAGGCTGTTTTGGATCAGCCGGAATGATGTTTTCGATGTTTTTCTTGAAAGATGGATCTTTTGGTTCAATCTTAGCAGCTTTTTCCTGATTGCTATGAGGAAGCAGGTTCACCAGCTCTTTGATTTGTTCCAAACATTCCATTTCGCTTTGAGCGTAGAAATGAGCGTTACCGGTAATTTCGGCATGTACACGAGCACCACCCAGGTCTTCCTGAGAAATTTTTTCGCCCAATACAGTTTCAATTACGTTTGGACCGGTGATAAACATTTTTGAGATATTTTCTACCACAAAAACGAAGTCGGTCAATGCTGGTGAGTAAACAGCACCTCCGGCACATGGTCCAAGGATTACAGAAATCTGTGGAATAACGCCTGAAGCCATGGTGTTTCGGTAGAAAATTTCGCCATAACCGGCCAATGCACCAATACCTTCCTGAATACGGGCACCACCCGAGTCGTTGATACCAATACAAGGCACTTTCATGCGAAGTGCGTGATCCATGATTTTGGTGATTTTACGGGCATGTTTTAGTCCTAACGAACCACCCATCACAGTAAAGTCCTGAGCATAAATGCAAATTGGAGCACCATTGATAGTTCCGGTACCGGTAATAACACCGTCACCAGCCAACACTTTGTCGTCCATACCAAAGTTACGTTCTTCGTGTTCTACGAAAAGGTCATACTCGTGAAATGAATCAGCGTCCAACAAGGCAAGAATACGATCGCGGGCAGTCATTTTACCCATAGCAACCTGTTTTTCAATGGCTTTGTCGCCTCCACCTTTCTCAACGATTGCTTTTTTCTGTCGTAATGCCAGAATGTTTTTCTTTAAAGTCATAACTTACTTTTATATTAAACTTAAAACTTAAGCACGAATGCTATGTTCACTCTTTATATATCGGACGCAAAAGTAACACTTTTTTCGCCAAAATGTGCAGTTTTAACTCATTACTTATCCACTCTCTCTCCTAATTTCATCTTATTTAGTACTTTGAGGGTATTTTTTCGGGTAGCAATAAAACCTGCCGAATAACAATTCACATCAATATTTTCAAGATATGCTTTCAATTCTAGTGCAAAATCAGGTTCTTTTTGACTAATACGTAGCAACATTTTCATCGAAAGTGCCTGAACGGCAATGGCCGATTTAGGAGAAATCATGCTTTCGAAGCAAAAGTTGATAAAATCCACAGAAATTTCCTCAGGAAGTGGGAGATTGAGTAAAGTGGAGAGACAGCCCCGTTGCAAACCACTTTGATTTGTTTGCAATAACAGCTTGCACAACTGATCGAAATGTGAGGAAGAGAACCAATCGGGAGTTTTTTCGCTGATTTTGTCACAAGCCCAGGCAGCTTTCCAGGCCACCTTCATATCTGCATCAAAAATCAACTGAAAGAGAATGGGGAATGTATCCGGCTGTTCATATACTTCTAGTACCAGCTTATCAATGTATCGTATGGAGGCCGGATTCGCCAGTTTATCGCGTAAATCCATAGCGAATTGTTTTATTTAAATACAATGTCGGATATGATGTCAAAACCGACCCGGGCATTCAACGATTTTTTAATATCGTCTTTCGACATATACAGATCATGACGCAACACGGAGGAATTGAGAGTTACATATAAAACCCGGTTATAAATACGCAAATCAGTAGTGTATTTCATAATATTCTGGCCAAGCACCTCCGGCCATGCATCAATCAACCGTTTTTCATTCAATGGCTTATCAAGGTGCATTTCACCCAAAAACTGACGAATGATTTCACTGATTTGTTCGGTATTTTTCTTTCTCATTATCGAAGTTTTAGCACCTGACCAATTCGCGCTGACTGGCTAAAAGCCATATCATTGAGTTTGTATAAGTTCACCACACGCACTCCATAATCCTGCGAAATGGAATACATCGACTCGCCGGGTAATACCTGATGATTTACACATTCTTTAGGCGCTTTTCTTTTTTTTTTAGCGATAAAAACCCGTGTACCGGGAGCCAATCCGCCATCCTCATTCAAATCATTGTAAGCCAACAACCTTGAAACACTCATATTGAACTCATCAGCAATCAACGCATAATTATCCGAAGGCAGAGAATAGACAAACTTCACTCCGTTTACTTTCAGCACCTGATGACTCACCAAGGCCACTACAGCCCCCATCGAACCTGTGCGAATTCCGTCACCGGAGCCTTGCTTCTTCTGACTTGTCACTTTTTCTGTATCAGCCTTGCGGGCTGTAGGATTATTTTTAGGCAAGTCGAACTGGTGCAAACCATAGTTTTCGATAATTGAAATCAATTTGTAAGCATAGGATGGATCAGTAGCATAGCCAGCCTTTTTCAGCCCAAAAGCCCAACCCTCATAATCGGTTGGTTCCAACTGAAAAAGAAATGCATACCGGGGTTTGTTTTTCAAAAACTGTGAGTGATCTTCGTACGATTGCAACACATGGTCGTATTTACGAAAACACTCTCCCTGCTGATCATCATCATGGTATATTTTTTCGCCTGTCCAGTCTTTGCATTTTATGCCAAAGTGATTATTGGATTGCTTGGCAAAATCACTTTGACCGGCACTCGATTCCAGCAACCCCTGAGCCAGGGTAATACTTGCAGGAATTCCGTACTCGCTCTGCTGCTGAACAGCAATGTCGGAATACTGATTAATATAAGCAATATATGCAGGACTTTGAGCCTGAGAATAAACAACTTCTGCCAGAAAAAACAAAACGACAACAGACAAAAATTTAAATTTCATGTTCATTTATAAAGAATTATACTTTTTACTGCTACAAATTTAAAAACTATTTAGTAGAAATAAATGCTTTTGAAAAGATATTTTTTTACTTTTGTTTCCCTTTTTAAAGCGCATATTTATGCACTCTGCTCTATATTCTTCAATGTCAGCAGAACTGTAAAGAGGCACAATACGTTATTATAGGACAAAAAAAAAAGAAACAAGCATGGAAAAGAAGACAGTCATTACCGAATTCAGTCTTTGTAAGACAGAAGAACTCAATACGACCTATCAGACGCTGGTGAGCCGCGCGCAAGAACAAACAGCAAAGGCTTACGCACCTTATTCCAACTTTCACGTAGGCGCGGCAGTATTGCTTGAAAATGGCGAAATCGTAGCTGCCAGCAACCAGGAAAATTCGGCTTACCCGTCCGGACTATGCGCCGAACGCGTAGCCATGATGTATGCGAATGCGCAGTACCCTGACGTAGCTCCGGTTGCAATCGCAATAGCTGCCTATACACAGGGTAGTTTTTTAGCTAATCCGATCACTCCATGCGGTGCCTGTCGGCAGGTGTTATTAGAGTCAGAGATGCGCTACGAAAAGGATATTGCCGTACTTTTATATGGTACAGACCATGTATATTTGATAGACAATATACGCAAATTACTTCCTCTTTGTTTCGAAAAAAGCAGTTTAGGAAGATAAACTTATCAACAACCGATCATATTTTCATCTATTTGTCTTGCTTTTGTCATAAATATTGCCTTAATTGCGCCCGAATTCGATATTTAACTATTGATTAGCAATTCATTAAGTGCATATTTAGTATGAAAAAAAAGAAGTTCACGATAGAATATCCATTGAAAAAAGGATCGGTGAATATCCTGTGGAGCTCCATAAGCAGTCCGCTTGGGTTAGCGGAATGGTTTGCCGATGTAGTTAGTGTCAATAATAACGAATATACTTTCTGTTGGGAAAAACATGAACAAACCGCATTTTTGCTTGACATAAAACCAACAAAAAGTATCCGTTTTCAATGGGAAGAGGACACAGAAACCTGTCATTATTTTGAAATGGAAATTCATGTACCCGAAGTTTCGGGCGAACCAGCACTTTTAGTGACTGATTTTGCAGAACCATCGGAGAAAGACGATTTAATTCTCCTTTGGAACAAACAAATCGACGACCTAAGGAGAAAAACAGGTATTTAAAACAAATTTATTCATTCAGAAAAAACCATCCGGCCAAAATGCGGGATGGTTTTTTTGTATCTATCCGACGTTAAGGTAATTTCGCATTGATTACAATTGATTATTGAAGTATTTAATGTAATTTTGCTCCTCCTAAAAAACGAGGCATGTTTAAGATAAAAAAACTCGACATCTATATTTTCAAGCGTTTTTTTACGCTGTTTTTAATGACATTCCTGATCTGTATTTTCATTTTATTGATGCAGTTTTTATGGAAACACGTAACAGAGCTTGTTGGTAAGGGAATTGCATGGTCGGTTCTTGGTGAGTTTTTTCTATATGCCATTACCACATTGGTGCCGATGGCATTACCTCTTGCCATACTACTGGCCTCCTTGATGACATTTGGAAATTTGGGCGAGAAATTCGAATTAACCGCAATGAAATCGGCGGGCATATCCCTGTTCCGAATCATGCGTCCACTTATTGTATTTATCTCGTTGGTGTGCATCGGAGCATTTTTCTTTTCAAACAATGTATTGCCCAAATCGCAATCCAAACTATGGGCACTCATCTTCTCACTCCGTCAAAAATCGCCAGAATTCGATATTCCCGTTGGAGAATTTTACAGCCAGATAAATGGTGTGAACATCTATATACGCGGCAAAGACAAAGGCCTGCTGAAGGATATGATGATTTACGACTATTCCGGTGGTTTTGAAAATGCTACCGTGATGGTGGCCGATTCGGGCCGCATTCAGTTCACAGCCGACAACAAATACCTGAAGCTCACGCTATATGATGGCGAAAGCTTTGAAAATCTGAAGAAACAACGCATCTCAAGTTCGCCTGTAACCAATCCATATCGACGCGAAATTTTCAAAACCAAAGAAATCCTCATGGACTTCAACAATGGATTTAATCGTATCGACGAATCGGTTTTGCAGGATCAGCATGTGAGTAAAAACATCACCCAGCTCGCCCACTCTATCGACTCTGTAGAAAAGGTAGTATCGCAAAGAGGTTCGGAACAGGGCCGACAATTTATTCAGGTTCATTATTTCTCCCGCGAAGAAATGAACAACCGGAAGCTCACAACAAAAATCAAAAATCATTCGAAGAAAATTGACGTCGATTCTTTGTTTCTTTCGCTGAATCAGGATGAAATGGTGAGAGCCAGCAATACAGCGCTGGAAAAAGCCAAATCGATGAAAGAACAGGTGAGCTACAATGAAATGATGATAGAAGACCCTATAAAATATGTTCGCAGACATCAGATTGAATGGCACCGAAAATTCACGCTGTCGTTTGCCTGTCTTATTTTCTTCTTCATTGGTGCCCCACTGGGCGCTATTATCCGCAAAGGAGGATTGGGAATGCCGGTGGTCATCTCGGTAGTCATGTTTATCATCTACTACATCATCGACAATACCGGCTACAAAATGTCGCGCGAAGGAATATGGATGGCCTATCAGGGAATGTGGTTGAGTTCGATGGTGCTTTTGCCGGTGGGAATTTTTATCACCTACAAAGCTGTGGTAGATGCAACATTATTAAGCCCGGAACAATACATTCGCTTTTTCAGTTTAATCAGAACAAGAGTAAACTCTATTATAAAAAAATAAACCGTTGATCCGACTTTGGTTCAACAATTTTCAGAAAGACTAAAACGCACAAAAATATGAAAACAGCTATCGATAGCATAGAAGATGCCCTGATTGATATCAAAAACGGCAAAATGGTTATAGTAGTGGATGATGAAGACCGCGAAAACGAAGGAGACTTTGTGTGTGCGGCCGAAAAGATGACTCCTGAAATGGTGAATTTTATGATCACCTACGGACGAGGAGTTCTTTGTGCACCACTTATCGACAGTCGTTGCGATGAGTTAGACCTGGTAATGCAGGCTCACAACAATAC
>JBJOOU010000140.1:0-13876 GCA_046051105.1 Bacteroidota bacterium
ATGATTGCTATCCCTTCTTTTAGTAGGGAAGAAAAGGCTGTAGCCGATTTTTTGGAACGATTTATCGAGATCAAAGGATATGTGGTATCGCGCAAGGACAATAA
The DNA here is from genome assembly GCA_046051105.1 of Bacteroidota bacterium. Lineage (GTDB taxonomy): Bacteria > Bacteroidota > Bacteroidia > Bacteroidales > Paludibacteraceae > Paludibacter. The sequence goes on from JBJOOU010000140.1 coordinate 105, forward strand.
CATTTGGTTGATGAGTCCTGGTTTTGACCCTTCTCGTCCAACTATTTTATTCAATTCGCATATCGACACTGTAAAACCTGCTTCGGGGTGGGTGCGCGACCCTTTTATGCCACGTATCGAACACGATAATCTGTACGGACTGGGTAGTAACGATGCCGGAGCCAGTGTGGTGAGTTTGCTACATGCCTGGTTTGCATTGGTTCAAAACCCACAGAGTTATAACCTGATATTTGCAGCTACGGCCGAAGAAGAAGTATCCGGTAAAAACGGCATTGAAAGTTTGTTGAGCGAGCTGCCTAAGATCGATTTTGCCATCGTCGGTGAACCTACGCAGATGAACATGGCGGTAGCCGAAAAGGGTTTGATGGTGCTTGACTGTGTTTCTACAGGAAAAGCCGGCCATGCTGCTCGCAACGAAGGCGAAAATGCTATTTATAAGGCATTGAAAGATGTGGAGTGGTTCCGGACGTTTGAATTTCCAAAGAAATCGGAGTTGCTAGGCCCCGTGAAAATGTCGGTGACACAGATAAATGCCGGAACGCAACATAACGTAGTGCCCGATAAATGTACGTTCGTAGTAGATGTGCGCAGTAACGAGATGTATTCAAATACCGAGATTTTGGAAGAAGTTCGCAAACATGTAGATGCCAGTGTTCAGGCTCGATCTACCCGATTGAGTTCTACAGCCACACCTCTTTCGCATCCGGTAGTGAAAAAAGGGCAGGAGATAGGACGAACGATTTTTGGCTCACCCACTCTTTCGGATCAGGCACTAATGAACTTTCCCAGCGTGAAAATGGGTCCGGGTGATTCTGCTCGTTCGCATACTGCTGACGAGTATATCAAATGTGCTGAAATCGAAGAAGCGATTGAGATATATGTGAAATTGTTGGATGGATTACGGTTATGAAACTAGTTGAAGACTATAAAAAATGGCTGAGCAAAAAGTCGCCACGTATTCAGTTGCTCTACATTTGGATGGGATGGGCTCTCTATTGGCTATTAGTTTATAATGTAATAATGTATTTTTTTGAAACAGAACCCCAAAGCATCTATCACTATATTTTTCGAGGTGTTTTTATGGGGACTATTTGGACATTATGGAGGAATTGGAGTCTAATAAAACAATTGAAGAAATAGTTTTACTCCACTGTAAATCCGCAAGTAGCACAAAGGGGTTCGACAACTTTTCGTTGTTCGAATCCTTTTTTTATGTTCAATGCTTTGGATGATTGAAGTACATCTTTCAAATTGTCGGTGAAGATATTGCCCAGCTTCATGCTACCATCTGCATCCAAACAGCAGGGTACGATCGTTCCATCGGCCAATATCGCGATATGATCCCGCAGGGCGTAGCAGTAACGATTTTCTACTTTTGCTTCCAGCTTTTCGTCCGGCCACTCAAACCGTGGTGATTTCTGTAGAAAAATATGATCAGCCAGTTTGATTCCATTGCCCGTAGTGGTTTCCAGATCGGGCGCTGAGATGTTGAAGAAACTGCTTATTTTTTCCAGTATTTGCTGATTAAAATGATGGCTGGTTGCAGAGCTGGTGTTCCATAATCGCAGGCAGATATAAGTTTGCTTGGAAGCCATCTTCGAGAAATCAAGAATGGATTGCAAGTAGGCTGTGAGATTTTCAGGCTGTATATTTTCTTCCGCATCATGGAGAGAAAAATTGATTTGTCGGATAGGGTATTTTAGCAGAATATCTTTTTTTCGTTCCAACAATCCGCCATTGGTGGTAATGTTTACGTTCAAACCGGCTTGTTGCGCAATTTGCAGGAAGTCTTCGATGTGAGGATGCAAGAGTGGCTCGCCCAGCACATGTAGATAAATGTAGTTGGTAAATGGGCGGATGCGTTCGCAAATGGTTCGAAAATCGTCCACCGACATAAATTTAGTGTTGCGGCTGGTTGTAAAGCAAAAGCTGCAATTAAAATTGCAGCTATTGGTAATTTCGATATATATCTTTTTGAACTTCAATATAATATTGGTGTTTTGTTGCTAGTTGATCGGGTTGCGAAAATCGATGATATTGTGGATAGATAAAATACCAACTACCTGCTGACCGGAATCAGTTACTGTAAGTGTGGTGATTTTGTTCAGATCCATGATTTCTAATGCTTCAGTTAGTAGCTCGTTCTCATTGATACGTTTGAAGCCATTGGTCATGATATCCGCCGCCGTCAGATGCTTTATTTCATCATGTTTCTGAATGGCTCTACGAATGTCGCCATCGGTAATAATGCCTACTGCTTTTTCATTGTCATATACCATGGTCATTCCAAGGCGTTTATTGCTTACTTCGTATATGATGTCTTTGAAAATAGTGCTGAGTTGTACCTTCGGGACGTCTGTGAACATTTCGTCCTTCACTCTGCACAGCAATTGTCGTCCAAGTGCACCACCAGGATGGTACAAGGCATAATTCTCCGCCTTGAATCCACGTCGTTCCATCAGGCAGATGGTGAGAGCATCGCCCATCACCAGTGTGGCCGTTGTCGATGTAGTTGGAGCCAGGTTCAGCGGACAGGCTTCGCGGCTTACACCGATGTGAATTACCAGCTCTGCTTCGCGTGCAACCGGAGAGTTGGGATTCCCTGTCATTGCGATGACCTTACAGCCAATTTTTTTCAGTGGAGCAATCACGTTTACGATTTCGGAAGAGGTGCCGCTGTTCGAAATGAGTAGTGCAATGTCCTGTTTGCTTATCATTCCCAGATCGCCATGCATGGCTTCCGCTGCATTCACAAAGATAGAAGGAGTGCCGGTAGAGGCCAGTGAGGCTGAAATTTTATGACCAATGATGCCGGTTTTTCCCAAGCCCATGATCACAACTTTCCCTTTGCAACTGTAGATGAGTTCTACTACATCATCTATTTCGGGTCCGATTTTGTCCGTCAGTTTTTGCAGTTCGCCTATTTGCTGAGCAAATATATCTCTGGCAAGTTGTTGAAAATTCATTTTACACTGTATGTTTGATAGTTTGATAGTTTTTGTGGAGTGCTAATGAAATTTAGTTTTCCCGTTCTTTGATAATGAGTTCGATAAACTCGCGAACGCAGCCTTCGCCTCCTTTTTTGCGAAGCTGGATAATACCCGGAATGTTTTGGATCGATGGTAAAGCATTGGCGGGACAGGCTGCAATTCCAACGTTTTCCAATAATTCCTGACAGTTGATGTCGTCGCCGATGTAAGCCACTTCTTTTAGTGTGATTCCTTCTTGCCTGCACAGTTCGGTAACTGTCGCCAATTTTCCGCCTTCGCGTTTACCCTGATACAGAAAATCGAGTTTTAGTTTGTTGTATCGGCGTTCTACCAATTTTGTATTTTCCGATGTTACAATGCCCGTTTTAATACCATGCTCTTTGATGAGTTGCAAACCCATACCGTCGTGTGTGTTGAATTTTTTCAATTCGTCTCCGTTTTCCGAATAATACATGCCGGCATCAGTCAAAACGCCATCTACATCAGTTAAGAAAAGCTTTATATTGTTGAAGTCTTTCTTCGCTTGATAGTTGACAGATAGTAGTGGATTATTGTCTGGAGACTGTTGTCGGTTGTCGGTTGTCGGTTGACTTTTTATAATATCATCAATGGCAACGGCTTGCTCCAATATGGAACGAATATTTTTCAAATGAATTTGGTTGGGACCATCGCTGAATGCATGTTCAGGGTCGGGGTGTACTTCGGCAAAAATGGCATCTACGCCAATCGCAAGTGCTGCACGCATCAGATAAGGCACCATTTCGCGATTGCCACCAGTAGAAGTGCCCTGGCCTCCCGGTTTTTGCACCGCATGTGTGGCATCGAATACAACTGGATACCCATAACTGCGCATTTCTACCAGTCCTGTCATGTCCACAACAAGATTATTATAGCCAAATGATGACCCACGCTCGCAAAGTAAGATATTTTCATTGCCCGAATCGCGCAACTTGTCAATCACGTTTTTCATGTCCCAGGGAGCCATGAACTGCCCTTTTTTTACGTTCACGATTTTTCCCGTTTTTGCAGCTGCTACCAGCAGATCGGTTTGACGTGAAAGAAATGCCGGGATTTGAAGCATGTCTGCTACCTCGGCCACTGGTTCGCATTGCCATGTTTCATGCACGTCGGTGACTACAGCTAAGCCCAATTCGTCCTTTACTCGTTTCAGAATTTGTAAGCCACGCTCCATACCTACACCACGTGGAGCTTTTACGGATGAGCGATTGGCTTTGTCGAACGACGATTTAAAAATTAAATGGATGTTCAGCTCCGAACAGATGTGTTTCAGTTCGGCAGCTACCTGCATCGTCATTTCTTCCGTTTCGATTGCACATGGACCGGCAATTAATACAAAGCGGCTCTTTCCACCGATAAAGAATTTATTTAGTACGTTTACTTTGTGTGTTTCAAGCATAAGGATGTGTTATAATGAATAATGAGCCGATAAAAAAATTACCGGCTCATTCTATGGTGTTTAAAAATAATTAGTTGGCATATACGCGGATCCAGTCAACTTCAAGACTTCCGGCACCGCCATGGCTTTTTTCAGGAATAAATGAATTCAGGGTCAGGAACATGTCTTCGTTGGGGACATTGCTGGACGTACGATAAATTTCTACGTCGTTGATCATCCAAATCAATTCTTTTTTGTTCCACATCAATGTGTAAATATAGAAGTCCGATGCATTGATTCCTGTAACTACAGCACTGTCAAATACCGTTTTGTTGGCATTACCTACCTGAATCTTTTTACCATCAAAATGGAAAATGTTTACATGTGGTAATTTGCCTTCAGAGCCTAACCAAAACGCATGGTGAGCATTGCCGGTACATCGGATTTTAGCCCGAATTACTCCATATTTAAGTTTGAATGTATCTGCTGTTTGAAGTACGTCTGAGCTATATTCAAATTCTTTTTGAATAAATCCTTTCTTTTCGTCCCAGGCGCGTGCAGTTGTTTTTTCGTGTTTAGTAGCAATTTTCAATGTGCCACTTTCAACGCTCACATTTTTACCACCGTTATAAGCTTGTTTTTCATTGGCAAACGAGTGGTCACCAATGAATTCCGGTTTTTTGTAATGAAAACCAAAACTCCAGTGCGATTTGTCGAGTGTATTCCAGTTGAACTCTTCCTGAAAAATAAGTTTCAAAGAACGATATTTTTCAAAACGTTCCGGTTTTTCGTTGTTGTAGAATTCTACGTCCGGATTTTTAGCCAGCTCGTAGAATCTTTCTTGCTGAGCAAACTCAGGAGTGCTGTGCCAGCGTTTTTCATTTTTCCAGAATTCGTCATTCTTTTTGAATTCAGGACTTGAAACTTTTGCTTTAAGTTCTTCGTACTCTTTCAGAATAAATGAGTTGTGAAAGCGACTGTAGAGAGCAAAATCTTTAGACTTCTGATAGGCTTTCATTCTCTGCAAAAGAGGTGAGGCTTCCACTTTCTTAGCATCACCTAATTGCTCGAATTCTTTCGACTTTTCGAATTTCAAAAACTCTTTGAGCTCGTTTGACTCGACTAGTTTAAGATAGTGCTGTAGCTCTGCCGAGTTCTTTAATTTCTCGAACTTGCTCGATACCCGATATTCTTCAGTGTCTTTGTATTTTCTGTTCTGAAGAGTTTTCTTTTTCTCCTGAAATTCAGCAGATTTTACGACATGATATAACTTTTTATATTCGGCCAGTTCAACAGACTTTTCTACTTCGGCGTAGCGTTGCATTGCTTTCACCAGTTCAATTTCTTCTTTTTCAAGTTTTGCGGTTGAGCTTATACCGCCAAATATCTTTTTCCAGAATAAATTCATGCCCTAAGTGTATTAAGAGTTTGTATTTAATATTTGTATTTTTTCAATGCACTGTTCTATATCCGCTACCAGTATCGGTTTATATTTTTCTACTGCAGGCATAAAGTGCTCATTTCGCATTTGTTCTATCTGTTGAATGAAGAGGTCGTAAAAACCGTCCTGATTCAGGATGATTAGCGGTTTTTTATGTTCGCCCACTACGCCAGAAGCAATAATGTCGAGCATTTCGTCCAATGTGCCGTAACTACCGGGCAATACCACAAATATATCCGACAGTTTTTTCATTTGAGCTTTTCGTTCGCTCATGGTTTCCACTGTAATCAGCTGAGTTGGTACTGTGCTCTGCCGGTTCATTTTTATGACAGCGTCAGGTATTACACCAATGATAGTCCCTTTTTTGCTGGCTGCTCCTTCTGATACAGAGTCCATCAATCCCCCGGTAGCACCACCATACACCAGTGTGTGTTCCAAATCAGCAATCATTTCGCCCAGACGAAATGCTGCCTGTTTGTATTTATCTGCAATATGGTTGCTTGATGAGCAAAAAACGGCTATGTTCATATTATAAAGGTCATCAGTCGACAGACAACAGACGACAGAAATAGCTGTTGTCTGTTGTCTGGTAACTGTTGTCTTTTTTTTTTATGCATCAATTTTAGCATAGGTAGCGTTTTCTTCGATAAACTGACGACGTGGACCTACATCATCCCCCATCAACATGGAGAATACGTGGTCGGCTGTAGCAGCGTTATCAATCGTTACCTGACGTAATGTTCTGTTTTCAGGATTCATGGTAGTGTCCCAAAGTTGAATTTCGTTCATCTCTCCCAAACCTTTATAGCGTTGGGTGTGAATTCCTCCTTCGTTTCCGTTACCATATTTTTCGATAAATGCCTGACGTTGTTGATCGTTCCAGCAATATTCTTCTACTTTTCCTTTTTTACATAGATAGAGTGGAGGAGTGGCAATGTATAAATACCCATTCTCAATCAGCTCTTTCATGTGGCGGAAGAAGAAGGTCATAATCAATGTTGCAATGTGGCTACCATCCACATCGGCATCGGTCATGATTATGATTTTATGATAACGTAGTTTTGTTATGTTTAGTGCCTTGCTGTCGTCTTCAGTACCTATGCTTACACCCAGTGCGGTGTAGATGTTGCGAATTTCTTCACTCTCCAGCACTTTGTGGTGCATGGCTTTTTCCACGTTCAGGATTTTACCACGAAGTGGAAGAATAGCTTGAAACTGACGGCTGCGTCCTTGTTTGGCTGTACCGCCTGCCGAATCCCCTTCGACAAGGAATAGTTCGCATTTTTGAGGATCTTTATCAGCACAGTCGGCCAGCTTGCCGGGAAGTCCACCGCCAGAAAGTGGCGATTTGCGTTGCACCATTTCGCGGGCTTTGCGGGCTGCCTGACGTGCTGTTGCAGCAAGGATTACCTTTTCAACAATCATTTTGGCCGCTTTAGGGTTTTCCTCCAGATAATAACCCAGAGCTTCACCAATAGCCATGTCAACCGATCCCATCACTTCGTTGTTACCCAGTTTGGTTTTAGTCTGACCCTCGAATTGAGGTTCCTGAACCTTGATTGAGATAACGGCAGTCAATCCTTCGCGGAAGTCATCTCCACTGATCTCAATTTTTACCTTTTCAAGCATTTTGCTCTCCTCGGCATATTTTTTCAACGTACGTGTCAATCCACGACGGAAGCCTGCAAGGTGAGTTCCTCCTTCGATGGTGTTGATGTTGTTTACGTACGAGTGGATGTTTTCGTTATACGATGTATTGTAAGTCATCGCAATTTCAACAGGAATGCCATTTTTTTCCGTGTTGATATGGATAACAGAATCAATCAATTTTTCACGGGCTTCGTCGATATATTCAACGAATTCTTTCAGCCCTTCTGTTGAGTGGAAAGTCTCTGATTTGAAGCTTCCATCTTCGTTTACTACTCGTTTGTCGGTAAGAGAGAGCGTGATACCAGCATTCAGATAAGCAAGTTCGCGAAGGCGATTTGCCAGAATATCATAGCGATAAACTGTTTCGGTAAAAATCGTGTCGTCCGGATGGAAAGTTACAGAAGTACCTGTCGATTCGGATACGCCAATTTCTTTTACATCAAACTTTGGTGTTCCACGTTCGTATTCCTGCATATATAATTTTCCACCTCTGGAAACTTCAACATGGAGCAAGGTAGAAAGAGCGTTCACACACGAAACCCCCACACCGTGCAAACCACCGGAAACTTTGTAAGAATCCTTGTCGAATTTACCTCCGGCGTGTAGCACAGTCATAACTACTTCCAGGGCCGATCTGCCTTCTTTTTCGTGAAAGTCTACAGGGATACCACGACCGTTGTCAATAACTGTGATTGAATTATCTTCGTTGATTGAAACCAATACGGTGTCACAATGGCCAGCCAGAGCTTCGTCGATAGAGTTGTCAACTACTTCATATACAAGATGGTGTAAACCCTTGATGCCAATGTCGCCAATGTACATGGCCGGACGCTTACGAACGGCTTCCAATCCTTCGAGCACCTGAATACTACTCGCACCATAATTGGTACTTGGAGTCTCTTTCGCTATTTCTTCTTCGCTCATTTTATTTTTTAGTTATTTATTGACCAATATAGTAGGTGAAGCTTTTGAAATATTGACTTTTTGGATATTTAAAAACTTTACCGAAAAACATACAAATATACGATAAATAATTGATACGGTAAGTACTGTGTTGTGGTTTTTTTATGCAGATTATATGGCATTAAAACAAAAAAAATGACCATCGGAACGAATCTGATGGTCATTGTATCTGGTGAGGAATTTTAGTTATTCCAATATTTCATTATCGTGCATTTCGCGCAGGAAAGAAACGAAATCGTTTTTACGATCAGATTCCATCCATTCCATACTTTTGCGAGGATGTGCATTCATGGCTCCCGACACAAGGTAAGGGATGTGGTACCCCCAGTCGATTTCCTGTTGTAGCGGGTGAATGTAGTCTTGAATGGCCTGTAAAAGTGGAAGTAGGCGGTATTTCGGATTCTTCAGGAAGGCAATCAGAATTTCGATCGGGCAGTTGCCAGCGCCGCGACCCAGTCCGAGCAAGGTAGCGTCCAGCATGGTGCAGCCTTCCATGATGGCTACATAGGTGTTGGACATGGCCATCTGCATGTTGTTGTGTGCATGGATACCAATTTCTTTTCCCGGAAGGGCGGCCTGGTATTTACGAACCAGTTTTTGGATCGATTCGATGTACATGCTGCCAAAGCTATCAACAGCGTAGAATGTTTTCACGCGTGAAGCGGCAATATCTTTCAGTGCTTCGTCCAGTTCGTGTTCGTTGACGGTCGATACGGCCATCATATTGATACAAACTTCGTAGCCTTTGTCCATACAGTGGTGAGCCAGTGCAATTGCTTTGTCTACCTGGTGTACGTAGCAAGCCACACGGATCATGTCCAGCAAGCTGTCTGCTTTGTAGGGGATGTCGTCCAGTTCGATACGGCCAATATCGGCCATTGCTGAAAGTTTTAGCTTGGTTTCGTTTTTGCCAACGATGCGTTCCAGATCGTCCTGACGGCAAAATTTCCAGGGACCGTACACGCTGCGGTCGAAGGCTTTTTCGCTACTCAGGTAACCAATTTCCATATAATCGATTCCGGCTTCTACGCAGGCATTGTACACGCTGCGTACAAAGTCGTCGGAAAATTGCCATTTGTTCATCAACCCACCGTCGCGAACGGTGCAGTCGAGTACTTTTATATCTTCTTTGTACATGATTGAGTGACTCTCTTTTGGAAGAGTTTTATTGTTTGTTTTGAAATTATTATTCAATTGAGTATTGTTTGATGTCCTGTTTTTGAATTCAGGCATTCTTTTGATTTAAAATTTCCAGTTCTTTGCCAATATTATGGTCGATGAGGAAGCGGTAGATCTCTTCGAAGGTTTTTTGATCCAGTCCGTGCTCTTTTGCCCATTCGCCGCGTACCGAGATGACTTCGTTTTTCCGATCCTGTGCTACGACGCTTTCGGGGTCGGTTTTGAATTTTACAATATTACTAACGTATTGAAAACGAATGCCAAATAAGCGAATGATTTCCTGGTCTATCTTGTCGATTTGCGCGCGGATTTCTTCTTTCGAGCAACAGTCTGTGGGTGATTTGGTGAGTTCTAACACGAATTATTTGTTTTGTATTTAAATCGCACAAAATTACGTGTTTTGTTTTGAATTTTGAAACAATTATCCTTAATATGTTTCAAATTGATAGAAATGTATTGTTCGGAAATTCGGTGGTGGGAAAACAAAAACCGGAATCTGACATTCGTTCAGATTCCGGTTTTTCTTCTTTGGTAGTTGTTACTCGTTGTTGATTCGAAGTAGTTCACTCACAATTTTGTCAGAAATGCGAAAATTGGTGTCCTGAATTTTGTTGATCATGGGTCTGATCTTTTCGATATGGCCTTCGGCTTTAGCTCTATGCAAGATGCCCAGGCTACCTGTGAATTTTATATTCATTTTAGTGGCTAATTTTCTTGCTTTCAGATCATCCAGTAATAAAAGAACGTTAGGTAATTCCTGAGCCAGAGCTATGGCGCTGGCTTCGCCCGGATCGACTTGAGTTTCGAGGAATCTCAGGTATTTTGCATCCTGAACGCTAATGATTTCTATCCATTCAGGGAGAGGAGCACCAAATTCCATCGCAATTTGTGGGGTGGTAACCAGCGATCCGTATACTTTTTGCAGGAGAGGAAGCTCTTCAATTTTATCGAACAGAATCAGGCAACTTGTATCCGAAATAATTGTTTTATGCATTTGTTATATCGTTGTTCAAATCCTCGATAGAATTGCTGAAAACAGAAACTCCGTAGCGACCCAGCAATTCGATAAACGTGCGTTTGGATAAGCCTGCGATTTCGGCGGCTTGTCCTGAAGAAAGTTTGCCATCTTCGTACAATTTAGTGGCAATGATCATCGAATAATCATAGTCTTTCAAATCGATGTCCTCAGGAACGTTTATATGTATAGTTTTCATTTTGTAATTCATTTGATATCAATGCAAATGTAAGATTTATTTTTTATTCTGCAAATGAAAAATGTGTTGCGCTAGGCTGTTTGGATATAAAAAACCGGAATCTGATCATCGTTCAGATTCCGGTTTCTATGTTTTGTGTATTCAGGGTGTGACTGCGAGTCACGCCCTGAATGCCGCGATGAGTTATAGCAATTCTACGCTGCGTTTTACGAAGTTGGCGAGGGCCTCTCCTTTGAGTTGGTTGTTGGCCAGCAGAGCAAGATCGACTAACTGACGCACTTTGCTGTTTTGTGCAGCATAGGCTTTCAGGATGGTTTTCTTTTTGTCGGTCAGTTCGCTTACTTTTTTGTCCAGTTCTTCGATTTTGGCTTTTTCTTCCGACGGAATTTCTTCGTCTTTTTTGCCTTTTTGCCCGTCTTTCAGCGTTTGTTTTTCGCTTTCGGTGAGCGCAATCTCGCTGTTGAGCGGTGCTACTTCCGTTCCGCAAGCTGCTTCTTCGTCGGCCAACAGTTTTTCTACTACCGGGTGAGCGGTGTTCACTACCAGGTTGAAGCTATCGGGCATTTCGCCGTAGAAGCTGGCCATGCCGCCCTGAAGTGCCGACATTTCTTTCATGCGACGCATGAATTCGTTTTGCGTGATGAATACCGGATTGGCTGTAGCCGATAGTTGTTCGAAAGTAACGATGAAATTGGTTTTTTCGATGGCCGGAATTTGCGATTCGAATACCGTTACCAAAGCGTTGCGTTGGTCGTCGGTGAGGGAAATCACGGGTGCGTCGTCTTTCACGATGATTTTTTCCACCACATCGCTATCTACACGCACGAAACGGGTCTTTTCGAATTTTTGTTCCAACTGACTTACCACGTGTACATCCAGTTGTCCGTCCATAATCAGTACATCGTAGCCTTTGTCCTTGGCGTGTTGGATGTAGCTGTATTGTTCGTCGGCGTTGTTGGCATATAAATAAATCAGGTCGCCATTTTTGTCGGTTTGATTGTCTCTCACCGATTCTTTGTATTCTTCGAAGGTGAAATACTGGCCATCCACGTTTTTCAGCAGGGCAAATTTTTCGCCTTTTTCGTAGAATTTCTCATCGCTGAGCATTCCGTACTGGATAAATATCTTGAGGTTGTCCCATTTTGATTCGAAGTCGGCACGATCGGTTCTAAAGATTTCCGACAAGCGGTCGGCCACTTTTTTGGTGATGTGTCCCGAAATCTTTTTCACGTTGCCATCACTTTGCAGGTAACTGCGTGATACGTTCAGCGGAATGTCCGGCGAGTCGATGACACCATGCAATAATGTCAGGTACTCGGGCACGATGTTTTCCACATGATCGGTAACGAACACCTGATTGCAGTACAGCTGAATTTTGTTGCGCTGCATGTCGATGTTGTTTTTGATTTTTGGGAAATACAAGATACCGGTGAGGTTGAACGGATAATCCACGTTGAGGTGGATGTGGAACAACGGATCTTCGCTCATGGGGAACAACTCGCGGTAGAAGTCGCTGTAATCTTCCTCTTTCAGGTCGGCAGGTTTTTTGGTCCATGCCGGTGTAGGGTTGTTGATGATGTTGTCGGCCTCAGTTTCTACCTGTTTGCCGTCTTTCCATTCTTTTTTCTTGCCAAATGCAATTTCTACTGGCAAGAATTTACAGTATTTGGTCAGCAATTCCTGAATTTTTGATTCTTCGAGGAAGTCCTGGTTGTCGTCGTCGATGTGGAGCACGATGTCTGTTCCGCGGTCGGACTTAATGGTATCTTCGAGTGTGTATTCCGGGTCGCCTTTGCACGACCAATGTTGAGCGGTAGTGCCTTCACGGTGCGATTGGGTGAAGATTTCCACTTTTTTCGACACCATAAACGAAGAGTAAAAGCCCAGTCCGAAATGTCCAATGATGGCTTGCGCATCGTTTTTGTATTTTTCCACAAACTCTTCGGCTCCCGAGAAAGCAATCTGGTTGATATACTTTTCGATTTCCTCGGCTGTCATCCCGATACCACGGTCGCTGATGGTGATGGTGCCTTTCTTTTTGTCGATAGCCACCTGTACGGTAAGTTCGCCTAGTTCGCCTTTGAATTCGCCAACAGATGCCAGTGTTTTTAGCTTCTGTGTAGCGTCTACGGCGTTAGATACCAATTCGCGCAGAAAAATTTCATGATCGCTGTACAAAAATTTCTTGATAACGGGGAATATATTATCACTCGTCACCCCGATGTTTCCTTTTGCCATATCTTTTAGATTTATTTATATGTTTTAGAGCCCTCCCCCCAACCCCCTCCCCAAGAGGGGGAGCTGGCTGCGAAGAGTAATTCAGTTTTTTGATTACGGTTCGTCCTGTTTCAAAAAAAATGCCAACCGTGTCGGGGTGACAGATTGGCAGTGTGGTGTAGGGGAGAAGCGACTTCCAAGTCGCTTGATGCGGTTGCTTGTGCTGTTTTTGTGTTTTTAAGTGACTTGGAAGTCGCTTCTCCCTTGTGTGTTTATTTCACAATGAATTTTCCGTTGAAATGTTGTGTGTCGGTGGTTAATGTATATGCATAGATCCCTTTTGGAAGATTGGGCAATGATATATTGTTTTGGCTATTTATCTCTGCATTTGAAATAATTCTTTTTCCATTGATGTCGTAAACGGATAATTGGAATCTTGTGACGTCCGTGGCTGTGTTGTTTATAATAATGCTGTTGTTGAAGTAGAATACCTTTGCTGTACTGGTTTCTGTATTAGTGCTGCTAAGGTCTGTTGTAATTGCATTGCTGTAGTAAAGTGACATTATTGCCTGTGGATAATAATTTGAAGCATAAAATTGATATACTTGAAGTTTTGTTAGCCTGTTGGTGATTTCATCCAGATATACACTTGTCAGACCTTCTGATTCGCAATATAAGCTGTTTGTGTCGTATGTAAAGATAAATAGATATTGTGGGCTGAA